>QKCO01000102.1 GCA_003245635.1 Treponema sp.
CGTCGGGGCCGCGCAAGTCGTAGTCGATCCCGCCGGAGACTGACTGGATGGCCAGCGCCTGTGCCGTGTCGCGGCAGCGCCGCATGAGGCTGGCGATGCGGTTCTGGATGAGCGTCTGCTGATTCACCCGTCCGTCGGGGCGACCTTCGAACATGAGCAGGTTGTTCATGTCCACGGCGTCAAGGAAAGACGACGGGTTGACCGGCTGGGGCTCGATAGCCGAGAGGGAGGAGCCTTCGGCGAGCTTGTAGGACTGGCCGCCGCGCTTCACGAGCGGTATGTTGCCGGACTGCGGCACCAGGTCGCGCCAGGAGATGACCGGCAGCGGATGATTGCGCCGGCTTCCTTCCGGGTACAGGAGGTCGAGCGCGGGATTGCGGAGATTCGGGAGGCGGCCGATCATCTCGAGGATCGAGTCGCGGGAGAACAAATTCCTGATAAGGGCTGTGCTATCCATTGGTGGCTCCTATGTCCTTAGATTCCTGTCCGCGTCACTGCGGATAGACGGTGATGGCTTCGAGCGCTACCAGGTCGGCCGTGGTGACCGCCGCGCCGGCGATGCCGTACTTGAGCATTTCGGAATTGACCGTTCCGTGGATGATGCCGATCGCGGCGTCGTCCTCGGCGGTGTCGACCGATTTGGAGAGGACGCCCTTGAGCGCGTTCGTCGGCGCTTCTCCGTCGCGGACGTAGGGGATGACCTTGCCGTCGGCGTCGCGGGCGTAGAGCATGCCGGCCGGAAGCACGTCCTGGTCGGCCAGCGCTTCCAGGGTCTTGAAGACGCAGGGATGGGTCGGAGAGGCGACGGATACTTCGTCGTGGCTCACGTCAAGGATTTTTCCGTTCATCGATTGCTCCTATGGAACCGTTACGCCTTGGAGAAGGGAACAGATACGGGCTTCACGGGCGCGCGGCCTTCGCCGTCGTCTCCGTCCGAAAGGGCCAGCTGCCCCGGATCGACCATCTTCGGAATGGCCGCGAGCAAGTCGGTGAGAACATCGAACTGCGACCGCGAAACTTTCTTGTCGCCGTCCGAGAGCTCGATGGTCTCGCCGGTGGTGAAGCTGTCGGCCAGCGCGACGACGAGATCCTGCTTGTCCTTGGGGACCTTGCCGGACGCGGCGCGGAGCAGCTCGGATTTCTTTCCTTCGCGGATCTGCCGGACGAGCGAATCGACGCGGGGATCGGCGGAGTCGGACAGCTGAATGCCGGCGTCCGGGTACTTCTTCGCCAGATCGCCGAGCTGCTTCTTGAAGCGGGCGTTCTCTTCGTTCGAAGCGGTGAGCTCCGCCTGAACTTCCTCGAGGGTCTTGGGCATGGGTTTTGCCTCCTTGGGCTTTTTGTCGCCGGATTCGCCGGCGCCGTTTCCGTTGTTGGTTCCGGCCGGATCGCTGAGGAGCAGGCGCGGCGACTTGAGGGAAGGGATCATCACGACGGACGCCCGGTCGGACGCGGCGATGCCGTCCTCGTCCTCCGCGGAGACTGAGAGCGATCCGAGGATGTCGGAGACGAGGTTCTTGACGGCGGGAGGCTCCTCGCCCAGGTAGGCCAGATGGTGCAGGTACATCTTCCCGTCGGAGGCGCGCCGCTTTCCGCCGATGGATACGTCGGGGAAGAATCCCTCGTCCACGGCGTCGGCGAGCGCGTCCTGCTCCTCGATCGTTCCGATGAGCGTCTTGGTAGCGTCGTCGAACGAGACGGCCGTCACGTTCCCCAATCGCGGCTTGGAGGGGTCGAGCCAATGCCCGTTGAGCGATACCGGCGCGCGGCCGATTTCGGGGAAGGTCTCGGCAATCTCGCGGAGCTCGCGTTCGGACACGACCTTCGGGTCGTCGACGGTTCCGTAGATTCCGGGTCTCGCAAGCTCTCGCGTTCTCGTCTTCATGATGACGATGGTAGCCGCTGCGCGACGACGGAGCTTGAACGGGGATAAGGCGGGAGGACAAAGAAAAGCCCCGCGCTCGGCGGGGCTGGAAAAGATTTCAGCGCGCGTTCTTCAGGAACATCGATATGTCGTTCACGATTTCTCGACGATCCTTTTTCATTCGTTCGAGCATTGCGTCGGCTTCCAGCTTTCCCGACATGTCCAAATGCTGCTCGAGGGAATAGCGGATCATGACCTGATAAAATAGGTCGATGAGTTTGTCATCCTGATCAAGCGCGTTCACCGCCCGATTGAGCAGCACGATTTCGGTCGGGATATTTTGTTCCTGCCCGCAGTTTGGACACGTCATTCTCAGCTCGTTTTCATCGCATCTTCGGCATGCAGCAGGTAGTCGCCCTGGCTGTATTCGATCCGATAGATCGTCGCGTACCGTTCACCGGCAGAACCGTGGGCCTCGGAGCCCTGGAATCCCACGACGGGCATCGTCGCCTTTTCGAGCGGAACCAGCGTGAGGGTGCCGATCATACAATTGCACGATTCCGACGCTGGCGTGATCGACAACAGCGTTCCGGCTACTGTTCCGTAGTTGTATCCGGTCCCTACGACGGGATCTCCGATCTTGGCTTCGCGTCCGTTTTTGTAGTGCATTCTGGCTCCTTCCTCCCGGTGGGAGAATCTTCGTATTACGCGATTCTAGAGAGGTTACAGGATGAGCGCTGGAACGGGGATAACGGCGAAAATGGCCAATCGCGAAAACGGCCCGTTACTGGGCCCGTTTCGGCTCAATGCCCGGATGTACGCTTTTTCCAGGGAAACGCCAGGAAACTGTTAGAATTTGCTTCGAATGGGGGTATTCTGGGGACAGCTCCGACGTCCTAACGCTTCCGGAAGGCGATTCTTCCGGAAACGGCCGTCGAAGGGCTATTTCTCGGTCTTTTTCGGATCTTCCGCGGCAGCCCGTTCCGGGTCGTCGTCGATCTTCTGCGGAGGCGTCGGGAAAGCGTTCTTCCGCTGGTTTTCCCAGTAGTCGAGCGTGCCACGGTGCATGCGTTCGATGAGCTCGTTCTCTTCCTTCTCGGTCATTTCTGCATCCTCATGCGGGCGAATAGAAGATCAGCGACCGTGCGCGCGATCTCCCTGGGCGACGACGACATCCGGTATTCGGACCAGGACTCGGCGATGAATTCCTTGACGTTCTCGTTCGCGTAGCGCGACAGCCCTTCCGCGATCTCCTGCCGGGACAACGTGCGTCGATACGATTGTAATTCCGACGAACCGGACAGTCCATACACGTGGTCGAGCAGGTGTCCCATCTCGTGCGCGAGCGTCCCGACGACCTTGCCGGTTCCGGCCGGCTTCCATCCGGCGGCGACGTCGCGTTCGCGCGTTTGCTGGAATAGGTCGTAGGACGCTGCGTACTTCTCGTTCACCGCGATGCCGGCGATGCCGTCGGCGGTGCAGAACTCGGCGATCGTATTGGACGATGTTTTCCATTTCGCCGTCGCCTCCCGCGCCCACTTCTTGGCGGCGGCACGCGCGCGCGTCTCGTCGATCCCCGCGCCGATCAGCTGCGCGTACGCCTTTTCCTCGATGATGCCGGCGAGCCTCCGCGTGCGTCCCTGACAAGTGCCGAAGAACTGCAGCGCCTTCCGCGCCTCCGGGTATTCGGCGATCATGGAGCGCAGCGCGACGGCCCACTCCTGCACGACGCGGAGATCGCAGCCCTTGAACGACGCCGCATCCGCGAGATCGTTGTCGACGATCCAGCGTTCGGCTTCCTTCACGCTCTTGAACTCGGGTGCAGCTGAAGCGGATTCGGGAACCGCGGCGGCTGCCACTGTCGCCTTCGCCGCGCGCGCGGGGGACTTCAGCGTGAAGCGCTTGATTCCGAGCTGTTTCGCGAACGTCTTGATGTCGTCGATGGTTCCGTACTGCTCGGCGCGCTCGAGCATCTT
>QKCO01000051.1 GCA_003245635.1 Treponema sp.
GGCGGCGCAGCCGGGGCGGGTGCGGAAGGAATCGGCGCCGCGGGGGACGATGCCGGCTCGGCGGAAACAGCCGCCGGGGGCTGATCTGCCGCAGGAGCCGGCGCCGAGGCGAGACGAAGCGGCGTGATCCCCCGCATCGGGATTTCGTTGATCCGGGAGATTTCCGCGGCATCCGACGGCGCGGCGTAGAGCACGAAGTACGGCACGTCGTCACCTGGCGACTCGTCGTCCAGCGTCCCGACGGCAAGGATATCCACGGCGCTGTCGAGGATCTCGCCGCCCTGCAGCAACACCTTGATGACCCCCAGAGGCGTCTTTCCGAGCCGATGCACGTCGTGGACGAGATCGAAGCGCAGGAGATACACCGATGCGCCACGGGCGAGGGCCCGTTCGATTTCAGCCTCTTCGGCTTCGAGCTCCTGGCTCGAACCCTGCGCCGCGAATTTGGCGATGCGCCGCTGCGTCCTGCTTTCGGGGGAATATTCCGCCGCCAAACCGATCAGAGAGACCAGCTCTTCGGAGACGTCGGCCGAATCGGAAGATTCCAGCGAATCGAAAAGCTGGGCCAGACGATCGAAGCCGCGCAGAAGGATGGTGACGATCTCGGGGTTCGGCACCATTCTGCCCGAACGGATGAGATCCAGCACGTTTTCGAGCTTGTGGGCGAGCTCCTTGACGACCTTGAAATCCAGGAACCCCGCCCCGCCCTTGATGGAATGCGCGGCCCGGAAAATCTTGTTAATGAGCTCGTCGTCCCGATCGGCGCCCTGCCGCTCGAGCTCGACCAGATCCTCTTCGATCGAGGCTAAATGCTCGCGCGCTTCCTCGGTATAGGTATCGATCACATCCTGATCGTATTCAGACATGCCGGCCCCCTACGCTATCGTAAGATGGCGGTCGAGCCTCATCAGCTTGAACAGCTCCACCAGGTCGGGATTCGCCCCGGTCACCCGGAGCTTTCGTCCGGCGGCTTCAAGGGAATTGACCGCCGCGATCAAGATGCCCAGGCCCTTCGAATCGATCATCGCGACCGAGGAAAGATCCACCACCAATTCGCCTGCGCTGCGGGCCACCAGTTCGCGGAGCTCTTCCTTCGCGCTTTGCGCGTTGGCCGCGACCAGATCCGTTTTCGGGGCCCAAACCTCGTTGGACTGCAGGTCCTGCATTACGTTCTCCTTGCCGACGACGAACTCGGCCACGAGCTTCCGCCCGTCGTCCTCATAATGGAATCCGTCCGTATACGCCGCGATTATCCTGATTCCGTTTCCCGAAACGCCGGGGCTGGAATTCAATTCGGAAGCCGATACCCCTTCGACGTCGAAGCCCGGCCCCTCATCGGCTACGGTCAGCACGAGGCGGTCCCCCGAAAGCCGGAGAGAAACGGCGACCTCCTTCGAAGCTATCGCGGCGCAGCCGTAATCGACGGAATTCTGTATCGCTTCCCTGGCGACCAGCTCCGCGCCGAACACCCGTTTGGCCGCGGCTCCCCCCAAGAGTCGCGCCCTCAGAATGTCGCCCAGGGCGGCGCACAGCCGATCGGCCTCGCGGGCCGAAGCGGGAATTGAACGCTCTAGCAGGATGACATCGTCGTTCATACGTCCACCGCCATGAGTATCCGATCGTCCTCGCCGGGTCCCGGCGCGACCAGGGAGGCCGAAACCGCCCGCAGGGACTCCTCCAGCGGAAGGCTCCGATATTCGACCACCGCCCGCTCCAGGCTCTCGAGACCCGCCTTCCAGTTCCGCCCGGACTCGAAACGCTCGATCATGCCGTCGGTGAACAGCCAAAGACGGCTGCCCGGACGCACCGCGAAGGAGCCCGCCATGAACCGGGGTTCCGAGAATGCGCCCAGAACATCCCCTTCGGCTGTCAGACGAGTGGCCTTGCCGTCGGCATCCACCGCGATGGCGGGGAAATGCCCCGCGCTGGCGAAGCTGGCCGCGGAGGTGTTGCGGTTCAGTATAAGATAAAACGCGGTCAGATGCTGGCCGTCGGCCAAGTGCTGCTTGAGAGAACGGTTCATCATGTACAGGGTGTCGCTGGGCGAATCCAGGACCGACGCGTTCTCCCTGAAAAGCGCTTTCAAGGCCGAGGTCTGGAAGACGTTCTCGATCCCGTGCCCGGCGATATCGGCGACCAGATAGCCGTGGATGCCTTTACCGAGTTCGACCAGGTCGTACTGGTCCCCCCCCGCTTCCTCGGCCGACTCGTAGTAGACCGCGCAGCGGGCTCCCGGCAGTGCCTCGGGGTTCGTCAGGAATTGGAGCTGGGCGCTCCGGAGCGCGGCGAGCCGTTCGGCCTGCGCCGCGGCGAGCTGCCTGGATTGCCGGGCTATCTTCACATGGATCCGCACGCGGGCGACTATTTCCTCCGCGGCGAAGGGTTTGGTGATGAAATCGACCGCGCCGATAGAAAGGCCGCGGACCCTGCTTTCGACGTCCTCGAGGCTGGTCACGAACAGTATGGGCGTTTCCGCGAACGCCGGATCGGCCTTCATCCGCTCGCAGAGGCTGAATCCGTCGCCGTCGGGGAGCATCACATCCATCAGGATCAGGTCGGGGGACCAGCGGAAGGCTTCGGCCAAGCCCTCGGCGACGCTTCCGGCTATCCGCACGATGAAGCCTCGCCGCTCGAGCACGAGCCGCACGTATTCGGCCGAGACCTCCGTATCTTCGACGACCAGTATTTTCGGCTGGTCGGTCCAATTCTTTTCCATGGCCTTCCTTACAGCTCGTCGGCGTGGGCATCCCGAATCGCCAGGATCTCCGGCATCGAGGCTTCGAAGAGATCGACGAGGTCCGGATCGAAGTGGGTACCGCGATGCTCCGCGATGAGTTTCATGGCCTCATCCACTCCCCAGGCGTCCTTGTACGGACGATGCGAGGTCAGCGCATCGAAAACGTCCGCCAGCGCAACGATCCGGCCGGCTTGAGGAATCGCGGTGCCGGCAAGCCCTTTCGGGTACCCGCTGCCGTCCCACTTCTCATGATGGGTGAGAGCTATCTCCGTGGCCATCCGCAGCAATTCCGAATCCTCCCCCTCCAGGATGTGCGCGCCGATAAACGTGTGTCGCTTCATTATCTCCCATTCGGGAGGCTCCAGCTTCCCGGGCCTGAGCAGTATGGAGTCGGGAATGCCGATCTTGCCGACATCGTGCATCGGCGCCGCGTGCAGGAGCGTTTCGCAGGAGTCCCGGTCCCAGCCGGACTTTTCCGCCAGCAGCGCCGAGATGAGGCTCACCCGGATGATGTGCTTTCCCGTCTCGTTGTCCCGGAACTCGGAAGCCCTGCCGAGCTTCTGGACGACCTGCAGCCGCGTCCGAAGCAATTCCTCGGTCCGCTTACGCACCAGGGTATCCAGCCGCTCGTTCTGCTCGTAGATGAATCGGTGGGCCAGATGCAGTTCCAGCAGGGTTCCCACCCGCGCGAGCAGTTCGGGAAGATCGAAGGGCTTGGTCAGAAAGTCGCGGGCGCCGCTCTCGAACGCCCGAAGGAGGAATTCCCGGCCCCGCTGGGCCGTCAGCACGATGATAGGAGGCAGCAGGGGATCCTTGAGAGCCTTGAGCTCCGCCATCACCTGATAGCCGTCCATATAGGGCATGTTCAAGTCCAGCAGGATGAGGTCCGTCCGACCCTGACGGTACAGATCCAGCACCGTTCGGGGATCCTGGATAGAAACGAGGTTATTGAAACCCGAGGTCGACAGCATGGCGCAGAGAACCTTGAGATTCACGCCGTCGTCGTCCACGAGCATGATGCGGGAGGACTTCGTTTCCGGTATCATAGAGGTCTCGCTTTCCGATACCGAAGAAAAAATGTCATAAATGAATAATCGAATTTATTTCCTGCAATTTACAATAGTTCGATGCGTTTTTCGATCATCCCGGCCCCTTTTTTCATAGAGGGCTCATCAAACCGCGGTCCACCGCGGCGAGGAAGGCCGTTACCTCGAGCGGCTTGGTCAGGTATTCCGAAAACCCCGCGGCGATTCCCCGTTCGATATCGTGGGGCATGGCGGCGGCGGTGACCGCGATGACGGGAACGTCCCGGCCTCCATCGGAAGCGCGCAATCGGCGAAGGACTTCGTAGCCGTCCGCTTCGGGCATGTTCACGTCCAGGAGGATCAGGTCCGGCGCCTCGGCGGCGGCGGCGGCCAAGCCTTCGGAGGCCGAACGGACGCTGATCAGGCGCAAATCCGGACGCAGCGCCAGGATTTTTCCGACCAGCCGCAAATTCGCGAGATCGTCCTCGATGTGCAGGACCGTGCGGTTCCCGGCGGACGGCGCGGACGGTCGGACGGCGGCGGGTCCCGGCTCGCCGCCGGCTTTCAGATTCCTGCCCTCCGCCAGGGGAACCTCTATCCAGAACCGGCTCCCGACGCCCATTTCGCTTTCCACTCCGATCCGGCCGTCCATGAGCTCGATGAGCCGCTTGCTGATCGTCAAGCCGATGCCGGTGCCTTCGATTTCGCTCTTTTCGGCTCCCAGCCGATTGAAAGGAACAAAAAGCTCGTCCAGACGATCCGCGGGAATCCCCCGCCCTTCGTCCCGGACGGAAATCCGCACCGCGCCGTCCGCCGTTTCGACCTCAACCGCGACCAGGCCGGCGGGGCGATTGTATTTGACCGCGTTCGACAGCAGGTTCATCAGCACCTGCTTGAGCCGCACATGGTCCGCCAAAACCGCCGCGTCCGGGAAACGGCCCTGCTCCAGACGGATGCCCCGGGCGACCGCGAGGGGTTCCACGAGGGCGATGCATTCGCGGACCAGGGCGGCGCAATCCGTCCGCTCCTTGGACAGATCCATCCTTCCCGTCTCGATCCGAGAAAGATCCAGGACTTCGTTGATGAGAGCCAACAGATGACGCCCCGCGGCGGTCATTTCCCGAACGTAATCCGATTGGGTCGCATCGAGGGCCGCGTCCATCTCCAAGAGCTGTCCGAACCCGAGTATGGCGTTGAGGGGCGTCCGCAGCTCGTGGCTCATCAGGGAAAGGAATTCGCTCTTCGCCCGGTTCGCCCGCTGGGCCTCCTCCCGGGAACGGATCAGATCGAATTCGGCCTGCTTGCGGGCGGTAACGTCCTGCACGAGCCCGAGCATGCGCTGAGGCGCTCCGGAAGAGTCCCTGGTGACGTTGCCGGTCTCGAGGAGCCACCTGACCGTACCGTCTGGCCATACGCAGCGGTGTTCGATCCGGTAAAGCGTCCCCTTCTCTATGCAGTCGGCTACGGCCGCCGAAAGCAGTTCCCGGTCATCGGGGTGCACCGCGTTGAGGAAATTGCCGTAGGTCGTCTCGAGCTCGCCCTCGGGGTAGCCGAACAGAGGCGCGATTCGTTCCGACCAGAAAAGCTTTCCGGTCATGAGGTCGAGATCCCAGGTCCCGATATTCGCGTATTCCTGCGCTATGCGCAGCCGCTGCTCGTTGTCCAGAAGCTCGGCCTGGATGCGCAGGAACTCGGTCACGTCGTTGGATATGCCGATGAAATGGGTGACCCGCCCCTGGCCGTCCCGAACCGGCGCGATATTGATATCGTTCCAGTAGAGAGAGCCGTCCTTGCGGTAGTTGCGGAGCTGGGCCTTGCAGGGTCGTCCCTCTCGCATGCCCGCGCGGATCTCCTCCAGGCCCGTCTGATTCCGCTCTTCTCCCTGCAGAAAACGGCAATTCCTGCCGATGGTCTCTTCGGCGGAATAGCCGGTGATCCGCTGGAAGGCGGCGTTCACATAGATCACGGGAAAATCCTCGGCCAAGGCGTCGGCTATGATGATGTACCCGGAAGCGCTGTCCATGGCCTGCGCCTGCAGCAGCAGCTTCTCCTCCATCAGCTTCTTTTCCGTGATGTCCTCTTTCAATGCGAGGAAATGGGAAATCTCCCCGTTCTCGTCCTTGACCGGAGAGATGACCGCCGATTCCCAGTACAGCCCGCCGTTCTTCTTCCGGTTGTGGAACAGTCCGTGCCAATTCCGGCCGGCGCGTATGGTCTTCCATAGATCCGCGTATTCCGAGGCGGGCAATTCGCCTGATTTGAGGATGCGGGGATTCTGTCCGATCGCCTCCGCCGCGGAGTATCCGGTGGTCTGGGTGAATTTCGGATTCACGAATTCGATGGAGCCCTGCGCGTCGGTGAGCACCGTCGTCACCGGGCTCTGATCGATGGCGACGGAGAGGGTGCGCAGCATGGCGTCCGTTTTCCGCTTGGCGTCCTCCGCCCGTTTTATCTCGCTTATATCGACCAAGGTGCAGACGATTTGCCGGACACTTCCGTCGTCGCGGAGCTGCGGCTCCACGTCCAGGGAAAGCCAAATTCGGGATCCGTCGGGGCGGCGCAGGCCGACGGAGGCCTCCCGGATCGGATTCCCCGACCGGAGCGCCGTCTCGAACGATCGGGCGCCCTCGAGGAGAGGGGAACCATCTTCCCCTATGAGGTCCCAACGGGGACTGAAGACGGATGCATCCTTGAGGTCCTCTCCGGCGAGGCCGAGCAGTTCGGAAGCCTTCGGATTGACCATGACGATGTCGAAGTTCGCGTTCAGCAGAAGGACGCCGACCTGTATGTCCCGAACCAGCCGCCGGCATTTCTCCTCGCTTTCATGGAGCGCTTCGGCGGAACGCTTCTTTTCGGAAATGTCCCGAAAGAAAAGGACCAGCCGGCCGCAATCCGCGGCACGGTATTGCACGCTCGCCTCGACGTCGAATTCGCTGCCGTCCTTCCTGCGGTGCCTGGTCTCGAAGCGACCTTCGCCGCTCGAAACGATCGCCCTGATTTTCTCCGCTATCTCCTCCGGGGTCTTCGCCGCATCCAGGCGGGAAATCTCCATGCCGACCAATTCCCGTTCATCGTAGCCGCTCATCCGGCAATACGTCTCGTTCACTTCCGCGATCCGGCCGTCCAGGTCCGCCAGCCAGAACCCGTCCATGGCCGTCTTGAGTATGGACCGGTGCAGTTCCTCGTGTTCACGCACGGCTTCTTCGGACCGGATCTTTTCGGTGACTTTCCAGACCGCCTCCATGAGCACGGAAACCGTCTGGAGATCCGCCTCTCCGTAGTCCGAGCCCTTGTTGGCCAGGCCGATCACCCCCACGATCCGGTCTCCCCGAAATACCGGGAGCGTCATGAAGCGGAGGATGGGGACATGGCCTTCGGGCACTCCCCTCTTTTCGGGGTGGAAGGACTGGAAATCGTTCACGACGATCGGACGGCGCTGCCTGACCGCCTCGCCCCAGAGACCGGTATTCTCCAAGCGGTACCGGACTGCAGGTTCGGCTACCGCGCATTCGGCCATGACTTCCTTGGACCAGGTGTTCAAAACGAATTCCCTGGATTCCTCGTCGTAATGGTAGATATAGCCGAACCTGCTTCCCGATAGCTTGACGGTCCGCTCCAGAGCGAAATCGAGGAACGCCGCGATGGAGTCGGCGGGGAAGCGAAGAATCTCCGCAAGAGTCTCCATGACGGAGTCGAACCGGAAATCAGCCATATCACGCTCTATTCTATGGCAGGAGGACCACGGGGTCAAATCGGTTTCGGCCTCCATGGAAAGGGACAAGACTTTCGCGGCAGGCTGCGGGATCCACAAACTTGACACCGCATTGCAAAGCTGTTAATAATCGTCAATATAAAGAATTGGTTGCAGGATTCCGCCCTTCGGCGCTCATGCGACACTAGCTCACCCGGATAGAGCAGCTGCCTTCTAAGCAGCAGGTAGGGGGTTCGAGTCCCTCGTGTCGCGTTTTTTCCCTTTTCCTTGACCGGCCCGCCGCTCGATGCTACCGTTTAATCCGCTATGGAACATCCGAAGTTCGTACTAGGCATCGATTCAGGATCGGCGGCGGTCGCCGCGGTCCTCGTCGCGGAGGACCGGGCCATCGTCGCTTCCCGATACGTCCTGCACGGAGGAAAGGCCGCCGCCGCCATCGCCGCCGCCGCGGCGGAACTTGAGACCGAGGCGCGCGCACTCGGGGCTGCGGGCTTCGCGGCGGTCGCGGCCACCGCGTCCGCCCCCGCCGCCGTGCGGGCCGATTTCCGAGTCGACGCCCGCGTCGCCTATGTCGAGGCTTCCCGCGCGCTGATGAGCGATGTCCGCACGCTCATCGTGGTCGGCGCCGAACGCTTCGCGCGGGTCGCCTTCGACGAGGAAGGCCGCTACCGGCGGATGCGCGGCAATTCGGCCTGCGCGGCGGGCACCGGCAGCTTCCTCGACCAGCAGGCGGCGCGTCTCGGGCTTTCCGGCAGCGGAGAGCTCGCCGCCCGCGCTTTTTCGAATGCCGGAGATTCCCCCCGCATCGCATCCCGCTGCTCGGTCTTCGCCAAGACCGACCTCATCCATGCCCAGCAGGAAGGCTGGACGCTCGAGCAGATCTGCGACGGACTGTGCCGCGGCCTCGCGCGGAACATCGCCGACACCCTATTCCCCGGCGAAAAGCCCGACGGGCCCATCCTGCTGGCCGGGGGCGTCGGCCTCAACGGCGCCGTCGTCAGGCACCTTTCGGAAATGGCGGGCAGCCCCATACGGACCGATCCGCGGGGCGCGCTGTTCGGAGCTATCGGCGCGGCCTACCGCTGCATGGAATCGGGCGCAGGCGCGGAAGACGGAGCCGAAGCGCGTCGCGCCGAAGGGGTCGTCGCCGAAGAGGCTGCGCCCCGGTCGTACGCCGCCGGGCCGCTCCTCGATGCCGTCCCGGGCTATCCCGACTTTTCCTCCCGCGAGCGATTCCTGTACGCGGCCCGCAAGGGCGGCGAGCGCAACCCGGTGGAGACGGACATCTACGAGGACCTGCGCGCGCGCGCCGACGGGACCGGGACAGTCGGCGTCCTGCTCGGCTTCGACATCGGTTCGACCAGCACGAAGGCGGCCCTCACCGATCCCGACGGCGCCGTGCTGGCCGGCTTCTACACGCGGACTGCCGGCCAGCCCCTGGACGCGGCGCAGGCGGTGCTCGAGGCGGCCGAAGCGGCCGCTTCGAAAGCGGGCGTCTCGTTCGACATCCGGCTCTGCGCCACGACCGGATCCGGCAGGAAGCTCGTCGGCGCGGTGCTCGGGGCGGACGCCGCCATCGACGAGATAACCGCCCACGCCCGCGCCGCGGTGCTGCTCGACCCCGAAATCGACACGATCATCGAAATCGGCGGGCAGGATTCGAAATTCACCTCGGTCAAGGACGGCGCGGTCGTCTTCAGCCAGATGAACACCGTCTGCGCCGCCGGCACCGGCAGCTTCATCGAGGAACAGGCAGCCCGGCTGGGCGTGAGCATCTTCGACTACGCCGAGCGCGCTCTCCGCGCGAGCGCGCCGCTCACCAGCGACCGCTGCACGGTATTCATGGAGAGGGACCTCAACAACCTGCGCGCCCTCGGCTACGACACCGACGAGCTGCTCGCCGCGGCCCTCTACTCGGTCTGCGACAACTACCTGACCAAGGTCGCGCGGGAAGGCGCGATCGGCGAGCGCATCGCCTTCCAGGGCGCGACGGCCAAGAATAAGGCGCTGGTGGCGGCGTTCGAGCGGCGGATCGGGAAGCCCATCAAGGTTTCCCGCTTCTGCCACCTGACCGGAGCCGTCGGCGCCGCCCTCCAGGCCCGGGACGAGGGCTTCCCCAAGGGGCGGACGAGCTTCCGAGGGCTTGCCCTGCATAAGCTGGATTTCAGCTTCAGACCCGACGAATGCGACGGCTGCAACAACCGCTGCAAGCTCCACGTGGTAGACGTGGACGGGGAGGAGATCGTCTACGGCTACCTCTGCGGCCGGGAAAAGGGCGACAAGACCTACGTTTCCAAGGATAAATCGGGCTTCGACCTGCTGCGCGAACGGGCGGCGGCCTTCAGAACGGCAAAGAAGCGGCTCGAAGCGCGCGTCGCGCCCGCGGCGGCGGAAAAGCCGGCGGCAGTGGCGGAGCATCCGCACGGCACGGGCGGCTTGGGAGACCTCGCCAGGACGGCCGTCGCGCCCCTCCTGGACGCGCAGAGGAAAGCGACCGTCGCCGTCGCGGCCATTTCCGAGAACGCCATCAGCGCGTTGACCGACGCCGTGTACCGCGCCGCCGACTACGCGCTCGACTCGGGGATGAAGCAGCACGCGCCTGCAGTCGAGAACGCCCCCGCGGGCATGCCCTCAATCGGCATTCCGCGCGCGCTCTACCTCGCGGAGGACGCCCCCTTCTGGCGGTACTTCTTCGAGAAGCTCGGCTTTTCCGTCGTCCTCGGAGAAGAAAGCGCAGAAACGCTCGCCGAGGGCAAGCGCACGGCGGGCGCCGAATTCTGCGCGCCGGTGGCCATGCTGCACGGCCAGGCGGCGGATCTGCTGCGCCGCGCCGATTTCGTCTTCCTGCCGACCTACCTCGAAGCGAGGGTGCAGAAAATCGGGGACGGCGAAAGCCGCCGCTTCTACTGCAATTATTCGCAGTTCGCGCCGGCGGTCGTCGCCCTGGCCACCGGAAGCAGGGAGCGCTACCTCAGCCCGCTGACGGCGTCCGTCCGCGGGGACGACTCGAACGCGGTGCCTGAACTGCGCGAGGCGCTCCGCGCGGCGCTCGAAGGCCGCGGCATCCCCGTGCCCCCGCCGTCGGAAATCCGCCGCGCCTACCGGGAAAGCCGGGCGCTCAAGACCCGCACCCGCGCCGAATACCGAGACCTCTTCCTCCGCGCTGCGCCGGGCGGCGACGACATCGCGGTTATCCTGGCGGGCAGGCCCTACACGCTCCTCTCCCCCGGCATGAACAAGGACATACCGGGCATCTTCGCCAAAAACGGCATCCGAGCCTTCTTCCAGGACATGACGCCGCTGCCTCCCGCGCGCGACGAGGATTCCCTGCTGACCGCCTACCATTGGCGCTACGCGGCCGAAGTGCTCGAAGCCGCGCGCTTCTGCGCCCGCAGCGAAAGCCACTACGCGGTGCTGGTCAGCTCCTTCAAGTGCTCGCCCGATTCCTTCGCGATGGAGAGCTTCAAGCGCATTCTCGACGAGGCGGGAAAGCCCTACCTCGTGCTCCAGGTCGACGAGCACGATTCCTCGGTCGGCTACGAGACGCGGATCGAGGCTGCGGTGCGGGCGTTCCGCAACCATGCCGCCGGAGTCAGGGCGGCGCGGACGAGCCCGCCGTCGGCTATGCCGGAAACCGATGCGGCCCCGGCGGAAGCATCGACGGAGAAGAAGGCGGCCAAGCGGAGGTTCCCCAAGTACAAGACGATACTTCTCCCGAACTGGGACCCCATCGTCTGCTCGCTCCTGGCGGCGGCGCTCCGCAGCCAAGGCCTGGACGCCCGGGAACTCGAGGAATCGCCCGAAGCGATCAAGCGGGCGATGACGCTCAACGCCGGCCAGTGCATCCCGGTGAGCATCATCGCGCGCGAAGCCATCGACTATATCGAATCGAAGGGACTCGACCCCGAACGGACCGCGCTCTGGATGATCGATGCGCTCTGGCCGTGCAACATCCCCCTGTACCCCTTTCACATCGGCGGGATCCTCGAAAAGCACGGCGGCGGGCTCGAAAAGGTCGAGGTGTACGCCGGAGACATCACCTTCCTCGATCTTTCGCCCCAGACGACGCTCGCCGTGTTCCACGCATTCCTGACCGGCGGTCTGCTGCGCAAGCTTATTTGCCGGGTGAGGCCCTACGAAAAGAGGCCGGGGGATACGGACGCGGCCGCCGTCAAGGCGCTGGCACTGATCGCGGACGCGCTCGAACGCGGAGCCTCGCCGGTGAAGGCGGTCAAGGACGCGGCGGCGCTCTTCAAGGCGATTCCGGCATCCGAGTCGCGGCGGCGGCCGAAGGTCGCCGTCTTCGGGGATTTCTACTCGCGCGACAACGACACCTTCAACCAAAACCTGGACAAGGCGATCGAGGCGGCCGGCGGCGAAGTCGTCGTCACCCCCTATATCGATTACCTGAAGGCGACCTGCGACGCCTTTTTCGAACGGCTGCTCATCGAACGGCGTTTCGGCGCGTGGGCTGCGTTCCGCTCGGTGCTCACCGCGGTCGCCGCCGCCGAGCGCTCTTTCTACGCGAAGACGGGCCTCGACGCCAAGGACAGCGGCGGCTGGACGAACGAAGGCAGCGCGAAGGCGATGGCCGCATTCGGGCTCAGGCCGGAAATGGCCGGCGAATGCACGGACAACGCCCTCAAGATTCTCCGCATCGTCCGGGAGCATCCGGAAACGGCGCTCCTGGTGCAGGCGAATCCGGCCTTCTGCTGCCCGTCGATCATCACCGAGGCGATGGCGGGCGAAATCGAGCGCGTGACCGGCGTCCCGGTGGTGACCATCACCTACGACGGCACGGGAACGCCGCGAAACGACGCCATCGCCCCCTATCTGGCCTTCGCCGCCGAACGGGAACCGGAAGAAGTGCGCGGATAGCGTTTCCGTTGACCGAAAGCGATTCTGCCGGTATGCTGTTCTCCTTATGACGCATCGAAATACGCGGGAAGGCGTCCTCGTCGACCCGCGCGCCTTTCTTCATTCAGCAGCGCCGAGCTCTCCCTTGTGGGCGCTCGTCGATTCTTTCGACGCCGTAACCAACGGCATGACCAATCCGGACGCGGCCGAACGCCTGGCCGAAATCGAGGAAGAAGCCTTCTTGCCCTGGAAATCGCTGGTCGCCGCGCTCCGCGCCTTCTACGCCGACGACGCGGCCGCGCTCATAGACGCGCTCGACCGAATACCGGACAAATCGCCTCCGGCAGCGCTCAAGCCTCTGTTCAGGGCCTGGGCCGCTACGCCCGAAACGGAGATGGGGTCCGCGTTGTCCGCAGCCTCTGCCGCAGTCGCCGCCCTGTACGAACGGGTCCTGACCGATTCGCATCCGGCCGAAGGCCTCGCCGAGCAGGCGGAGGAAGCCCTCCGTCAGGGAATGCTCGAACATTTCGAGAACGACGCCTGCCGCGTCGTGCGGGAGCTGCACGACGCGGGACGAGTCGACGGGCCGCTGCTGGCCCTGCGCTACGCGGCGCGCTGCGTAGCGCTGCTTTCGGAGGAAGGCGCGGACGACGCCGCTTTCTTCTCGGCCTTGATCCGGACCGTCGGAAGATCGGACGGCTTCGCCGCGCTCGCCCTCGCCTTGGTCGACCGGGACGAGCAGGCCGCGGCCGCCGCGTTCCGCGGCGCGCTTTCGGGAAGCCAGCGCGGGTTCGCCGCCGGCGCAATGGCGCCGGTGCTCGCGGCGGCGGCGGAGATCCTGGAGGAACGCGGCCGAAGCGCCGATAAGAAGAAGGCCGGAAGCGCGCCGAAGCGGAGAGCGGCGCCGATCGGCCAGCTCGATCTTTTCCAGGGGGATGCGGCGGTATGACTATCGAACAGCTCGAACGCGCCCTGCTCGAACGCGCCCCCGCGGACGAGGGAGTCCGGCGCGAATGGACCGATGCGGTCGCGCGCCTGATGGAGGCCGCGCGGGCGCCCGCTTCCATCGTCGAATTGACGGACAGGCTTCCGCGGAAAGCCCGCTACGTCGGGCCGGGGCCCTGGCTCGACGCCATACGCGACTCGTACCGCCCATAAGCAACAAGGAGACGGCGATGAACGAAATAGAAGTGCGCTTCCCGGACGGCTCCAGCGTCCGATGTCCCTACGGCACGCGGGCCGAGACGCTCGCCGAACGCTTCGGCAAACTCGAACGGCCCCTGCTCGCCGTCCGCGCGAACAACGAGATCCTCCCCTTGGGAACCCGGCTCGAGGTGAACGTCGATCTTGCCCCGGTGACCCTCGATTCCCGCGACGGCACGATGATCTATCGGCGATCGCTCGCCTTCCTGCTGGCCGTCGCCGCGCGGGAACTCTACCCGGACAGACCGCTCGTCATCGGCCATTCCCTGGGGAACGGATACTTCTACTCGTTCAAGAACGAGAAGCCGCTCGGGCAGGATGAAGTCAAAGCCCTCGAGGACCGCATGCGGATCATCGTGGCGGACGACGCGCCGATCGCCTTCCGCTACCAGTCCTACGCGGACGCGCTCGAAACGTTCCGCGCGCGCGGCCAGAGCGACACCGCGATGCTGCTCGAAAACCTGAACGACGCCAAGGTGCCGGTCAACGAATGCCGCGGCTTCATGGACCTGGCGGTGGCCACCCTCGTCCCGAGAACCTCCTTCCTGAAGATTTTCGAGCTCCGCCCCTACGACCACGGCTTCCTGCTCCGTTATCCCGGCAAGAACGGGGCGACGGAGATCGCTCCATTCGAGGACAGTCCCCGCATCTTCTCCGTC
>QKCO01000053.1 GCA_003245635.1 Treponema sp.
GGGCCCGAGCATCGGGTTGGTCACGTCGCAGGCGATGCGGAATTGCACGTACTTGAGCCGGGGATCGGCATTCTCAACGCGGACTTCGGCTATGTCGGCGAGCCCCGCGCCGCCCTGGGCGACGGGGTTCCCCTTCGAGTCCAGAATCTCGAAGCCGAGCGCGAGCGCCATGCCGACGCCGCCCTCGGAGGTGGCGCTGCCGCCGATGCCGAGCACGATCTCCTCGACGCCGGCGTCCAGGGCCGCCTTGATGAGCTCGCCGGTCCCGTAGGTGGAAGCCTTCATCGGGTTGAGCTCCGCGACCGGCACCAGTTCGATGCCGGAAGCGCTGGCCATATCCATGACCGCGGTCTTGCCCTCGCGGATCAGGCCGAATTCGACGTCGACCGGAACGCCCATCGGGCCGGTGACGCGAACTTTGCGGAACTCTCCGCGGGCGGCCGTGGTGATGGCGCGCGCGGTGCCTTCGCCGCCGTCGGCCAGGGGAGAATCCACGGTCACGACGGAAGGATCGATGTCCTTGAGGCCGGCGGAGATTTGGTCGCACACGGCCTGGGCGCTCAGGTTGCCTTTGAAGGAATCGGGAGCGATGATGACTTTCATGGAACTCATCCTCTCATATTACAAGAGATTTCTCAACACTCGAAACCGCAAAGCGGCCCGGTCATCGTACCACGTTTCAGGCTTTGTACGGAATACCGTAGGGGCCGTCGGAGAGGTAGGCGATGCGGAGCTTGGACCGCTCGGCCTCCGGGTAGCTTTCGACCGCGGCCTTGATCGCGCCGGAGACGAAGTCCTGCGCGTACTCGAGCTTCGGCGCGGCCTTCCGGTCGGCGCTCAGGTACTTGCGGCCGTCCACGCCGGGAAGGTCCGCCCAGTGCCGGTCGTCCAGCTGGGGAGCGTAGTAATGGAAATGGCTGAAGGGAATCCGCTTGAAAAGCTTGGTCCACATCTGCGTCTGCCACTGCTCGGGAATGAAGGTCCAGTCCTTGGACATGATGACCTTCGTGAAGGCCTCCGGTCCGATGAGCTTGAGAAGCTGCAAGGTCATGCGATACTGCATCGAGCCGATAGCGTTGCCCGAGTCCTTGTTGTCCGCGACGATGACGAGATGTCCGCCCGCCTTCAGCGCTCCCAGGGAGGCGACGCCGACCTTGGCGACCTGGTAATGGTTTATGCCGACGAAGCCCGCGTGGGAGACGACGATGTCGTACTCGCCCTGCACGGGAATGCCGACGTAGCTTTTCACTTTTGCGACGGCCGCTTCGTGGGCGGCCTCGAGCTCGCCCGCGAAGACGCCGGTGAGCTGGAAGGAATGGTTGAGGGTCACGTTGACGATGAAGTCGACGCCCGCCTTCTTGGCGAACTCGAGCGACTCCTCGTGGACGGGGTTGCCCTTGAGGTTGAGGTCGCGGGCCTCGGGGTGCGCCATGAAGGGTGCGCCGTGGAACACGAAGGTGCTCTTCTCGCCGATGATGCCCGGGCATACGGACTTGCGGCCGCCGGAGGCGCCGGCCATGAAGTGGCTCTCGACCAGGCCCGTGAGGATCTTGAGGTCCGCGTCGATGTAGCGGCGGTTGATGTGCATCTCTCCGCCGCGGGAAGAGGTCCCGATGTGGACGAGGTTAGCCTCGTCGGCGCAGTCGTGGTTGACGATCTGGATGCCGAGTTCGAAAATCTTGGGATCGATCATCGCGCGGAGCTCTTCGTCGCGCATGAAGCGGTGCATGCCGGCGGCCACCAGGACCAGGATGTCCTTCGCGGCGTAGCCCTCGGCCATGAGCGTCTCGACGATCGGCACAAGGATGCCCGATTCGCCCTTGTAGGGGACCGGGCGGGTATTGTCGGAAACGACAAGGCAGGCCTTGGCGGCCCTGCCC
Organism: Treponema sp.; assembly: GCA_003245635.1. Taxonomy (GTDB): domain Bacteria; phylum Spirochaetota; class Spirochaetia; order Treponematales; family Breznakiellaceae; genus SZUA-426. The sequence continues at coordinate 1,881 of QKCO01000053.1, forward strand.
GCCGCCTTCGCCGCGGCGGCCTTGGCCGCCGCTATCGCTGAAAGCGGCTTGGAGTTGAGCGGCGCGGAAAGCGCCGCGCGGACGGCCTGGGCCGGCTGCGCGAGCGTTTCCGGCGCGGACATGGCGTACACGTCCGTCGCCTCCGGAAGTTCGATATGGAGCCCCGAGGGGCCGAGCGGCACGTGTACGTTTTTCATGTCGTTACGCCATCGTCTTGATCAGGGAGAAGTCGCCATTGACCGCGGCGCGGAGGATGGGACCCATGTATTCGTCGACCAGCGCGGCGGTGAGCGGCACCGGCATATTCTTGAGCTTCATCTCGAGCTGCGGATCCTTGGCGGCCGTGAGCGCGCGCTCGACGTGCTTCTCGGTGAAGCCCTTGAGCTCGCCGAGGGTGGTCGGAGCGCCGATGGCTTTGCCGAAGGCGACCATGCCCTTGGCGACCGCGAGGCCGAGTTCCTTGCCGGAAAGCTTGGAGAGGTCCTCGGAGATGTAGCCGTACTTCTTGAACACGGCGCCGACGACCTGCAGGTGCTTCTGGATGGCGGGCGAGAAGAACACCATGTAGTAGGGGTTCATGACGCCGCAGGCGGTGCCGTGGCCGGTCACGTCGACCAGGGAGAAGCTGGTGAGGTGGGCGCCGTTGGTGCCGCCGACCATGATCGCGTAGCCGCCGAGGTCGGTCGCGAGGCCGATCGCCTCGCGGGCCTCGAGGTCCTTCGGGTCCTTGATGACGCGGGGAGCGTACTTCACCGACAGCTCGATGGCGTTCTCGGCGATCTTGGAGGCCAGGTCGTACTTTTCCGCGGGAATGCCGGAGAAGACTTCGAAGCTGTGAGCGATCGCGTCCAGGGCGCCGTCGATGGTGACGGGGATCGGCATGGAAGCGGTCGTGTCGTAGTCGAACAGGCATTCCTGGGGAATGACGGACTCGTCGACGATGAGCTTCTTCTGGCCGACGACGGGGTCGGTGATGTTGGAGTACTTGGTCAGGTGGGCGCCGGAGGAGGCGGAGGTCTGTACCGCGATGAGCGGGGTCAGCTTCTTGCCGGTCTTCTTGAGCGCCTCGGTGACCTGGCCGGTGCCGAAATAGGGATCGATCTCGGGAGTGACCGCGCCGCCGAGGGTCGCGAGCATGTTCGCGGACTTGCAGGCGTCGATGGTGGAGCCGCCGCCGACGGCGATGATGCAGTCGGGCTTGTAGTGGAGGATGTAGGTCTCCAGGCGGTAGACGTCTACGCGCGGAGCGTTGGGGCCCGCGTCGGGAGCGATCTTGCCGCCGACCAGGGAGACGCCGGCCTTCTCGAGGGAGGCGACGACCGCGTCGGCGACGGGCTTCATGTAGGTGGTGTTGCAGACGACCAGCGCGTTCTTGCCGTGCTTGGCGGCCAGGGCGCCGATCTGGGACAGGACGCCGCGGCCGAAGGTGTAGGAGCCGCCCTTCCAGTCGTTGAGCAGTTTCTTCGAGTTCTCGATGAGTTGATCCATTTGTCTTTCCTCTTATTCACTAAATGCGATCGCTCCCGTACGCCTCGTCGGCGGACGGGAGCGCGCCCGCCGGATCGCGGATGCGCCCGGCGCGGCCACTTATGCTACATATTACAACTTCTGCGCTTTTTCGGCGATAGCGTCGGCGCTGATGCCGTACTTCGCGAGGATCGCGCCGTAGGGGCCGGACTCGGTGAAGCAGTCCTGGACGCCGATGCGGGCCAGCTTGCAGGCGATGCCCTTCTCGGCCAGCGCCTCGGTGCACGCGCCGGCGAGGCCGCCGATGATGTTGCCCTCTTCGGCGGTCACGAGCTTGCCGGTCTTCTTCACGGAGGCGGCGAGCGCTTCCACGTCGAGCGGCTTGATCGACGCCACGTCGAGGACTTCGGCTTTGACGCCCTTGGCGGCGAGCTTCTCGGCGGCTTC
>QKCO01000118.1 GCA_003245635.1 Treponema sp.
ACGATGATGCGGGAGATCTCCTCGATCCACCCCGCCTTCTCTTCTGCGTCGGGTGCCGTCACCATGCGGTCGAACGCCCGGGCGCTTTCGGCGCCGGCAAGGGGCAGCTCCAGTAATCGGCGGGGAGCCCATTTGAAGAAAGGGCGGTAGGTGCGATTGAGCAGATAAAGGAGGGAGATGGCTTCCACCGAGAAATGCGTCTCGAAGTACCGGGCGGCGACACGCTCCCCGCGTCGCGCGGCGCGCGGATAGTTGTACTGCCCGGCCTGCGCCGCCGTCATGCATTTCGATGCGACTAGGAAGCGGCGGACGTTTTCCGGGTAGAACTCGAGCAGCGCCTTCCGAAGGCGGGTGAACTCTCCCAGGGGGTCGTGGAAAACCTCTCCGTTGGTGAGCAGGGCCGCGCCTTGCCCGGAAAGCCCAAGCCACTCTCTCTCGTTGCGGGGGAGATGGGGCATTCCCGCGTACCGTTCGTAAAAGGACTCGAGCGACAGGATACCGGTCCGCCCCTCTTCTCCGGGACTTGTGCGCCGAGGCCCTTGGCCCTCGAAGGTTTTCGGCAACCCCTCGTAGAGCGCTTGCAGCGCCGGACCGTGCCGTCGGAAATCCTCCCCGACGAGCCAGATGCAGAAGCCGGGCCCCCAGTCGTGGTCGCGCGATTCGTCGTCGTCGTATCCGAAGCATTCGGAGCCGGGGCCGACGAGCCCCGCCGCCGCGCGTTTTGCGACCTCGGCCGGGAATTTCTCCAGAAGGGGCCTTCCGAAGGCCTCGAAATAGCGTCGTGAAAGGGCGAGCCCCTTCACGAAACGCGCCCCGCCGCCGCCCGCAGGCCTGCCGCGTTTTCTTCGGCGGCCGTTGCCTTTTCTTCCAGCCCTTCGCCGCGAAACAATCGCGCCGCCTGATCGAAGAGCTTCACCGCCTCATCGACTTTTCCGATTCTTCCCAGGACATAGGCGATATTGGCGAACTGGTCGGCGATCAGGCTGCGGAAGCCACGCCTCTCCGCCAATTCGAGTGCGGCCCGGTAGGCGTGGAGCGCCTTTTCGTATTCTCCCCTGTCCCGGTGAACGGAACCCAGGTTGCCGAGCTGCGCGCAGGCATTGGCGTCGTCGCATAGCTCCCCGGAAAGCGAGAGCGACTCCGAAAACGCCTGGAGAGCCTCCTCATGGGATCCGGATCGGGCAAGGCAGAGACCGAGATCGTTCGCCATCCGGGAGAGCGCCGGTTTCTTCCCTTCGCTTCTCAGATAATCGCAACACGCCCGATAGGCTCTCGCCGCCCCGGCGAAGTCCTTCTCCATCGCGCAAAGCTCGCCGATGACGCGGCAAAGACCGGCGCGGTGCCGCTCATCGCCCTGACGGGCAAACGCCTGCGACGCCTCCCACAGGATCGTCACCGCCTCTTGCGTGCGACCTTCCTCCACGAGAACGTTCGCTCGTGCGAGGAGATCCCGCGCGTTGCCGTCAAGCGTCATTTACGCTCCCCGCCGCCGACTGTTCCCCGGAGTATTTCACGGAAGTTCCCGCCACGGCGGGATTCCCGTATTCCTTCATCACCTCCGCCAGGTGGCGCAGGTTCGGCTCCCACGCCTCGCGCGGAGGCACCTCGTAGTCCGCCATGGGATAGGCCATCCCCAGGGCTTCGTATTTGTCGGTGCCGAGCTGCCGGAAGGGAAGGAGCTGCACCTGAAGCACCGCATTGCCCAGGCTCTCGGCGATGAAACGTGCAGTTCCCCGGATGTTTTCCTCGTCATTGTTGTAGCCCGCGACGACGGGGATCCGGACGATGGTGGGCAATCCCATCTCCACGGCCCTTTTCATGTTGGAAAGGATCGTTTCGTTCGAGACGCCTGTCAATTCCTTGTGCCGAACGGGGTCGATGTGCTTGATGTCGGTGATGAGGAAATCGGCCTCCCCAAGCACCTCCTCCAACACCCGGCGGCTACAGTGCAGGGTCGATTCGACGCAGGCGTGAATCCCTTCGGCGCGGCACGCCTTCAAGAGGTTCGCGGCGAAGGCGTGCTGGATGAAGACCTCTCCGCCCGAAAGCGTGAGTCCGCCGCCCGATTTCTCATAAAAGGCGCGGTCCGCCCGGACGATGGCCATCGCCTCCTCGACGCTCATCCTGCGACCCCATGCCTTGAGCGCGTTGCTCGCGGGGCATGCGTCGACGCAGCGAAGGCAGTGGGTGCAGACCCCGCGGTCGATGCCGACGACCTTGTCCTCCTCGACCTTGATCGCGCCCTTTGCCGCTTCGGGGCAGGCCTTCAGGCAAAAGCCGCACTTGCTCACGCCGATGCAGCGATCCGGGTAGACACCCACCTGGGGATTCGCGTCGAGTCCTTCGGGATTGCTGCACCAGGGGCAGCGCAGCGGACAGCCCTTGAGGAAGACCGTCGTCCGGATGCCGGGGCCGTCGTGAATCGTGAAGTGCTGTGTGTTGAAGATGATCCCGGATTGCCCGGTACGGGTTTCGCTTGCCATGAGGTTCCCGCCGCGTTTCGCTTCGTTTCACACGTTGCCGAAACAAAGGAGGCCGGCCCATGGCCGGCCCCCTTTTTTAAGCCTCTGGGCTCAGTCGAATGAAAGTTCGGTGCGGCCGATGATGTCCACCTTGGTCGCCGGGCTCAGGTCGTTGAAGAAGGCGCTGTAGCCGGCCACCCGGACCAGGAGGAATTTATGCGCATCGGGCCGCTCGTAGGCGTCTTCCAGGGTTTCCCGGGAGATGACGTTGAACTGGCACTCGAGGCCGCCCATCTCGAAGAACTGATCGACCATGTTGATGAAGTTGTCGCGGCCCGCGTCGCCCGCAATCGCGGTGGGCGAGAACTTCATGTTGAGCAGCGTGCCGTTGCCCATCCGGGCGTGATCGTGTTTGCAGACAGAGCGGATCATGGCGGTGGGGCCCAGAATGTCATGGCTGCCGGCCTGGGTGTGCACCGCTCCCATGTTGTCGGAGATGGGCTCTCCGGCCTTGCGTCCGTCGGCGGAGGCCCAGAGGATGTAGCCCAGGCCGACGTTGGCGGTCACCGAATAGACGCCGGGGACGAAGACGCCGCCGCGTCCGCTGGGACGGTTCTCGACGTGCTTGCAGTAGGAGTTGGAGCCGAAGACGGCGAGTTCGTCGGCGAAATCGTCGTCATTGCCGTAATGGTGGACCTTGTCGCTGTTCAAAAGCGCGTGGAGCCACTCGTAACCTTCCCAGTTCGCGCAAACCGCTTTCAGGTACTCCTCGCCGCTGATGCGCTTTTCCTCGAAGACCAGTTGCTTGACGGCGGCGAGGCTGTCGGCCACGGTGCCGACGCCGACGGCCTGGGGGCCTGAGAAATTGTAGGTGGTCCCGCCGGCGCTGACGTCCACGCCCTTCTCGATGCACCCCTCGAAGAACATGGAGAGGACGGGAAGAGGCTTGCGCCGCTGATGGGCGAGGTCCATCGCGTTGATCGCGCCCACCAGCTGGTCGCACATGTACTTCATCTGCCGGTCGAAGGCCGCGAGCACCTCGTCGAAGCTCTTGAAGTCGGAGAGCTTCCCGGTCTCGATGCCGAGGCGCTTGCCCTTCGCGGCGCAGACGGAGTAACGGGGGCAGAGATCCTTGCCGACGCTCTTGCACTCGAAGCAGCGGCCGTTGTTGAGCGCGAGCTCGATCACCTTGGCCATGCTGAAGTCGGCGGCGTCGTGCCAGCCGTATTCCTTGCCCGCCGCGTCCCGTTCCACGCAGCCCACGACGCTGTAGTCGAGCGCGTCTTCCCGCGTCCGTCCGTACCGCTCCATGGAGGGGAT
>QKCO01000169.1 GCA_003245635.1 Treponema sp.
ACGAGAAGGCTCGCGCCGATCTCGAGGAACGCCTCTCTGCGCTTGACGGCGTCGTTCGCGTGAGGGGAATCGACCGGAAGCTGATCTTGTCGCTCGAATACGCGCCTCGCGGCGTACGCTTCTTTGTCGTTTCGAAAACGGGAACGCTTGTCTTTTCGGGCGTCGACGAACACGGGATCGGTCGTCAAGCCGCATCGCTCGAAACCGAGTTTGAGGGATTCGGAGCATTCGTCGGGCAGCTGATAGCTGAAGGCGAAGCTTACCGCTCTTTAGGCAGCGCAGCAGATCGCCTTATCGTGCTCGGGAAGTATGATGAAGCCTCTGGATACTATGTCTGCGCGGCGGCTTCGGAGAACACGATCGAGCGCGATATCCAGACGCAGCTGCTCGAAGCGCTCGGAGAGGAACGGTTCGGGGAGAACGGCTACGGGTATTTTTTCGTTTTCGATGAAAACTACGTCCTGCTGCAGCACGGGGTCGACAAGACGTTGATAGGCAAGAATTTGAAAGACATTCCGGCAGCCGACGGCGTCGATCTGCGCGGCATATTTTCCGTAGCGCTCGAGAATGCCGAGGGTGCGTTTGTAAAATACCAATGGATACCGTCTGGAAGAACGAAATCCGAGGAAAAGACCACCTACCTAGTGAGATTCGAACCTTGGAATTGGATAATAGGATCAGGATTCTATTTGAGCGATTTCGACCAGAACATCCGAAGGGATTCCATAGCCGCCGCGAAGGAAGTTTCCAAGGCGATGAACGCTCAGTTCGCGGCCTTCGCCCTAGCGGTGCTCGCGTCCATCATCGTCGGTATTTATCTGGTATTCCGCGTCGGCCGGGTGGAAAAGAACGACGCGCGTCACCTGGCGGAGCTGACCCGCTATAAGCTGCTGCTGGACGAGAGCGCCCTCGTGTCGCGCACCGATCCTTCGGGCACCATCACCTACGTGAACGACCGCTTCTGCCTGGCCACCGGCTATACGCGGGAGCAGGCGATCGGCAAGTCGCACAACATCGAGCGCCATCCGTCGACGCCGAAGGAACTGTTCAGGGGGCTCTGGAAGACTATCAAGGCGGGCAGGACCTGGCACGGCATCATCAAGAACAAGCGCGCGGACGGCTCGAGCTATTACAAGCAGGCGACCATACTTCCCATATTAGACGAGTCGGGTTCCCTTGTCGAATACATCGCCGCCGGCCAGGACATCACCGAGCTGGTCGAGCAGCGCGAGAAGCTCGAACGCGTGTTCCACACGGACCAGCTCACCGGACTGGGCAGCCGCATCAAGCTGCTCGAGGATATCGAGCGGACGGCGTCTCCCTCGGTCGCTCTCGTCGACGTGGTCGATTTCGGCCGCATCAACGACGCGTACGGGGAAGCGCGCGGGGACGAAGTCCTGAAGGAATGCGCGCTTCGCCTCGCGCGGGAGGCCGACCGCGCCGGCTGGACGCTGTACAGGATCTACGCGGATACTTTCGCCTTCCTAAGCGAAACGCCTGCGGACGGGGACTCCCTGGTCGGCGTCCTGAAAGTAATCCGCGAATCGTTCATCGGAACCCCGTTCGCGCTCGGGTCGGATTCGCTGCCGCTCGACCTGCGCATCGGAGTGGCCAGCGGCGACAAGGATGTGCTGGCGTACGCGGATCTCGCCCTGGGCGCCGCGCGCGCGCGGAACGTCGAGATCTACCGCTACGGTTCGGGCGAGGACGGCCTTTCCGCGGACCTGACCCGATCGGTCGCCGCGCTCAAGGAAATACACGCCGCCCTGCGCGGAAACCGGGTATATCCGGTGTTCCAGCCCATCGCCGACGCGTCTTCCGGGAGAATCGGCAAGTACGAATGCCTTCTGCGCGCGGAAACCGAAGACGGAAGGGTGATGCCTCCTTCGGAGTTCCTGCCCGTAAGCAAGAAGACGCGGCTCTACCCTTCGCTCACCCGTTCGGTGATCGAACAGTCGATACGCGCTTTTTCGCTGAACGATTACGAATTCTCGATCAATTTGACCCTCGAGGACCTATTCAACGCGTCGACCCTCGATCTGCTGCTCGTTTCCGCGCGCGACGCGGAACTGGGCCGGCGCATCGTCGTGGAGATCGTCGAAACCGAGGAGCTGGTCGGCTTCGAGGAAGCGATAGCGGCGCTCAAGCGGCTCAAGGCTGAAGGCATCCGGATCGCCATCGACGATTTCGGCACCGGCTATTCGAACTTCAACTACCTCTTGCAGCTCGAGCCCGACTACGTGAAGATCGACGGATCTATCGTAAGCCGGATCGTGGACGATCCGCGGGCCGAGGGGCTGGCGCGTTCGATCGTGGCGTTCGCGAAGGATGCCGGCATAAAGACCGTGGCGGAATACGTGTCGACTCCGGAAATCGCCGAAGCGGCTCGCGCTCTCGGCATCGATCTCCTGCAGGGCTATTGGATCGGAAAGCCGGTGCGGAAGCTCGACGCCGTTGACGCGTCCGCAGGCGCCTCCGGCGGAGAATCCTGCCCGAGCTAGAAAGCGCGGCAGGCCGCCTCAGTCCGAAATCCGTTCCCTCAGCAGCTTGAGATCCTCCCACGCCGGCCGCTTGAGCGATTCATCGCGCAAGAGCGCGCTCGGGTGGTAGGTCGGCAGAAGCGGTATGCCGCGGAAATCGACGAAGCGTCCGCGGAGGCGGCCGATGCCCTCGCTCGTCTTGAGGAGGGCCTGCGTCGGAACGCGGCCTACCGTAAGGATGACGCGCGGTTTGAGCAAGGCGATCTGCCGGTCCAGGAAGGCCGCGCACGCGGCGGTCTCGTCCGGCTCGGGGTCGCGGTTCTGCGGCGGGCGGCACTTGACGACGTTGGCGATGAAGCAGTTCGTGTCCCGACTCAGGCCGATCGAGGCGAGCATCTTGTCCAAAAGCTGTCCGGCCTTGCCGACGAAAGGTCGCCCGGTCGCGTCCTCATCGGCGCCGGGGCCTTCTCCGATCACCATCACCAGCGGCGCTGCGGGGCCCTCTCCGGGCACGGCGCGGCTGCGGCGTTCGGCCAGGCGACAGCGGGCGCAGGCGCGGACTTCTTCGGCGATGCGTTCCAGGCTGTCGCCGTCGGCGACGCCGGCGACGCCGTCAGCCTGCGCGGCCTCGGCGGGAACGGCGCCTGCGGCCGGATCGTCGGCGAAGGCGCGCTGCGGCCGGTCGAGTCTGAAGCCATCACGCAGGTAGTCGTCGGCGAGATCGAGGAAAGCGGCGATATCCTGTTTTTCGGAAGCCGTCATGGGTGCCTATTCAACGTCAGACCCGCTCTTTTTGCAAGGGGGCGAGAGATATCTTTCCAGCCGCGGCGAGCCTGTCGGCCATGACGACCAGCACGCCGCGCAATTCCGGGCGCTCCGGCGCGATCAGCGCGCGGACGGCGGTCTCCGCCTCGCTCCAGGTGCGGCAGCGGTTGCCGAGCGCGGTCGCCCATGCGTCGGCCGCCGCTCCGCCGTCAGCGATTGCGATCGCCGCGTCGGCCTTGCCGTAGCTGAGCGACGGGCCGACGGTGCCCGATGAGGTCGCCAGGCCGCAGGGACAGAGCCCGGGCGGCACGACGATGCCTACTTTTTCCGAAAGCGAAGAAAGCCCCGCGTACACGGCGACCGTCAGCGGCTCGCGGACGCTGATCCAGAGGTCTCCGCCGTTCTCGACGACGACTTCGCGCAGGGCGAAGCG
>QKCO01000008.1 GCA_003245635.1 Treponema sp.
CGTAAGATAAAACCGCGAAACAGCCTAGGTTTCGCGGTTTTATCACGTTCCCCGCGGCTTCGGACGGGAAGTCGGCTCGGCGACAAGCGGATCTTCCGGCCAATAGTGGCGGGGATAGCGGCCGCGCATTTCCTTGCGCACCTCGGGGTAGGTGTTCCGCCAGAAGCTCGAAAGGTCCGCGGTCGTCTGCAGGGGACGCTCGGCGGGGGACAGGAGGCGCAGCAGCACCGGGACGCCCGCGACCCGCGGCGTTTCAGACAGGCCGAACACTTCCTGAATCCGCGCCTCGAGCGCGACCGAATCGCCTTCGTAGACCAGGCGCCTGCGCGTTCCGGCGGGCGTCTCCATGCGTTCGGGCGCATCTCGTTCGATCCGAGATGAGGCTTCCCAGCCGCAGCGCTCCTTCAGCGCGTCCAGCAGCGCCGGTCCGTCGAGGATAGGCTTGCCAGCCGCGCTTTCCGCGCGGAGGAAGGGCACGAGCCAGACATCGAGCTCGGCTGTAAGCGCCCCATCCCCGAGCCGCTGTTCGAGTTCCTCCTCGCCCGTCGCCTTCGCCCAGAAGCGCGCTCGGGAAAGGAAGGACCGCGGCGCGCCGGACGCATCGTCCCAGGGTAAAATGGACAAGCCCTTCGACGAAACCAATTCGGCGAAGGCCCTCCCGCATTCCGCCGCCGGCGCCGGAGAGCGGCGCTCGCTCAGCACGAGGCGGCCGGCGCTCCGCACGCGCGTCGCGCGGGGAACGAGTCCTTCCCAGTCGATGCGCCAACGGTCTACGGCGGCTTCCGGATACGCGGACGACAGGACGCGCTCGGCGTCTTCGGCTCCTATGGGCGCGGCGAGGCGGACGGTGCCGCTACGCTCGCCCGCCTCGGCGTCGACCGCCACGATCCAGGCTTCGCCGGAGAGCGCCCCGGCGGCCCTCGCTTCGCGGCCGGAAGGGAAGCGGAACGTCCCGCTCTCCTGCCGCTTCGCCGCGCGGTCGGGGAAGCCGGCCAGGAGAAGCGAGCCGACGGAGGCTTCGGCCTCGGCGGACCACGAAAAAACGAACCGGCCCGACGGGCCTCCGGCTCGGCAGGAAAGGTCGGCGGCGAGATCGGCGACGCGGGCGCGCCAAGCCGCTGCGCTCGCGGCCGGGGCGCTATCGGCGCCCCGCAGGACGCCGAGCCGGCGTCTGAGGTCGGCGTCATCCCGTATGCCCGAGCCGTCGCGATCGGAAAGAACCGCCGCGGCCGCGCACGCGAGAGACAGGAGCCCTTCCCGTTCGCCTTCGAGGGCTACGGCGGCGAGCCGCGGATGGACGCCGAGAGAAGCCATGCGGCGCCCTCGATCGGTCGGCTCCCCCGCGCCGGAAATCGCCCCCAGCTCTACCAGCAGCTCGCGTCCAGATTCCCAGGCCGGCGCGGGAGGAGCATCGAGCCAGGGAAGATCGGTCCGCCGCCTGACTCCCCAAAGGGCGCAGTCGAGGACGAGCGGGGCCGCGTCCGAACGGAGAATCTCGCTTTCGGCGTCGAGCGGACGCCCGTCGCGTTCCGGCCAGAGCCGGACGCAGCGGCCGGGCCCCAGGCGGCCGGCGCGGCCGGCGCGCTGGTCGCAGGAATGCAGGCTCGCGTTCTCGAGCGAAAGGCGGTCCATGCCGGTCGCCGTGTGGAAGCGCTGCACTTTCGCCAAGCCCGTGTCCACGACGATCGAGACGCCGGGAACGGTGAGGCTCGTCTCGGCGATGTTGGTGGCGAACACGACCCGGCGGCCTGCTCCGGCAGGCCGCGGCCGCAAAAGATCTCGCTGGAGGGAGAGAGGAAGCGAACCGTGGAGGGCGGCGGCTTCGGTCGTCCGATCGCCCGCTTCGGCCAGGAGCCGACGCAGGGCTCCGACGGCATCCTCGATTTCCCGGCGGCCGGGCATGAAGGCCAAGCAATCTCCGGACGGCGTTTCCTGCAAAACCCGGAAAACGACGTCGGCGGTTTCATCCCCGACGCGGCGCCGCCCCGAAGCTGGCCGGTAATCGACCGACACGGGGTACGGACGCCCCGGACAATCGATCAGGGGAACGGGAACCGTCGAGCCCGGCGCTTCGGCGTCGGCCCGTTCGAGAAAGGAAGCGACGCGTTCCCCGTCCATGGTCGCCGACATGACCAGAAGGGCGAGGTCGCTCCGAAGCTTTCTGAGGTCGAGGCATAGGGCGAGCGCGAGGTCGGCGTGGACGGAACGTTCATGGAACTCGTCGAAAATGACCGCGCCGACGCCCTCGAGCCCCGGATCGGCGAGCAGGCGGCGCACCAGGAGCCCCTCGGTGACCACCTCGATGCGGGTGCGCGGCCCGACCTTCCGTTCGAGGCGAACCGAATAACCCACCCGTTCGCCGACTTTTTCCCCGAGCAGGTCGGCCATGCGCGAAGCGACCGCGGCGGCCGCGACGCGCCGGGGCTCGAGCATGATGATGCGGAAGCCGGCGAACGCGGGAGAATCCAGGAGCGCGAGCGGCGCTAGCGTGGATTTGCCGCTGCCCGGATCGGCGCGGAGCACGGCCAGGCGGCGCTCGGCGAGCGCCTGGACGACGCGGCCGAGGCTCGGCACGAGGGGCAGCCCGGTCGACTCGAGCACGCGCGCCAGAGGGGCGGGATTCCCCGTCATATCGGAAATCATCCTACTCCCGAAGTATGTCCGCCACGCCGTCGGCGCGGAAAACGAACGCGTAAACCGCTCCGATTTCGAAATCCCGCAGGCGCTTTATGACGTGGGCCAAGCCTGCGGACGGCCCCTCCGGGGCAATGCTCGTCTTGCCGGTTCCGTCGTCGGCGTCGAACGACTTCGCTTTCGAGAACAGAACGGAGAGCGCGTCGCGGGCCGCCGCGTCGAGCGAAGCCGAATCGAACACGGCGGGGAAGCCGCCGCGGTCGTAGTAGCCGAACAGCTCGGTGCCGCGCCTCGCCGCGGTCGCGTCGGTGAATACGCGCGCGGGGAACGCGAGGAAGCGCTCGCCCACGGGAACCAGCACCGCATCGATGGCGAGCTCCGATCCGTTCCAGGAACGCTCGAACATGGCGATCTCCCGGCCGTCCGCGTCGTAGAAGATGAAACGGGCGGAAACGGACTGGTCGCTGCGGGACAGCACCACGAAGCGCAGGGGTACGGTCTCCGCCTTAAGCATGCCGATTCTTTCCTCGAGCCGGGATACGGCGAGGCTCCGGCGGATAAAGACGTAGCCCGAGACGAGCGCCGCGGCCAATACGGCCGCGAGCAGGCACGCCAGGACCGCCCGGGGAACGCGGCCGATCCTCATACGGCGCCCGAGGTCCCGAATAGCTCGCCCTGCCCTCCCGGCGCACCGCGGGCGCCGGCGGGAGCATCACGAGCGGGGGTCGACTCCGAGCCGGCTTTCTTCGCCGCCGCGGCGGAAGGATCGGCCAAAAGCTCGAGGAAGACCGCCTCGTCGAGAATGGAGACCCCGAGCTTGCGCGCCTTCGCGTTCTTCGAGGACCCCGATTCCGGGTCGTTGGTCACCAGGAACGAAAGATCCTTCGTGACCGACGATTTGGCGAGCGCGCCGAGCTTCTTGACGCGGGCTTCGGCCTCCGAGCGCTTCATGCCGGCCAATTCGCCGGTGAAGCAGAACGAAAAGCCCCTAAGCGGCGTCGCTTCGGGAGCGGGGGGCGGCGCGATCGACACGAC
>QKCO01000125.1 GCA_003245635.1 Treponema sp.
CTATTTCAGCCTCCGACTCGCAAAGCGTAACTGTAAAATTACCGTCCGATCAGACCGACTACTTCGACGAATACCTGCTTTATTACCGAATCTACTCGACAGAGAATCTTGCCGATGAAAATGCGAGGATTGCGGCGAATATCAGTTCCATAGCAAGCGCGAACACAAACGCCCCGAGCACGCTTGAAACCGTTTTGAAAAACTTAGGCTTTCTGACCTTGTCGATCGGAACGGAGACTACAGCCGCCGATGATTTCACCATTGCTGCTAATCCCTTGTCGTATAAAGCGAACAACGCCATCAACGGAACTTATTTCACGATTGATTTCAACCTTGATTCGCTTGGTACAAAATTTCCAGTTCTCAAAACGGAAGACGGCGACAGCTATAAACTTATGCGCAATGCGTATATAGATTTTCAATCGAACGAGGACCAGAACTTATCATTCCATGATTCTTTTTCAACCGCCGATGGTGATTTCTATGGAGACGCCGCCGCTGGATACGCGCATATTCTCCTTTACATAGTAGCTTCTGGACATGATACTAATTTTTCGATATTGCATAGCACTGCAACAGAAATCGGTGTTTTTGAATTGACCATCGTGGACTCGCTGAATTGAATCTTAAGCTTGTATAGCCCTGACCAAGGCGTATTCTTTTAGGCAATTTGTTCAACATATTATACTACCGATAATGTATATTCTGTCTACTATATCTTATGTTCTTAATTTTTTGGTCTCGCTCAGTTCTTTAACAGCTAATAAGTTACTGCTTCATGTATAGATTTCTATACGACTGAAAATACGAGGTTCTTTCTCCATCAGGCCCTTTCGCCCAAAGAGCCGTCCGAATAAGCCCTCTCGGTATGCGTTCATTATCCAGCGACAGCGAAACGCGAAACGCCTTATCGTCGATCGCAGGATGAGTATGTTCGATACCGTCGTTTGAGCGGTAAGAAAATCCCCACAACATAGCCGCCGGCGACATTTTTTTTATTCCTTCGGGAATCTCAAACGCCATCGCCTCCTTGATAATCAAGTCATCCGGCAAGAACTCGTTGAGGCGCTTAAGGAAATAAGCGCCGTCGAGCGATTCTTCCATATCGACCGTCGCGACCTCGTTTTCGGCGAGGATGCCGAGCGAAAGCGGCGATGCGAAATCAAGCTTAGGGAGAGGATTGAATCCCTCGGTGAAGAATACCGGCAACCCGGAACGTACGAAAGCCTTCGAGAATATTTCTACAAGCGACAAATGCGGCCAGTACATCGCTCGGCCCTGCTTCTCGAAGGAGAATACGATTCGGTAGGTCGTGCGATGTTGAGGAACTGCCGAGACCGGCTCGGTTTCCGCTACATCAAAATCCTGCGCCGATGCGGATACTATGGATGAATCATCGCGGCAGGCGCCGCACGGATGGTCGCAAGAGGCCGCGCAGGGATCGGTCATCTTGCGCTCTATTGTTTTTTCGAATTCGCGGCGAAGGAAATTTTTCCCTACGCCAGAAAATACGCTGTCCCACGGCAGCGGAGCGTTCGGCTGCCTCTCGGTTTGATTTTCTTCAATCAATTGTCCGCCGCGGTCCTGGATCAGCTGCCGCCAGACGTCTTTGCGGATATGGTCTTCCCAGGCGTCCAGGCGGCAGCCCTCCTGGTAGGCAGCCAGAATCAATTCGCCTACCCGTTCATCGCCCCTGGAAATGAGCCCTTCCAGCATAGACACGAAGGGATCGTGAGTGCTCACCTTGAAGCCGAGGCCTCTCAGATCGTCGCGGATGAATTTAAGCCGGCGATGCGACTCCTCTTCGGAAATTTGCGCGCACCATTGGTAAGGTGTGTGCGCCTTCGGGACGAAGGTGCCTACGTTCACATTCAGGGAAAGGTTTACTTGGCGCTTAACGTTCCTCAAAAATTCTACTATCTCGCGCTCTTCGGAGTAGCCGGGTTCCGGATATACGGGCAATCCGATCATGAAATAGAACTTCGCCTGTTTCCAGCCCCGGGCTTTCGCCTCCCGCATGATGCGTACGACGCTTTCGAGCGTGACCTCCTTATTTATCGAGAATTGCCAAGCTTCCAGCGGAGTCTCTATAGCGAACGTGAGCCCGGACTTCCTGACTTCGGAGATCGATTCGAGCAGAGGCAGCGAAAATGAAGAAACTTTGAGCGACGGCAGCTGGAAAGAAATATTTCGCTTGCGGTAGGTCTTGTTGAGCTTCGCGACGAGCGGAGAAATCGCTCCATAGTCGCCGGACGACAGGGACGAAAGCGAAATCTCGCGATACCCTCCCCGTTCGATGAATTGACGCACTTCGCTCTCTATCGTCTCCATCGGCTTCTGCCGCATCGGCCGATACCAGATGCCCGCATGGCAGAACCTGCAGCCGTTGGGACATCCGCGCATGATCTCGACCGAACCGTGATCTTGAACGATTTTCATATTCGGAATGGGGAAAATGGCCGGAGAAGCAGCGCGCGCCGAGAACGCTGCGTCCATCGATCGAGTCGCCTTCTTCCCGGGCATCCAGGCCGCGCTTTCCTTTGCGATGCGTTCAAGCAGCTCGAGTTTCCCCTTCCCCGCCCGCTTGAGCTCCGCGAGATCGGAAGCCAATTCAAAGAAAGCGTCTTCGGCTTCGCCGATCCAGACGGCATCGACGAATGCCGAGAACGGCAACGGATTCGATGCGGCGGGACCGCCGAGCAGCACGATCGGATGTACGTCGCCTCGGTCTTTCGCGAGGAGCGGAATCCGGCCGGCATCCAAGATCGACAGCAATCCAGTCGCGCCGAGCTCGTAACCGAACGTGAAGCCTATCAAATCGAGAGAATCCAGGGGGCTGCCCGTTTCCAGAGTAAAGAGCGCGTTCCCGCTTGACTTCAGGGCGGCCTCGAAATCGGGCGCCGGAGCGAAAACCCGCTCGCAGCTAACGCCTTCTCTCTCGTTGAGCCCCTTGTAAAGTATCTTCATGGCCTGATTCGACATGCCGATCTCGTACAAATCGGGAAACGCAACGGCCGTTCTGAGGACCGCGTCGGTCTTGACGATTTGGCCGTATTCGCCGCCGACATAGCGGGCGGGCTTTTCTACATTCAACAGAACATCCGCAAGCCGCGAAACGGCGGCGTTGGCGACAGTGGAACTCAATGCTCGAACCTTCTCATATAGACGCTGATGCAGATTCCTATGCCGACCATCGCCGCCAAGAGCGATGAGCCGCCGTAGGACATGAATAGAAGCGGGATACCGGTTATGGGCATGACGCCCATCGTCATCCCGACGTTGATAAGGAAATGGAACACGATGATGGCGACCATGCCGGAGCAGATGTAGGCGCCGAAGGGATCGGAGGTCGTCTTTATGCTGCGTATGAGACGCAAGGCTATGAGCGCATAGAGGGAGAAAACAAGCATGCCGCCTAGGAAGCCCCATTCCTCGGAAAAGATGGAGAAGATGAAGTCGGTGCTTTGCTGGGGAAGGAATCGATAGTGGCTCTGGGTCCCCTGCAGGTAGCCCTTGCCCCACGCACCTCCAGACCCGATCGCGGTGATGGATTGGATGATATTCCAGCCCGATCCGCGCGGATCGACGTTCGGATCGAGAAAAACGATCAGGCGCATTATTTGGTATTCCTTGAGCACCGACCGTCCTACGAAGGAGAATATGAGCGCTAATGCGAAAAGCACGGAAACGTAAGTTATCCAATAGAAATACCGTTTGCCGTAACGCGTATACCCGAACAGCCCCAATCCGGCGATGGCGAAGAAGGCCAAACTCAGGACGATGATGGTCCGGCTGTCGGCGATGACGCGCAGCATCGCGAACGAGCCGTGCAGGATGTGCTGCTGCCAAAGAGGCAGCACGGTCAAGAATCCGCCGAGGCCGATGAGGATCGCGATGAAAGCCAAATACCGGACGGGAGCGCCCGCGATGAAGCTCATCGCCAAGAAAATGGGGATGAACACCAAGGACGTGCCCAGATCTGGCTGTATGAGGATAAGCCCCATCGGAAGGAGGACGATCAAGGCGGAAACGAAAAACCGGGTAGCCGGCGCGTAGCTTTTCTTAGAGGTGTCGAGGTATCGGGCCAGAAATAGAAGCGTGATTATCTTCGCGAACTCAGACGGCTGGATGCCGAAACCTCCGATGCCTATCCAGGACTTCGCGCCGTTCACCAGGCGCCCGAAGAAGCGGGTGTACAGCAGGAGAAGCAGAACGCCTATGTACAGATAGCCGGATAAATCGTAAAGGCGACGATAGTCGACCAGGGCGAGAAGCACGCAGACGACCAAGCCGCTAACGAGCCAGATGATCTGCTTGATGTATTCGTTCGATACGAGCATCCCCGTCGAAGTGAGCCCGGAAGAGTATATGAAAAGCACGCCGAAAACGGAGAGCAACGTGACGGACAGCAAAAGCGTGAAATCGATTTCGAGCAGTCGGCTAAGCTTCATTCTCTGCGCTCCCGATGAGGGCTAAGGTATTGCAGTCCGAGCGCGCGCACGGCTTCTTCATAGTTCTGTCCGGCGAAAACGCCCTGGTAGATGATCGCGGTCGCGTACGGCGCCCACCACTCCCAGGGGTTCGACGCTTCGACAATCACGGCGACGGCGATGCGCTCATCCGGATTGTCCGTCTCGTAAGGCCCGTAAGTAGCCAGCCATGAATGCCAATGGTCGGCGATGCCGACTTCCGCGGTTCCCGTCTTTCCGGCGATCTCGACCGACTTGATGTTGAGGGGGAAACGAGCGGTGCCCTCGGTCACCACCGCCCGCATGTTCCGTCTGACGGTCGCGAACGTTTCAGGAGAAGTCGAGGATTTTCTGAGCACTGTCGGCTTGACGGATCTGATCACGTCGCCGGAAACAGGATCCCGGACCTCCTTTAGTATCGTCGGACGGTATACGACCCCGTCGTTGAGCACCATCGCGACCATATCGGCCATCTGCATGGGCGTCACCAACGTATAGCCCTGCCCGATAGACATGTTCATCGTATCGCCGCCGAGCCATTTTTCGTGGAAGCGCCGCTCTTTCCATTGCGGCGTCGGGACGAATCCCGAAATTTCGCCGGGAAGATCGATTTCGGCAGCCGAACCGAAGCCGAAATCTTTCGCGTAGGAGACGATGCGCTCGATTCCGAGACTGTCGCGGCTGACGACCCAGAAATAGACGTCGCAGGATTGCGCGAGCGCGCCCCGCAGATCGAGCGGACCATGCCCGGGTTTGCGGATCCAGCAGCGGAAGATGCGGTCGCCGTACGAAATCTCCCCGTCGCAGTCGATCGTTTTGTCCGGGTTGAACGCCTTCTCTTCGAGGATGCCGGTGGACATGACGATCTTGAACGTCGAGGCGGGCGGATAGCTCGACTGGATTGCGCGATTCAGGAGCGGCTTCTTCGGATCATCGATCAGGGCTTGGTACGCGTTGCCGCTTCCCGAGCGGTTGAAGATATTCGGATCGTACCAGGGATAGGAAACCATCGCGAGGACCTCTCCCGTAGTCGGCCGCAGGACGACTACGGCGCCCATACGTTCGCCGAGCGCCTTTTCCGCGAGCGTCTGAATGGATCGATCTATCGAAAGGACGATATTCTTGCCCATTTCGGGAGCGATGCCGTAATTGCCGAGATCTTCCTCGATCTTCCGGCCGCGGACGTCTACTACGCGCACTTCTTCGCCCGGCTTGCCGCGGAGAATCTCGTCGTACTGCTTTTCGATGCCTGCTTTTCCGATTATCGCGCCGAGTTCATAGCCCTTGTTGTACAGGACCTTCAGCTCCTCGCGCGTAATGTCCCCGACATACCCGATGATGTGCGCGAGGCTGCCGGTTTCGACGTAGCTCCGGATGGGCTTCGATTGCCACGAAATGCCCGGCAGCTCGTCGCTCCGTTCGGCGATCATGCTGATCGTTTCAATCGATACGTTCGAAACGAGCTCTATCGTTTGATAGAGATGGTAATATTCAGGAGGCACCCGCTTGTCGAATTGGCTTTTAGGGATGCCGAGCAAGTCGGAAAGCCGCGCGAAGACGGCCGATACCTGTCCCTTCGGAATTTCCGCTGGAACCACCGTAACGGCGAAAGAGTCGATGTTGAGCACCATCGGCGTGTTGTAGTTGCGGTCGTAGACCTCTCCGCGCTGGGCCGGAATGACGGTTGTCCTCCGGGCGATGCGCTCGGCCCGCGAACGGTACAGCTCGCCGCTGAGGATCTGCATGCTGAACAAGCGGAGCGCGTAGACCGCGAAAATGGCGATGAAGAAGAACTGGAGAACCCGTACGCGCAGCATCGGTCGCTCTTCGCGATTCTCATTGAGCGGGAGCGGCATTATATTTCCTTGCGGGGCTTCAGCACGGAGCGGAACAGATTCAGGAGCGCGAATAAAGCGGGCGCCGTAATGACGTTGTACGCCAACTCGGTCCATAGCAGCGGCGAATCGAGCCGATAATGGGGAACTGCGCCCGCGAACAGGATCGCCGTTACCCAGACGAGAAGCGCTTTAGCCAACGTCGCGGCGCCGCACAGCGCCATGGGCAACACTGCGACATCCAGAAAGAAGGTGCCTTTCAGCAGCCCCGTCAGCGCGCCGACGACCGTCCGCACGAGTGCGTTGAAGCCGAGCGGCGAGGCGGAAATGAAATCGATTATCAAGCCGGAGGAAAAGCCGAGCGTCTGCCCCGTCATCGCACCGTTGACGTAGGATACGTACACGAGCACCCCGAGGGCGAGATCGGGAACGGTATGCAGGATAGCGAGCCGGGAAAGGATGGTCGATTGGATGAGCGCGGCGGCGGTCGCGATCGCGGCTCCCCACAGGACGGTTCTAGTCATTCGCGTCCTCCGCGGTCTTCAGCTTCTCCAGAGCGAAAACATATTCGAGCCGGGAAAAATCGACGGCGCTTTCGAGTTCGGCATTGATCGAGGTCTCGTAATCCTGAAAGACGATTTTGGAAACGCGGCCGACTGCTAAATCGGGCGGATAAATGCCGCCGAGACCGCTGGTCACGACGCTGTCGCCGAAGCGGATTTCCTCCTTCGCGCGCTTCTTGATATAGCGCATGAATAGAGGCCGGTCTGCGCTGCCCTGCCCTACGACGATTCCTTCGTAGCGGGATTCGGCGAAGCGGGAGGACGCGAAGGCCGACGAATCGAAAATAGGCATCACGAGGCTCTCCGTCCTGCCTACCTGCACGATCTTGCCGACTAGCCCCTGCTGGCCGTCCTGGAAAGCCACGACGGTCATATTGCGTTTGATGCCTTGCTTCGCGCCTTTGTCGATCACCAGGGCCGAAAAAAGGTTGTCTGGATCGCGGCCGACCACGCGCGCGGGGATTTGCCGGTATTTGGATGTCTCCTGAAAGCCGAGCTGTTCGCGAAGCCGCATGTTCTCTTTGCGGATATCCGCGGCGTCGCGCTGAACGACTTCATAGTATTCGAGCCGTTTGACGAGTTCGGCGTACTCGGCCCGGAGATTCGACAGTTCGCGTATGGCGGCGACCGTCCGGCCCCCGAAGGAAGCCACCGATGAAATGCCGGAACGGATTCCCGAAAAAACGGAGAAACCGACTTCCTGCACGTTCAGCACGAAGCTCCGGGTGGAAAGAATCAGCAGCGAAAGCGAAGCGATCACCAGCAGGGCGAAAACGTATCCGGTTGGATTTCGGCCGCTCCCGCGGGAGCTCCGATCGTCCGTTCGTTTCAAGATGCCTTAACCGTTGAGGCTGTCGTAGATGCTGCGGGTATTGTCGAAGCCCTTCGCGTGTTCGAAGTATTTTCCGGCGCCTAAGGCGACGCAGTCGAGCGGACGTTCCGCCAGGATGACGGGAACGCCCGTTTCCTTCGCGATGAGTTTCGGAAGTCCCTTGAGGAGCGAGCCGCCGCCGGTCATGACGATACCGCGCTCGACGATGTCGGCGGCGAGTTCGGGCGGCGTCTGGCCGAGCGTACGCTTGATCTCGTCGATGATCTGGGTGATGGGATCCTTGAGGGACTCGCGTACTTCAACCGAATCGATTTCGAGACGCCGAGGGAGTCCGGTGATGGCGTCCGTTCCCTTGATCTCGACCTTCTCGATGGTCTTGTCGGGCGACGCGTTGCCGATCTCGATCTTGAGCCGCTCCGCGGTCTGATCGCCGATGATCAAGTTGTGCACGCTTCGCACGTGCTTGATGATGGCTTCGTCGAACTCGTCTCCGCCGAGTCTGATAGCGTTCGTGACGACCATGCCGCCGAGCGAGATGACCGATATTTCCGTCGTGCCGCCGCCGATATCGCAGATCATATGTCCTGCCGGTTCGAATATCGGAATATCGGCCCCGATGGCAGCCGCGAGGCTTTCCTCGATGACCTTCACGTCGCGTGCGCCCGCCTTGTAGGCGCTCTCCTCGACCGCGCGGCGCTCCACTTCCGTAATGCAGGACGGAACGCCGATTACCATGCGGGGCTTCACGAACCAATGCCGCGGCAGCACCTTCGAAATGAAGTACCGGATCATCTTCTCGGTTGTCTCCAGATCGGCGATGACTCCGTCCCGGAGCGGCCTGATGGCGATGATGTCCCCGGGCGTGCGGGAAAGCATGCGCTTCGCTTCCGCTCCGACGGCGACTACTTTTTTGGTTCCGCGCTCGACGGCGACTACCGAAGGCTCGTTGATGACGATACCGCGGCCCCTGATATAGATGAGCGTGTTGCAAGTTCCAAGATCCATGCCGATATCGGACGACATACTGTCGAAAAGCTTCACGAAAGCCATGTTTTTCCTCCGGTTTACATACCGAGCCGCGAGCGCGAGGGCCCGTGCGTCGGATCGATTCTTATCGCCTTGCGCCATTCGGCCCTGGCTTTTACGGTATCGCCTTCTTCTGCGTACAGATCTCCGAGAGCATAGTGGGCATCGGCACTCCGTGCGTCAACCGACAGGACGGCCAGATATTCCTTCTCCGCCTCATCCATGAGACCCTGCTTGGAATACGCTTGTCCCAAGAGCAGCCGCGCCTGAGCCGACAACGCCGCGTCCTTGGAGGTATCCGCGCAGCGTACCAGGTAGGCTTTTGCCTGATCGAATTCGCCAAGCTCCAAATATGAGCGCGCAATCGAAAGCAATAGCAGGTCCGAAGGAGAATCGCCGAGCGCTTTCGAAAAAGCTACGACGCTGGCGCGGTAATCGTGCAGGGAGGCGTAAGCCAAGCCCAAATGCTCGTATGTATCCGGAGCGATGAATTTCCCGGCGATGGACTGCTCGAGAAAATCCGCCGCCGCGTCCGCGTACTCGCTGCCCTTCCGGTAATAGGCTTTCCCCAGAACGTATTTGACCTTGGCTTCGATCGAGCCATCGCCGACCATCAATGCCTTGCGCAGGGCTGCGATCGACTCGTCGATAAAGCGCATCGAATCAACCTGATTGATCTGCGCTACCGCGAGCTGATACGCGGCCATTCCTTTCATCGAAAGCCAGAATGACGACAGCGGCCGTTCCGAGAGATTGCGTTCCGCGGTCTGGTACGCCTCGGCGTAGTCGCCCGAATTCCAACTCTTCAGTTCAGAGGAAAAGTCGCCGCCGAAAATCCGATCGCTTTTCCGGATAAGGAAAAAGAGGGAGAAGCCGATGACGGCGACCGCGAGGACGAACCCGACGACGGTTACGAGCGCTCGGCGCCGCAGGATGATTTTGCTGTAGCCGGAGCGCACACGTCCGATCATAAGTCTTGAAGCGATTAAACTCTTTTTACCTTAAAATGTCAACGGAAAAGGACTTGACCGATCCAAACAAAAAAGGCGGCGGGTTCGTAAGCCGGGTTCTGTGACGGATCCGCGCAAGCGGATCCGCGATCGCCATCTATCTCGGGGCCGCGTCGCCGCGGCCATCCACGCAATCTACCCGCGGACCGCCGGAATCGCTTCCGGCCGGACGGGCCGCCCTGTCCGCTGCTCGATTTTGCTCCTGATGAGGCTTGCCGTACCGCGTTCGTTGCCGAACGCGCGGTGGGCTCTTACCCCACCCTTTCACCCTTACCCGCGCTTGCGCGCCGGCGGTTTGCTTTCTGTTGCGCTGTCTGTCGCCCGTCGAAACGGACGCCCGGGCGTTACCCGGCATCATGCCCTACGGAGCCCGGACTTTCCTCTACGCGTCCCCATATGAGAACCGCGCAGCGACGATCGAACCCGCCGCCCTAATAACAACCCTATAGGCGGTCAGCCGACGCCGACGCCTCTCCCCGCGGAGACGAATGCTTCAGCATTCGTCTCCCTGAAAACCTGAGAAATCGCCCAGCGATTTCTCAAAGACCTCTGCGCGTCCCGACCGGGGACGCGTAGAGGTCAGTCGTCAAAACCCATTTCGGCCTTGTCGTCCCCGTCGTCGCCTTCGGATTCCTCGTCGTAATCGTCTTCCTCGTCGCCGTCCAGATCGTCCAGATCCGCGAGGCTACCGGAATCGCCGTCGTCGAAGAAGTCCTGCTCGCCCTGCTCGGATTCCTGGTAGTACAGGATGCGCGAGCAATAGGGGCAGAAAACGATCTCTTCGCCGGCGCGCACCATGTTGGCGAACTGAGCGGGAAGGATCATATGGCAACCGGAGCAGACGCCGCCCTTGATGGAGACGATGCCCAAGCCCAGCTTGCTGCGGATGATGCGCTCGAACTTGAAGAGCACGTCGGGATCCAGCCCCGGCGTGATGTCCTTTTCCTGCTCGGTCAGCTCGGAAAGGCTGCCGTTCTTGTCCGAAATTTCGGACTCGACGCCGGCGCGCTTTTCGGTCAGCTCGGATTCCTGCTGCTCGATGAGCGCCGCGTCGCGCTTCTGCTGTTCGTCCATTTCGGCGAACGCGCGGTCTTCCTTCTGCAGGTCCTTGCGGTAGAGCTGCTCCTTCTCGGAGGCGTCGCGGATTTCCTTGTCGAGGGCTTCGTATTCGCGCTGCGTGGAGATGGTGTCCATCGCCTTCTCGGCTTTTTCCCGCGAGCTTTCAGCGTCGGCGAGCTGGCCGCGAAGCATGTTGACGCGCTCCTTGGCGGCTTCGTACTCGACGTTCTTTTCGATGAAGGACTTCTTCAATCGAGCCAGAAGCTCTTCCTGCGTCGTCAGGAGCTTCGGGATATCCTGGATTTCCTGCTCCAAGGCTATCTTTTCCGAAAGCACATCCTGCAAAGCGCGCAGCTTCTCAAAAACCTCATCCATCACCATACGATTAACCCCTTGCCGGATCGTTTATTATTCACGCTTCATTCGATCAATGATCGAGGTAGTCCTTCAGCTTCCTGCTCCGTTTCGGATGGCGCAGCCGCCGGAGCGCCTTCGCCTCTATCTGGCGTATGCGTTCGCGCGTAACGTTGAAATAAAGGCCCACTTCCTCGAGCGTGAGCGAATACCCGTCGTCGAGGCCGAAACGCATCTTGAGCACTTCCTGCTCGCGCGGGGGAAGCGTCGAAAGCACGCCGCGAAGTTGCTCCTGGAGCAGCTTGAAAGCGGTCTGGTTCGCGGGATTCTCGACGTCCTTGTCCTCGATGAAGTCGCCGAGGAGGGAATCCTCTTCCTCGCCGATGGGCGTCTCGAGCGAAATAGGCTCCCGCGCGACGTTCTTGACGGACTTCACGCGCTGGGTGGTCCATCCGAGCCGTTCGGCCACCTCGTCGTCGGTCGGCTCGCGGCCGAGCACCTGCATGAGCTGGCGGGATTCGCGGACGACTTTGTTGATCTGCTCGATCATATGGACCGGCACGCGAATGGTCCGCGCCTGGTCGGAAATGGACCGAGTGATCGCCTGGCGGATCCACCACGTCGCGTAGGTCGAGAACTTATAGCCCTTTCGGTACTCGAATTTCTCGACCGCCTTGATGAGGCCTATGTTGCCTTCCTGGACGAGGTCGAAGAAATGGAGACCCCGGTTGGTGTATTTTTTGGCGATCGAGACGACCAGCCGGAGGTTCGCCTTGATAAGGCGATCCTTCGCGCTCTTCATCATGATGCGCCCGCGGTTGATCTCCCGCGCCATTCGGTTGATTTCTTCGATCGTCTCTTCGAATTCGGACTCGAGTTGGCGCAGCTTCTTTTCGGTCACTTGGATGTGCCGAATTTTTTCCTTGATGTCGTCCGAAGGCAGCCCGAGGTCTTCCTCGATGCGCTCCCTCTCGTCCTTGACCGTCAGGCCGCGGCCGAGCGCGCGCAGCTCGCGGACGGAACCGACCCTGAGCCGCTTTTCGATCTTTTCCTGTTCTTTCTTGTACTTCTTGATCTTCTTCGCCGCTTGGACGAATTTTTCGGAGAAACTGAGGATCTCTTCGGCGTGGATTTCCGCGTCGCGAAGGTACGGGAGCACCTTGTCCCGCAGAGCCTTCAGCTCTTCATCCTCGAAGATATCGCCGCCGCGCGCGATGACGCGGCGCTTCTGGTCGATGTAGGTCTTGAGGTCCGGCATGACCTCTTTGAGCGCGTCCTTGTAGAACTGGTTGAGCCGCCGCCGCTCGGCCATGTACTCGGTGATTTCTTTCTTGGAAAGATTCATCTCGCGCGGATCTTTCTTCGAGAAGGCGCGCTGCGCGATCGAATAGAACTCGGGAATGATCATCCCGGACTTCTTGATGACGCGCTTGATGATGTTCTCGCCTTCCTCCATCTGCTTGGAAAGCTCGACCTCCTGCTCGGCTGTGAGCAGGTTCTCCTTCCCTATTTCTCGGAGGTACAGGCGTATGGGGTCGTCGACGGAAGCTTCCTTGTCGTTGTAGACCAAGCGCTTCTTCTCGACTTCTTCTTTCGGCTCTTCGAGTTCGCCTTCATCCTCTCCGGCGGCTTCGTCCTCGGTGATCTGGACGTTGTTCGCCTCGAGCAATGCGAGAACGCCGTCCATCTTGTCCGAATTGACGATCTGCTCGGGCAGAAAGTCGGACAATTCGTCGTAGGAAAGCGTCTTTTTATCTTTAGCGTATTCGATCAGCTTCGCTACCGCGGGGTCAAGCTGCAAATCCGTCATTCGGCAACATCCTTCAACCTGGCAAATTCGGCATCGATATGCATCTTCTCGGTCAATAATTCTTCGAGCAATCGCGAGGAATCGAGTCCCTCACCTTTTGCCGTCCGCATCTTTATGAGCAGGTCGTTCTCTGCTTCAGCCGCACGATACCGTCGGCGACCAGCCGTTCCGGATTTATCGTGAACGCGTCGGAAGCGCTCTGCTCGACCACGAAAGAGCGCAAATCCTCATCGGAAATCGCAGCGAACAAACTGTCCAAATCCTCCGATTCGTTCCGGAAACATTCCTCCAGGACAACAAAAAGCTCCTTTGCCCGCGGGTCGTCGACGTCCTCCGGAGAGAGGACGGATCGGAGCTTGCGGTATAAACCGCGGTTCACGACGACGGCGAGGAGCAAAAAGAGCTCATCGTTCATTTTTACGGCCGTCCGCACCCGGACGGCTTCCTCTGCGGGGCGCGTCCGTCTCGGATCGGATCTTCCGGCGTAATCGCTGGCGACCGCATTCCGGTCGACGCCGAACGCATCAGCTATCGCGCCGACGCACGCATCCCGTGAGACTTCGGAATCAAGCGTCTCCAAGAACGGGAACATGAACGCCGCGGCTTTGGCCTTTCCTTCGGAATCCTCGACATCGAAACGGGCACGAGCGCGCTCCACCAGATAATCAAAATCATTTATATAGCATTCAATAGCTTTTTGCAACGCCTCGGGACCGGAGTGCTTTAAAATATCCGCCGGATCCTTGTCTCCGGCGATCGCGACGACCGAACACGGCAAACCGACCTTCCGGCAAGTCATGATTCCCTTTTCCGCCGCAGCCTTTCCCGCATCGTCGGAGTCGAATACAAGAAATACGCGCTCCGCCCAGCGCAGGAGCAGCCGGGCTTGGGATTCGGTGAACGCGGTGCCGAGCGGAGCCACCGCGTTCGTAACGCCCGCCTGGTGCAGCGAAATGACGTCCATATAGCCTTCGCAGATGTACGCCTTCTTGGTTTTCCTGATCGAGGGCAACGCAAGATTGAGGGCGAACAGGTTCTCGCCCTTCTTGAACAGATCGGATTCCGACGAATTGAGGTATTTCGGCCCATCTCCGCGAAGAATGCGGCCGCCGAACGCCACCGTCCGGCAGCGCCGATCTACTATGGGAAAAATGAGCCGATCGGCGAAAAACGCGTACCGTACATTCTGTTTCGCGAACAGCCCGCTCTCGGCGAGAAATTCAGCCGAATACCCTTTCTTCGAAAGGAATCCGTTGAGCCAGAAACGATCGGCAGGCGCGTAGCCGAGCTTGAACGCGGCGGCAGTTTCGTCCGAGATAGAACGCGAATGCAGGTATTCGAGCGCGAAGGCTGCGGAAGCCGTATTGAAGAGGATATGGTGCAGACTCCCCGCCACCCGATCGTACAGTTCGAGCATCCGGTCGCGTTTTTCGGCGGCCGCGTCCGACTTAACCGGAGCATCTCCGCCCTCGTACGATACCTCGATACCGAAGCGGGCGGCCAAGTGTTCAACCGCTTCAGGAAACGAAAGCTTCTCCATTTCCTGGACGAAGGAAATGAGCCCGCCGCCTTTTCCGCACCCGAAGCAATAATAGAACTTGCGGTCGGGCTCCACCGAAAACGAAGGAGTCTTCTCGTTGTGGAATGGACAAAGCCCCCAGTAGCGTCCGCCCTTTTTCTCGAGGCGCACGTATTCTCCGACGACGACGAGCGCCTCTGCCCGATCGTTTACCGCCTGGATGGTGGACTCGGCAATCCGGCTCATGAACCGGCCTTCAGCCGCTTGACGTAGATCACTCCGGCTTTGATGTGCTCGTCGAGGGTGCGGGAGAACCGATGCCGACCTTCTGCGGGATCGACGAGCCTGAAGTAGAGATAGTCGACGGAGGCCGGATTGAAGGCGGCTTCGAGCGCGACCAGACCGGGCGACGAAATGGGCCCCGGCGGAAGGCCGGGACGTATGTAGGTATTGTAGGGATCCTTTATCGCGATATCGCGGTTGTAGAGGACGTCAGGGTGCGGTTTTCCTTGTATTTCGGTGATCACGTATTCGACCGTCGCGCAGGACTGCAGCGCCATGCCGATCTTAAGCCGATTCTGGAAGACGCCGGCGATGAGCGGGGCCTCGTCCGGGACGCGGTACTCCCGCTCGACGATCGACGCGAGCACCACTCGGTCGAAGAGCTCCTTCGGCGCGTAGGTATCTAGAGGACGAGGAGCGATGTCGGCGACCTTATCGAAAAAAGTCTCGGCCATCGTCTTCACCACTTTATCTGCGGCGTATTCCTTCGGGAACAGGTACGTGTCGGGATAGAGATAGCCTTCGAAGCTCGGTCCGGGGATATCATAGCTTTTCAGCAGCGATTCGTCCCGAGCCGCCGAGAGGAACGCGGCCGAATCCACGATCCCCTTTGCTTCGAGCGCGGCCGCGATCTTCTTCAGCGTAGAGCCTTCGGGGATGGTCAGCTTGATCAGCAGCTGCTTGCCCGATACGAACAGCTCCCTGATCGCGAGCATCCCGAGCCGTCCCTGAATGCGGTAGGTGCCCGCCTTTATCCGCGCCGAGTCAACGCGCGCGGCGATCCGCCACAGCAGCGCCGAGCGGATGATGCCTGCTTTTTCCAGGCGCTCTCCGACTGACGAAGCGGACTCACCCGACTCCACCACGAAAAGGCAGGAATCTGCGGATTCTACGACGACGCCGGCGTCGTCGGGCACGATTCGCGCGGACGTCGGCGCGGAATCGAGCGCGCGGAACGCGAAAAGAGCAACCAGACCGGCGCCTGCAGCGAGGGCAGCGGCGGAAAGAGCGATGCCGAGAACGATAGAACGGATGTTCACGGCTACCTCACCAAAATGAATTCGACGCGACGGTTGCGCCAGCGGTTCTGCTTGTCGCCGTGCGGCACGATCGGCTCGCGGCCGCCGAGCCCTTTGGCTTCGAGCCGATCAGTCGAAATGCCGCGATCGGCCAACGCCCGCATGACGGCCGTAGCCCGCGCCAGCGAAAGCGGCTCTAGCTCAAGGCGCTCCTCCCGTTCGGTCCCCGAAAGATTTACGGCGTGACCCTCGACGCGGATCCTATAAGAGGGGAAACGGGCCAAAACTGCGGCGATGCGGTCCAGAACTTTCGAATTGCGTTCAGTCAGCGCGGAATCCTTTACGCTCAAGGACGACGCGTTCGGATCGAATGCTATGGACGAAACCCGTATCTTGAGCCGGTCGCCGTCGCGCAGGACGAAAATATCTACCGGAATTTTCCCCGTCGCCTTGGCGGTATTCCCGAGCTGGTCGCGAACGACGAATAGATACGAATAATCCTGGGCCGCCTCCACGAGATTTCCGTCGGGATCGAAACCGTCCCATACGAGCGGCGCGTCGGGAATCGCATTGCCGGAAAAAGAAACGAAGGGATAATTCTCCGGATCTAGTATTGTGAGCGTCCAGCCGGCTATGGGACTTGCATCCGGCGCGGCGAGCGAGAGCGAAAGCGTATCGTTCTCTCCGTCGGCGTCGGGCGAGAACGGCAAAGGGCGCGCGTCCACCGCCGCGCTCGGGGGAGTCGCGTCGAGAACGAATGGAGAAGTCTCGGCAACGACGCGGTCGCCTTTTTCGTATACCAGTTCGGCGCGCGCCCGGTATGACCCGTCGGGAACCTTGCCGCCGGAAGTAGCCGTCCCGTCCCATTTCATTTCGCCGCCGTTTGCCGGATCGAAGCGCTTCACCTCGGCGCCCGAAGCATCGACGATGCGTACCGAGACAGATGAAAGTCCGTCCGAGAAGGACGGGACAAGCCTGAGCGCGACGGAATCTGCGAATCCGTC
Organism: Treponema sp.; assembly: GCA_003245635.1. Lineage (GTDB taxonomy): Bacteria > Spirochaetota > Spirochaetia > Treponematales > Breznakiellaceae > SZUA-426. The sequence goes on from QKCO01000125.1 coordinate 16,783, forward strand.
GCCGTTCGGGGAGAACGCGAACTTATCGGTCGATAGGACCGCCGACGGGACTCTGGCGTCCAGCCGGAAGAACCGGCTTTCAGACCGCGATTCGTTGCCCGCGGCATCGACGCCGCTCAGGAGGTACCGATAGCGGCCATCCGGCGCGAGGACGCCGTTCGAGGTTTTGCCGTCCCAGGCGTAAGAGGCCGGGAGGTCCGGTCCGTATTCCCGCGCGAAAACTCGGTTACCCTTCTCGTCGACGATCTCCGCGTACCACGACTGCCCGCCCTTCGCGTCCTGCGCGATTTCCAGCGTATCGCGCGCGCCGTCCCCGTTCGGCGAAAACAGCGCATCCCGAACGGCCAGTTTCGCCTCCGGCGGAGTCCCGTCGGCTGCTATGATGAGCGGAGCTGCGGAGACTTCGACGCCGCTTTCGTAGCGGAGCGTAAGCTCTGCGCGGTAGTCGCCGTCGCGGACCGTTTTATTCGACTCGTCAAGGCCGTCCCATAGGAAGGACGAAGGGGGCAGAGACAGTCCCGAAAACTGCCTGACGGGGACGCCGCCGGAAACCGGCGCTATCGTGAAGGTATACGAAACGACCCGTTCGCGCGTCTCGAGCCGAGGAAGGAAACGCACGCCGCTGCGCGGCAGCGTCGGCGAAAAGAGAGACCGGTCGGCAATCAGCGACACGGCGGCGCCGCCGCTTTCCACCCGAAACGAAGCCGGCTGGCTGCGGCCGACGATTCCCGTCGCGCTCCTGCCTTCGGCAGCGTAGCGGTAGACGCCGGCCGGCACCGGATTTTCTTCTTCATCGAACAGGTTCCATTCGATGCTCGACTCGCCGGCTTTCGACAGCGGAAGGACGCGGACGGTCTTGCCGTTTTCGTCGTATACGACTCCGCGCCAAACGGCGTTGCGGGAGAGGTCTTGATAGAAGGTCTGCCGTTCGCCGCGATCCGCGGAAAGGACGGCCAGGGACGCGCGTACTCGGCCATCCGGTTTCTTCGTATCGACGGTGAGCGTATCCGAAACCGCCGTAGGCTCGTTGCCGTTCTCGTAGCGGAGCCGGGCCCGGAAGCGGTAGGAACCGTCCGGAATGACGTCGCCGCCGCGGCTGCGGCCGTCGAAGGTTATTTCGGATGGAAGGACCGCCAATCGTGCGGAGACGCCGCTCCAGGAACGGAAGACATTTCCGGAATCGGCAACTAGGTCGATCGTCCAGTCGACAAGACCGCGCGAAACCGGCGCCGAAACGAGAAGCCGTGTCGATTCGAAAGAACCGTCATGGTCGGGGGACAGCGCGGCGTCGGTGAGCGACAGCGACAGCGGGGTCGGCGCCGCGTCCACGACGATAGAGGGTATCGAAAACGAAGAAGCGTTGCCCGCTGCGTCCGTCGCCGCGAGCACGTAAGAATAGGAACCGTCGGGAACGCGGCCTCCGGCCTCGTCGGCGCCGTCCCAGGTGAAATCGAGCGGAGGACCGTCGGTCCAAGCGAATTCGCGAACGGTATGACCGCTCGAGTCGGCGAAACGACCTACCCAACGCGCTTCGGCGCTTCCGGACTGCTTCACTGAAAGGGAATCCCGCGTTCCGTCGCCGTTCGGCGTAAACAGACCGACGCCGTCGACTGAGACGGATGCGGAAGGGGGGGTCCCGTCCACGACGTATTGAATCGCTTCCGAACGGCTCTCGTTTCCCCGTTCGTCGCGGGCCCACACGCGAACGCGGTAGGGACCGTCGCGGACGCTCCGGTCGAGCGGAACCGAAAGCTCCTGCGGAGACTTCACGTTCCGGCGCAGGGAAAAAAGCCGCGCTACGGCTGATTCTTCCGAGCGTCCGTTCACGTTCGAGGAGCGGCGGAATACGGTATCTCCGGATTCGCCGTATACGACGGCCTCCCAGGCGTCCAAAGCCGAGGCGTCCTTTATCGAAAGCGGAAGGATGACCGAATCGTCTACCAGCGGAGAATACGCGGACTTCCGAAGCGGTCCGACTTCGATCGAAGGACCGTCGATATCGCGGCTGCCCCGCGAGAAGACAACGGATGTTCCCGCCGAAGCGGCTTCGCCAGAGACAGGGCGATATTCGGCGCCGAGCGTCGCGCCATAGGACGCGACGCGCAGGAAGGAGGAACCGTCCAGCCTCAGGGCGATCGAAGGCATCAGACGCGGGGCGTACGAACCGTTTCCACTCCCGTCCAGATAGTCGAGCGTCTCCGACAAGCGGAAAAGCCATCCGAGATCGAAGTTCAGCGTACGGCCGATTCCGAACTCCGCTCCCACCCCGAGGACAAGATCGGAAAACTCGGGAGCCGCCGCGAGAGCGGATGCGCTGAACGTGAACGACCTGCTGTCGACGATATTCGCGACGGCGGCGATCAGCGGCGTCCAAGCCACTACGGGATCGTACTCGGACCATGCATCGAGGGAAGGCCCCGCGGCCAGCAGCGACGCGCAGACGGAGGAGCCGCCGGCGGCGAAGGATGGGAACTCCAGTTCGGCGCCGAACGCACCGTACAGCCCGCTGCGGCTCCCGTCGCCTGAAAGCGCGGCAGCGCCGAAAGACGCACCGAAAGACAACGTGTCGCTCGCGGCCTTCGAAAGTCCGATAAGCGCCGAACCGCCTGAAGCTGCCGCGTATCCCGAAAGCGATCGATCAGCCGATCCGCCGTCGACAATCGCGAAAGCGTTGCCGGCGGCCGTAGGCAGAGCGCCGTAGAGCGCGAAAGAGCTCCCGAGGCCGCTGCCCGACCCCGCCGGGAAAATGGCCTCGGCCGATGCGCCGAAAGACGGCAGCTCGCGGTCCGCCGAGGCTGCAGGATTGTAGGCGGAGGCGCGGGGGTCCTCGGAAAAAAGCGGAAACGGCGTCGAGAATGGGAAACCCGCAAAAGCGCCGGGAACGGCGAGCGCCACGCCCGGAGCAGGACTGTCGTACGCGAACGGAATCGACGGAAAGGCAGCGAGAAGGAATGCGGCAACGGCAAGCGCTTGCGGCGAACGCGAATTGAACAACACGAACAGGCTCCTTATCGGTTTGGCTCGCGGACTAGACGCTCCATCTCCTCGATCGAGAGAGCTTCGTAGAGGTGCTTCTCCAGCTTGGCGAGCGCAGCCCGCCCCGGCGCGTCCAGCGATGACTCGAGCCGCTTCATCGCGGTAAAAAGCGCGGCTGCTTCGTCCGAAGAGAACGAAACGGCGCAATCGTTCCGAGCGTCCATGCTAGAGTCGAATCTCCGAGCCTTCGGTCGCGAGCGTCACTTCGATGCCTCGGATGGACATGTGCTCGACGTACCAGCGGGCCGACTGCAGTATGCCGTTGAGCTTTCGGTCGTCGTAAGACGGATCGTGATGGAACAGCACCAATTTACGGATCCCCCACGTCGAAGCGAAGTCCACGGCCATGCTGAAGGCCGAATGGCCCCAATTGTATTTTTCGATGGCTTCACCCAAAGTATATTGCGAATCTATCACCAAAAGATCGGCGCCCCCGAAAAAAGAGGCGTTCTCGTCGGTGCGGTGGAAATCGGCTGGCGACAATTCGGTATCCGTCGCATAGATGAAGCGCCGCAGTCCCTCCGCTACGGAAAAAGCGTAGGAGGCCCCGGGATGATTCATCCGCCTGAAAGTTACTGTCGTATCGCCGAGGCGCACGGGTCCGTCCATGCGCGAGAATGTCTTAGCAGCCGACATCGCGTCGAGAGCGACGGGGAAATACGGCCCTTTCATCTGCTCCCGCAACGTCTTCTCGAGATTTTCGTGCGGCGAAAAAAAATCGATCGAAACCGCCGGATCATAGGCCGGAGCGAAGAACGGCAAGCCCTGCACATGATCCCAGTGAAAGTGCGAAAAGAAAACGTTGAATACCGCCGTCCTGGGCGTCCGCCGCTGGGCGTGCAACCCCAATTCGCGTATTCCCGACCCGGCGTCGAAAACGAGTTCCGCTCCGTCTTCCGAAATCACCTCTACGCAGGGCGTATTGCCTCCGACGGTCCCGAACAGCCACTGCGGAAGCGAAGCGAGAAACCGTTCCCGGCTGGTCGGAGAGCCCAGATCGTCCGGCTTCACCCGTTCGAGCACGGCGCCGATCTTGCTTCGAATCTGCGCGGAAGACAAAGGGGTGGGCAAGGAACCGCGTACTCCCCAAAAGCGAATCAGCATCGATACCCCTCGTCGACCGCGCGCGGATTCCTATCGCCGCGTCCGCGTAGCCGCGGGATGCTCGGTACGGAGCGCGAGCAGCCGCTCTATCTCATCCCGGCCGAACAGCTTCCCGACGTTCATTCCCGGACATTCCTCGGCCGTCGCGCGCCAAGAAGCCTCATCGGCGACCACCGAATCCCAGAACGGGAAGGTGCGGCACTGAAGCGGCCGATCCTCATACGCGGAGCAGCCGTCGGCGCCCCAGAGGATGCAGTCGTAGTTCAACTTCTCTTTCAGCGACAGGACCTCGACACCCCCGCCGGAAGGAATCCAGCGGCAATAGGTCGACAGAAAAGAACTATACTCCAATCCGAGACGCTTCGCCAGGGCTTCGGCGTCTTCCTCGGACAGGAACACGAAGCCGGGATCGCGCCGGCAGCAGAGCGAGCACCGCGCGCAGCCGAAACGCAGGCCTTCAGAATAGAACGGTGCCAATCGGACCTCCAAAGACGAAAAAGGGCTGCCTTTCAGGCAGCCCTTCGGAATGGGGAGAGAAGGATTCGAACCTTCGAAGGCTGAGCCAACAGATTTACAGTCTGCCCCCTTTGACCACTCGGGAATCTCCCCTTCTATACTGTCTTGTCCGAACCGCCATCTCGAAGGCGTAAGCCATCTCCCGGAATCGAACCGGGGACCTCGAGATTACAAGTCACGCGCTCTAGCCGACTGAGCTAAGATGGCGAACCGAACGAAGGGCACTATATCCAAGCCCATGATCTTAGTCAAGCGCCCGAAGGAAATTATTTTTTCGACCGGTCGGGACGCAAAGCTTCGGCGCCGTTCAGATAGGCGTGCTTCAGCTTGGCGCCGATCGGCGCGTAGCAATGAACGAGCGCGCGCACGACGCGCGGGAAACCGCCGTCCGCGATAGATTCCTGCACGGAAAAAAGCGCGAGGTCTCCGCCCCGCCCGCTTCTCCGAAGCGCGGCGGCGGGGTTCAAGGCGGTCAGGTCGGGAGTTACGGAAAAAACGAAAGAAACGATATCCTCATCGTTCAACGCGTTCGCGGTCGTCAACTCGTCGTAGAGCTGCGCCACGCGGAGCTCGATATCGGCGGCGTCGTTTTCGCAGAAAACGGCGCCGCGCAGGCCGTACAGTCGTTTGGAGTCCATGGGAGCGGATCATAATCGAAAGAGGCCGCGATCTCAAGCGAGGTTTCCAGCGGCGACTACGAGCACGCCGTTGGAGAACACGGCCGCCGCAGCGCCGAATAAAGCGGAAAGAACGTACGCGAGCGAACCGAGGAGGAATCGCCGATTCCGCCGCGCGAACGCGAAGAACACGTCCAGCAGCGCTCCGTACGCGGAGCCGACGGTCAATAGCAGGCCGAACAGAGAAGAAAGGCGCAGCAAGCCGATTTGCGTCGACTCGAGAAAATCCTGCGCGGTCCCGACTCCGTAGAGGAAAAGCGTCAAGGCGCTCATGACCGCCAGGAACAGCACGGCCCTCTTCACCAATAGGACGATAAGCGGTTTCCGTCGCAACCTCACTGTACGCTCCCGAAAGCCCGATCGCTTTTTTGTGGATATAATCCAAGCGCTCGTTCTATTATTATCCTATGAAGCTAAGCGCGGTACATAATGGACTACTTTTTTAATTTCGAGAAGTTGTCGTATCTAACCGGCAGCAGGCCATCCGGCTGCATTCTCTGCCTCATCCGCGACGACGATCCTGCGGCGGTGAATTTATCGGTCCACCGGAAGAACGGCTTCATCGTCAGCCTCAACCTCTACCCCTACAATCCCGGGCACCTGCTCGTATTCCCTGAACGCCACGTCGTCGACATCAGGGAGCTTGCCGCGCAAGAACGCGCCGAGCTCGACCGGACGATCGACCTGACGCTCTCGGTCCTCGACCGGACAATGAAACCGGCCGGATACAATATCGGCTGCAACATGGGGCTCGTGGCGGGGGCGTCCATCGACCATCTCCACTGGCACGTTATTCCGCGCTATCCGCGTGAAGTCGGCATCGCCGAACTCCTGGCGGGGAAACGGGTCCTGGTCGAACACCCCTTGGACACGAAGGACCGGCTTGCTGCCGCCTTCGCCGAAGCGGGAAGGCCTTAGCGGATCATCGGACGAAGGAAGCCGAAGCGCCGAGCGGCAATACGAGGAAGAATCGACCGGCTTCCGCCGCGATCGAAAAGCGTCCGTTCGCGGTTGATTCGTTGCTGACCCCGAAGCTGCCGCGCTCCCAGGATACGCCATCGAGCGGCCATTTCAAGCCCGAGCTGCGCGCGCGCCATGGCCCCGAGCCGCAGGGGAAAACGGATACCATCGCCCCCGGCGGCACGTACGACTCGATCCGGCCCCGCCCGCGGTCCGGAGCCAAGAGGAGGCAATCCTCGCCCCGGGTCAGCCAGCGGTCGGGCGCTTCCTCGCGGTCGAAGAGCGACGCTATGGCGAGCAGGTGGTCCAAGCGTCCGCCGCCGCCGCCCACCACGACCCGCTCTCCGCAGCCGAGTTCCGCGAGCAGATGGAGCGCGATTTCGGTATCCGTATCGTCCTTGTCCGAGGGAAACGATCGGACGCGATCGGCGGGATAACGCTTTAGAAGCGAAAGGTCCTCCAGGGAATCCATATCGCCGACGATCCAGTCCGCGCGCAGCCCCCGAGCCTCGACCTGATGAAGCCCCGAATCGGCGGCGACGATGATATCGCCTTGAGCTACCCCCGCATCGAAACCGAAATCGGGCGCTTCGCCGCCAACGAACGCGAATCCGCGCATCGCGCCTCCCCTTAACCGTGATGGGCGATTGTACTATAGTGGCCCGATGATGGACAACGCGCGCATCCACCCCATCCTCAAGGAAATCGCCGCCATATTCGCAACGGGCGGCAAAAAAGCGTACCTGGTCGGAGGAGCCGTCCGCGACACGATCAGAGGGAAAAAAGCCGAAGATTGGGATCTCGCCACCGATGCTACACCGCAGGAAGTAATGAAACTTTTCCGCCGCGTGGTCCCCACGGGCATCAAGCACGGCACCGTCACCATTCTGTATAAGGGCCATTCGCTTGAGACGACCACTTTCCGCACCGAATCGGACTATACGGACGGCAGGCGGCCGGATTCCGTCTCCTACGCGGCCACCATAGAGGAAGACCTTTCGCGCCGCGACTTCACCATGAACGCCATCGCGCTCGAGCTGCCGACGGGACGCGTCGTAGACCCCTTCGGCGGCGCCGCGGACATACGGAAGCGCATCATCCGCTGCGTCGGCAATCCCGCGGAGCGCTTCTCGGAGGACGGGCTCAGGCCGCTGCGCGCGGCGCGCTTCGCCGCCCAGCTCGAATTCGACCTCGATCCGGCTACCCGCGAGGCTATCCCCGAATCCCTCGGCAAAACCGCGCTGGTCGCCATGGAGCGGGTCCGAGACGAACTGGACAAGACCCTCCGCTCCGAAATCCCTTCCCGCGGTTTCCTCGTCATGGAACAGACGGGGCTGCTCAACTTGCTGCTTCCGGAACTCGCCCGCTGCCGGGGCGTCGAGCAGAAAGGCAACCATCGCTTCGACGTGCTCGACCACCTGCTCGTCGCCTGCGACAAGACGCCGAACGATAGGCCCGCAGTACGCTTGGCGGCCTTGTTTCACGATATCGGCAAGCCCGTAGTCGAAAGCTACGACGAGAGCGGCGTGCGAACCTTCCACCGCCACGAGGCGGAATCGGCGCGCATCGCCGAACGCATCATGCTCCGCCTCCGCTATCCGACCGCAGCCGTCAAGGCAGTGGGCCACCTGGTGGCCAACCACATGTTCCACTATGAAGACACCTGGACAGACGCCGCGGTCAGGCGTTTCCTCGTACGAGTCGGCACCGATCGGCTCGAGGACGTGTACGCGCTCAGACGGGCGGATACCTGGGCGACCTTCGGCGCCGAACCGCCGAGGGACGCGCTCCTGCCGCTCATGCGGCGCGTCGATTCGGTGCTCGCCGCCGGACGCGCGCTTTCATTGAAGGATCTTGCGGTCAACGGAGAGGATCTTGCGCGGCTGGGTATCGCGAAAGGCCCGCGCATGGGGGCGATACTGAACGAGCTGCTCGAAACGGTGCTGGACGATCCGGCCATGAACGAGCGGGAGAAGCTGCTCGTCGTGGCCGGCAGGCTCAACGCCCGCTGAAGCAGGCGCCGGTCACTCTTCCGGGCAGAGAGCCTCGAAGGCTATCCTGGCCACGGCCTGCTCGGCGTCTTTCTTGGTTTTTCCGGACGCCGGGCCGTGCTTTACGCCTTCCACCGAAACTTCCATCCAGAACACGCGGTCGTGGTCGGGCCCCGACCGCTTGACCAGCGAGTACGACGGATAGCTGTGCCAGCTTCGTTGGCAGAACTCCTGCAGCAGCGTCTTGAAATCCTTCTGGTGCCTGTTGGCAAGCACCGATGAGATCTGATCGTCCAGAAGGCGGGAAACGAAATCGAAGGCGGTCTTGAACCCCGAATCGACGTACAGGGCGCCGATCAGGGCCTCGAGCGCGTCGGCGAGTATCGCCTTCTTCAGCCTTCCGCCGGAGGCCGCTTCGCCTTTGCCAAGGACGAGCAGCCTATCGATGCCCAGCGTCGCCGCGGCGGCCGACAGTTCGGCCTCGGAAACGATCACCGACTTGACTCGTGCAAGATCGCCCTCGGGGCGGTCGGCCATCCGCTCGAAGAGCATCGACGCCGCGACCGCTCCGAGCACCGCATCGCCGAGAAACTCCAGGCGTTCGTTGTTGGCCCTGCCGCCGTGCTCGTTCGACGCGGACCTGTGGACAAAAGAAAGGTTCAGAAGCTCAAGGCTCCTGAACCGGATTCCGGCGGCTTTTTGGAAAGCCGCCAACTCCTTCTTGCGCGCGCCTTCGATAGTCGGCGCGTCGGCTTCGAGCGGACGCGCCAGCGCGCGTCCGGAGGAGGAGTTATTTCTGCTGCGACTTGATGAAGTCGTAAGCGTCGCGAACGGTTTCGAACTCGTTCGCCTTCTCGTCGGGGATGCTGATGCCCATTTCTTCTTCGATGGCGTACACGAGCTCGTACGTATCGAGGCTGTCGGCACCGAGGTCCTGGCGGAAGGAAGCGTCGAGGCTCACCTTGCCGGCATCGATTTCCAACTTATCGGCGATCAGTTTCTTCATCTTTTCAAAAAGCTCGTCCATGTCGTTCTCCTTGATTACTGGACTAGTGCGTTAGCCGTTCGATTCGGGAACGATAACCTGCTTGCCGCGATAGAAACCGCACTTCGGGCAGACCCGATGGAGCAGCACGCGGTTGCCGCAGTTACCGCACTCGACCAAATTCGGCGCGACTAGTTTCATATTGATGGATTGGCGACGTCGCGTACGGGCCTTCGACGTCTTACTTCTCGGAACGGCCATATTAAGAACCTCACTTCAATCTTGTTGCCGGTGAATTACGGCACAATGTAGCGCATGCTCGAGAGACGTGTCAAGACGGACTTTCGAGAGGCGCCGCGATCGTATTATTATTATTGACCCCTTAGATACTTATCGCGGAGAGCATCCGCAACGCGCGGCGGCACCATCTGCGATACATCGCCGCCGAACGAAGCGAGCTCCTTTATCGCCGAGGACCGCAGAAC
>QKCO01000024.1 GCA_003245635.1 Treponema sp.
GGCCGCGATCGCCGTCGCCGACGAGCGCTGTCCCGCGCCGGTGCCCATCGGCCGCTTCCGCACCCTCCGCTTCGAAGCTTTTCCCGATCTGGCGAAGATGACCGCCGGCACCGAATTTTCCTGGCTCGGCGCGACCGCCGTTTCCGCCGACTCCGCGGCCGACATCGAATCGGAGCTCGACCGCCGGTATTACCGAGCGCTCTGGGACGAGATCGCCGACCTGCCGACGACGGACCGGAACGTGTTCGAGAGCCTCGCGGCCGAGGAAATCAGCTTGAAGAATATCGTCTGGGCTCTCCGTCTGCGGGTATACTACGGCATGGCGGGCGAGGATCTCGCGCGGCGGCTCTTGGACCTGAGCAGCCGAGGGGGCTCGCTGGCCGCCGACGCGCTGGCGACCGAAGCTTTCGCGCTCGACCGCCGAGCCGACTGGGTCGAATGGAAACGGGGATATCTGGTCGCGGGCCAAGCCGAGGGGGATTTCTGGAAGGTCGATCCCCGTTTCGTCCAGAACGCGGCCGCGCGCAGGCTGTACCGGCTGGCGCGGTCCCTTTTCCGCTTCAATCCCGACTCGATCGGTTCCATCGCCTGTTTCGCCAAGCTCGTGCAGTTCGAGGAAGATCTTCTGACGAGCGTCGCCGAAGGTCTGTCGCTCGGGATGAGTTCCCGGGATGTCGTCGAGTATCTGGGGGCGAGCGCATGATGCGGCCGCGGAAGATGAAGCGGATCGAGCTCACCGTCCTCAAGCGGGACGCGGACCGCGCGCTGGAGTACCTCGGCCGCAGGGGCGTTCTGCAGATCGGCGCGGCCGACCGGGCCGAAACCCCTGCCGTTCAGGCCCAAGCCGACGCCTCCGGTCTTCCGTCCGCGGCGGATACCTTCGAGCGTATTCGGGACGCGGCCGCGTTCCTGTCCGTCTCCCTCCGCGAAGAGCCGGCGGCGGACGCGCGGCTGCCGGAGCAGGAAGACGCGGAGCTCGCCGAGTCGATCTGCGGCGACGCGCTGCGGCTTCGGGATCGCGAGACGGCGACCGCCGCCGAACGGGACCGACTTTCCGACGCGCTTTCCGAAGCCAGGTCGTTCGCGAATCTCAACGCGCCTTTTTCCGATCTGGAGAGCTTATCGTACCTGACGCTGCGCGTCGGCCGTATCGAACCGAAATCCGTGAATGTCCTCCGGGACGCCCTCGGCGACCGGGGGGTCGTCGTTCCGCTGGGAGGCGAGGGGCGCATCCTCGCGGCCGCCTCGCGCAAAGGCCGCTTCGCGCTCGACGGCGAGCTCGCCAAGGCTTCCTTCGCGCCGATACGTCTTCCTGAAGGATTCACCGGGGTGCCCGCCGAGCTGTTGGCCGGCCTCGAAGCCCGCGTAGCGGACGCCGATGCTGCGCTCGCCGCTCTCGACGAGGAGAAGGCCGCCTATGCGAAGCGCTTCGGGCCGGCCCTCGAGCGGCTCGGCGGCGCGTACCTGATGGCCGTGGCGGTCGAGCGGCTCAAGTCGAGCCTCGAGGCGACGCGGACCGCCTACCGGCTCGGCGGCTGGATCGCGGCCTCGGACGTGGAGCGCACCGTCGCCGATCTCGAACGGCTCACGGACGGACGGGTATCCGTGGTCTCGTACGACCCGAGCGAAGTCGAATCGGTCGTGAACGGCGAGGAGAAGGTGCCGGTATCGCTCGACCACGGCCGCTTCGTGCGCGGCTTCGAGCGCCTGGTGTTCTCCTACGGGGCGCCCCTCTACGGAACCATCGACCCGACGCCCTTCGTCGCCGTCTCCTTCACCATCCTGTTCGGCTTGATGTTCGGCGATCTCGGCCAGGGCTCCGTCCTGCTGCTGCTCGGGCTCTTGGCCGGCAAGGGACGGCCGAAGGCGCTCGCGCGCTTTTCGCGCTTCGCGCCGGCTCTCGTCGCCGTGGGCATCGCGTCGATGGTCGTCGGCCTGCTCGACGGAGAGGTCTTCGCCATGGACGGCCTGCTCGTCGGTCCGACCCGCGCGCTCACCGCCGCGCTCACGGGGACGCCCGCCGACCGCGTGCTCCATTTGATGCCGGAACGGGGACATCTGGGAAAAATCTTCGCTTTCTTCGGCTTCACCATGGCCGTCGGCATCGTCCTCAATTCGATCGGGCTGGTCATCAACATCATCAACCAATTCTCCCTCGGACGGCGCGAACGGGCGCTGTTCGCCAAGACCGGGCTCTCCGGAGCGCTCCTGTTCTGGTACGCGGTCTTCATGGCTATCCGCACGGTCCTCGGCGGATCGCTCCATTTCTACGATGCGTTGGGGATCGGCATCCCCGTTCTCGGCCTTTTTCTGGGATCGGCGCTCTATCGCCTGGCCGCCGGAGAGCGGCCGGTCTTCGAGCACGGTCCGGTCGTGTTTTTCGTGGAAGGCTTCGTCGAAGTGCTCGAATCGGCGTCCTACTACCTGTCGAACACCGTCAGCTTCCTCCGCGTCGGCGCGTTCGCCCTTTCGCACGCGGTGCTCGCGTTCATCGTCTTCGAGCTGAGCGACATGGTCGGCGGCGTGCCGGCCGGGCCGGTTTTCTCCGCGTTCGTGTCTATAATAGGGAATGCGATCATCATTCTCCTCGAGGGGCTGATCGTGGCCATCCAGACGGTGCGGCTCCAGTACTACGAGTTCTTCAGCAAATTCTTCACCGAGACCGGCGTCGAATTCTCGCCGTTCAGATTCAGCAGGGAGGTACAGCAATGAAACGAAAAGTCCTACTCGCCGCGGCCGCGCTCTTGATTTCGGGCGCCGCCTATGCGCAAACGTCCGCTCCCGCGGCCGACGCCGCCTCGTCCGCCGCGTCCTTGAAATACCTCGCGGCCGCCTTGGCCGTCGGGCTCGCGTGCATCGCGGGCGGCATCGCCGTCGGCAAGATCGGCGCCGCGGCCATGGGCGCGATGAGCGAGAATCCCGAGCTGTCCGGCAAGGCGCTGCCCTACGTCGGCTTGGCCGAAGGCATCTGCCTGTGGGGCTTTCTGGTCGCGCTGTTCATTCTGCTGATCTAGCGTGGATTTCTATTTCATCGGCGAGGCGGAGCTCGCGACCGCGTTCCGTTTCGTCGGGGTCGAAGGCTGCGCCGTAGCGGACCCCCGGGAAGCGCGGGCCGCGTTCGCGCGCGCGACCGGCGCGGGCGTGGTGACGGAAGGCTCGATCCTTCCGGACGCGTCGCCCGCTTCCACCGCGCGGGTGCTCATCCTCACCGAAGAAGTCGCCGACGCGCTGGGGGGCTCCTTGTCCGACTGGCAGCTTTCGGGAAAGTACCCGCTCGTCGTCGAAGTGCCCGGCATCCGGGGACGGATGGAAGGCCGCAAGACGCTCGTGGACGCCATCCGCGAGGCCATCGGCATCCGGGTTTGACGGGATTGCGATTATGGAAGAACTGAGATCTACCGAAGCCTTGGACCGGGAAATCCGCGAGGACGCGCGCAAGAAGGCCGACCGCGTCCTGCGCGCGGCGGAACAGTCCGCCGCCGAGGCGGAGGCCAAATGGAAAACGAAGCTCCAAGCCGATCTGGCCGAACTGGAAGCCAAACACGCGGCGCGGGTCGCGGCGATGGCCGCCGAAACGAAGGCGAGGCTTCCCCTGGACAAGCGGCGTTTGCGTTCCGAGCGCTTCGAGCGCCTGCTCCGCGCCGCGATGGAGAAGGTCCTGCGCGCCCTGCCCCGAGATCGGGTGCTCGATCTGCTCGCGCGGGAACTGGGCCTCAGGGCGGAAGAGCTTCCGGGCGGGAATTCCCGCGGAAGCTTGTCGGTACGGTTTTCGGGGCTCGGCGAAGCGGAAGCCTCCGCCGTGATTTCGCGCGTCTTCGGCGAAGGATCGTGGAAAATTGCCGGCGGCCTGCCGGCCGCGGGCGCCGATCCGCTTCCTGCCTTGTCCGTATCCGGCGGAAAAACCACCGTGCGCGCCTCCCTGGCTGAGTCGGGCGAGGATCTTCTGCGCGAAAAGCGCGCCGAACTGGCGTCGGCTCTGCTGGGTATGGAGGCGCTCGATGATTGAGGGAAGCATCGTCCGCGTGTCGGGACCCATCGTCCGCGCGCGCGGCCTCGGCTCGGCGGGGCTCTACGACGTGGTCGAAGTCGGGGAAGGCCGGCTCATCGGCGAGATCGTCAGGATCGAAGGAGACGAGGCGATCGTCCAGGTCTACGAGGACGATACCGGGCTCGAGGTCGGCGCCGCCGTCCGCTCCATGGGCCGCCCCCTCTCCGTTCTGCTCGGTCCGGGGCTCATCGGGACGATTTACGACGGCATCCAGCGGCCGCTCAAGACCCTGTACGAAGCCGGCGGGGCGTTCCTCGAGCCGGGCGTGCGCGGACAGCCGCTGGACGCTTCCCGCAAGTGGGCCTTCGAGCCTTCGCCGGAGGTCGCCGCGGCTATCGCCGGAGGGAATCCTCCGACGGCCTATCCGGGCATGGCGCTCGGCTCCGTCCGGGAGACCTCCCTGATCGCCTGCTCGATCATGGCCCCTCCCGACTGCGCGGGCCGGCGCATCGTCGAGCTCGCGGAAGCCGGCGAGTACGCCAGCGAGGATGTGGTCGCCCGGACCGACGACGGCCGCGAGATCAAGCTTGCGCAGTGGTGGCCCGTCCGCGAACCCCGGCCCTACGCGAAAAAGCTTTCGGTCGAGGAGCCTCTGGTCACCGGACTGCGCGTGGTGGACGTGTTCTTCCCCCTCTCGAAGGGCGGAACCGCCTCCATCCCCGGCGGCTTCGGCACCGGCAAGACGATGACCCAGCACGCGATCGCCAAATGGTGCGACGCCGACGTCATCGTCTACATCGGCTGCGGAGAGCGCGGCAACGAGATGACTGACGTGCTCACCGAGTTTCCCGAGCTCATCGATCCGCGGTCCGGGAGATCGCTCATGGAGCGGACGATACTCATCGCGAATACCTCCAACATGCCGGTCGCCGCGCGCGAGGTGTCGATCTACACTGGCGTCACGCTCGCCGAATTCTACCGCGATATGGGCTACCACGTCGCCATAATGGCCGATTCCACCAGCCGCTGGGCCGAGGCCCTGCGCGAGCTGTCCGGCCGCATGGAGGAGATGCCGGCGGAGGAAGGCTTTCCCGCCTACCTGCCGACGCGGCTGGCGGAGTTCTACGAGCGGGCGGGAAGGGTGGAGACCTACGGCGGCAAGCTCGGCTCGGTGTCGATCATCGGCGCCGTCTCGCCGCCCGGCGGCGACTTCTCCGAGCCGGTCACCCAGCACACCAAGCGCTTCATCCGCTGCTTCTGGGCGCTCGACCGGGAGCTGGCCAACGCGCGCCACTACCCGGCGCTCAGCTGGACCGACAGCTATTCGGAATACGCCGAGGAAGTGCGCGCATGGTGGGACCGGGTCGACCCCGAGTGGCCGCGCGTCAGGCAGGCGGCGCTCGACCTCCTCAAGCGCGAGCAGCGCCTCTCGGAGATCGTCCGCCTCATCGGCCCCGACGCGCTTCCCGACGACCAGCGCCTGGTGCTCCTGACCGCCGAGCTCATCAAGAACGGTTTCCTCCAGCAGAATTCCTTCGACGAGGTCGACATGTACTGCGTGCCCGCCAAACAGGTGGGGCTTCTGAAGCTCATCATGCTGTTCCACGAGCGCGCCCTCTCCTGCGTGAAGCTCGGCGCGCCGCTGATCAAGATCAATGCCCTGGATGTCCGCGAAAGGCTCGCGCGGCTCAAGAGCGAGGTGAAGAACGACGAGCTCGGGGCGCTCGGGGACTTCGAGCGCGAAATGCGCGAGCGGATCGAGGAGATCGAGCGCGGCTACCGCGGAAAGGAGGGCTCATGAGGGGCGTCGAGCACCACGGGCTTTCGCGCGTGGAAGGTCCGGTCGTCGTCGCGGCGCGCAGGGGCGGCATCGGCTTCGGCGAGACGGTAGCCGTATACGGCAGGGACGGCGGCCGGCGGCTCGGCCGGGTCGTCGACCTTTCGGAGAATTGGGCCGCCGTGCAGGTGTTCGGCACGAGCACGGGCCTGTCGGCCGACGATTCGCGGGTCGAGTTCCTCGGCCGGCCGATGGAGCTCCGCGTCGGTCCGGGCCTGCTCGGCCGCGTCTTCGACGGCCTCGGCCGGCCCGCCGACGGCTACGGCGAGATCTTCTCCTCCGACCGGCGGGACGTGAACGGCCTGCCGATGAACCCCTACGCGCGCGTGTACCCGCGCGACTTCATCCAGACCGGCGTCTCCGCGATCGACGGCATGAACACGCTCATCCGCGGCCAGAAGCTGCCCATCTTCTCCGGCAACGGACTGGCCCACAACCGGCTCGCCGCGCAGATCGTGCGGCAGGCGAAGATCCGCACGGCGAGCGAGCCCTTCGTCATCGTCTTCTGCGCAATGGGCGTCAAGTACGACGTCGCCCGGTTCTTCCTGGACGGCTTCGAGAAGACCGGCGTCCTGGCGAACGTCGTCGTCTTCCTCTCTCTCGCGGACGCGCCCTCCATCGAACGCCTGATCGCTCCCCGCTGCGCGCTGACGGCGGCGGAGTACCTGGCCTACGACCGAGGGATGCACGTCCTGGTCGTCATGACCGACATGACCAACTACTGCGAGGCCCTGCGCGAGGTCTCGTCGATACGAGGGGAGGTCCCCAGCCGCAAGGGCTACCCCGGCTACCTCTATTCGGACCTCGCCTCGCTCTACGAGCGCGCGGGCAAGATCCAGGGCTCGGCGGGGTCCATCACGCAGATCCCCATCCTGACGATGCCCAACGACGACATCAGCCATCCCATCCCCGACCTGACCGGCTACATCACCGAGGGACAGATCGTGCTCGACCGGGAGCTTTCCCAGCGCGGCGTCTACCCGCCGGTCGCGGGCCTCCCGAGCCTTTCGCGCCTGATGAAGGACGGCATTGGCGCGGGCATGACGCGGGAGGACCACAAGGACGTCTCGAGCCAGCTCTTCGCGGCCTATTCGCGGGTCAAAGCCGTGCGCAACCTCGCGTCGATCATCGGCGAGGAGGAGCTTTCGGCGACGGACAAGCGCTATCTCGCCTTCGGCGAGCGCTTCGAGCGCGAATTCCTGACGCAGCCGGAAACCGAAGACCGACCGATTGAAAGGACGCTCGATCTGGGGTGGAAGATGCTTTCGCTGCTGCCCCGAGACGAACTGGTGCGCGTTAAGCGCGAGTATCTCGAGAAGTACCTCGGGGCGGCTTCCGCCGACGAGCGGGACCTTGTCAAGGAAGAACCCGAGGACGCGCGCGCGCGCGCCGCCGGGGGGACGGCGTAGCCATGGCCCGCGAGCAGATTGCTCCGACGAAAAGCAACCTCCTGCGCGTGAAGGAGCGCCTGGCCGTCGCCGAGGAGGGGTTTGACCTCCTGAATCAAAAGCGCGAGATTTTAGTCATGGAGCTGATGCGGACGGTGGAGCGCGTAAAGATACTGGAGCGGTCCCTCGATACGCGCGTCTCGAGCGCGTATCCGGCGCTCAAGCGCATGCTCGTCGCGGTCGGCCGCGATCGATCCGACCGCCTGTCGCGCGGCATCCGCTATCGCTTCGACATCAGGGAAAAGCGCGAATCCATCGCGGGGATGAGCCTGCCGAGCCTCGAGATGCGCGTTCCCGAAGCGACGCTCAAGTATTCGCCGGCAAATTCGTTTGCTGAATGCGATGAAACTATGCTAGAGTTTTTCGAGCTGCTCAAGATCCTTACCGAGACCGCCGCCGTGCGGACGGTGGCGTGGCGTCTGGCCCGCGAGGTGCGAAAAACGCAGCGGCGGGTCAACGCGCTCGAAAAGATCGTCATTCCGACGTCGCGGGAAACCAAGTCGTTCATCGAATCCTCGCTCGAAGAGCGGGAGCGCGAGTCGTTCTTCACGAACAAGCTCTTGAAGCGGAAGGCAGGAACCGATCGATGATGAAGCCTCTTTTCACCAATATCGTCGTCGCGATATCCGGGTCGGACGCCTCGATCCACGCGGCGAAGTACGCCATAATCATGGCCAAGCTCTACCGCTGCCGCCTGACCGCGGTCTACGTCGTCGACACCGCCACCATCAGGCAGCTGACGCTGAGCAAGATCTTCGTCCAGGAGGAGAGCGCCGAATACGAGCGGAGCCTCGAGGCCAACGGCGAGCGCTACCTCTCCTTCGTGGAGGAGCTCGCGCGGGCGAAGGGCGTAAAGGTCGAGCGAGAGCTGCGGCGCGGCGCGGTCTACACCGAACTCCTGGCGGTCACCGACGAGAAGAAGGCCGACCTCATCGTGCTCGGCGGCTGGGAGAAGGACCGCAGCGCGCGGGACATCATTTCGCACGCGCACCGGGAAATCATGGTCAGCGCCCGCTGCTCGGTGTTCGTCGTGAAGGAACCGAATATCGATCAGCTGTACAAACAGGCTTAGGAGTACTTCATGAGAATCGCATTGATCGTCTCGGGGTCGGCCAAGGGCTCCGCGCTCACGGCGTATGCCGAGGCGCTGTCTTCCGGCATGGAATCGATGGGGCACCGTGTCGATATCCTCGACGCGCGCACCCACGACGCGCGCTCCCTGCCCGGATACGAATACCTGGCCGTGCTCTCCGAACCCGTTTCGCCTTTTTCCGGCAAGATCCCCGAGCAGCTGCCTAAATACCTCGCCATGGCCGGCTCCCTGGTCGGCAAGAAGAGCGCCGCCTTCATCCGCAATTCCGGGTTCTTCTCGGGGAAGGCTTTGTCCGCGCTCATGCGCGCGATGGAGAAGGAAGGCATGTGGGTGAACTGGTCCGAGAACCTCCTGAAGCCGGAGCAGGCCGCGGCGGTCGCCAAGCGGATCGGTTCCTGAGGTGGAGAACTACTACGACATTCTCGGCGTCTCGACGGAGGCGACGACCGCGGAAATAAAGAAGGCGTTCCGCGAGCGCGCGAAGCGGGTGCATCCGGATATCGCCGGCGGATCGACCGAGAACGAGATGCGCCGGCTCCTGACCGCCTACGAGACGCTCCATGACGAGGAGCGGCGCCGGGAATACGACCGGGCCTATTTCCGCTTCGTCAAGAAGGTCGATTTCGACTACCGCGCTTTTCTCAAGGAAACGCCCGAAGATCCGGAAAGCCAGGCTAAGCTGGTGTTCTTCGATCTGCTCCATCTGGAGGAGGACGAGGCGATCGCGGTATGGCGGCGCATGGGCGGCCTCGATTTCCGGATGGACGCCTGCCTCGACCGCGAGGACTGGATGGACTGCACCTTCATCCTGGCAGAGGAGCTGGACAAGCGGGGCTTCGCGTACGAGGGCTTCATGCTGCTCTCCGAGCTGGTGCCCGAGGAGCGCCGCCGTCCGTATTTCCGGCACTTCATGCCGGAGGTGGATTCTCTCATCAAGGAAATCATCCGCGTCAGGCTGCCGGGGAGCGTCCCCGACGACGTCCTGGTCGAATGCCTGGAAGAAGCGCTCGAACTCGGGTATGCTCGACGCGACGAAGCCCGCTGGCTCAAGACGATGGCCGAAGCGCTCGACCGCCAGGGCGACCGCCGCGGCGCGGCGGAAGCGCTGAAGGCGGCGCTCAAGCGCGACGCCTCCCTGAGCGGCGTCGTCCAGCTCAAACGCAAATTGGGAATATAGGAATGATACGACTGAAGAACCAGAAGCAGATGGACGGCATCCGCGAATCCTGCCGGATGCTCAAGACCATGTTCACCGAACTCGTTCCGCTGGTCGCGGTCGGCGTCGAGACGAGGGAACTGGACCGCTGGGTCCAGGATTGGATCAAGCGCGCCGGCGGGAAGCCCGCGTTCCTCGGCTACGGTGACGACGCGAACCCGTACCCCGCGGCCCTCTGCGTCTCGATCAACGACGAGGTCATCCACGGCATTCCCGGAAAGAGGCGCGTCGCCGACGGCGACCTGGTGTCGCTCGACTGCGGCATCGATCTGGGCGGCCATTTCAGCGATATGGCGGTCACGGTTCCTGTCGGCGCCGTGAGCGAGACCGCCCGCAAGCTCGTGCGCGTCACGGAGGAATGCCTCGCGCTCGGCCTCGAGCAGGCCAAGGCGGGGAACCGCATCCACCAGATTTCCCGCGCCGTCTTCAACCACGCCAAGGAACACGGGTACGGCGTGGTCCACCAGTACTGCGGCCACGGCGTCGGCTTCTCGCCCCACGAGGATCCCCAGGTCCCGAATTACGCGAGCCCCGGTCCCAACCCCCGGATGGGGGAGGGCCTGGTCATCGCGATCGAGCCGATGATCAACATCGGCACAGGCGACGTCGAGCTCCTCGAGGACGACTGGACGGTCGTCACCGCCGACGGGAAGCTCTCCTCCCACTGCGAGCATACGGTCGCCATCTTCCGCGACCATACCGAAATCCTCACCGCGTAACCATCTCCGCATTTCAGTATTTTAATACTTGTAAGCTTACGGCCCCCGCGGGGGGGCTTTTCATCGCAAGGAGTGTGGAGCAATGGGCTTTACCAAGAAACTGTTTTCGCGCAATTTTTTCATCTTCAATCTCGTTCTTCTGGGAGCCGCGTTCGGCTTTTCCCTAGCCTTCGTGTCGTTCTCGTGCGCGGCGCCTTCGAGCAAGAACACCGTCCATGCCGAAGAGCCGGCCGCCGTCGTGCCGACCAGTTCGCTCGCGGTCGCCGAATCGCTCCAGACCGCCGTCCGTTCGGTTTCCGAGGAAACCCTTAAGTTCGTGGTCGAGGTCAATACGGTCGAAGTGAAGAAGCAGCAGGTGCCGCAGTTCAACGGCATCCCGTGGGAATTCTTCTTCGGCCAGCCCGATCAGGGCGATAAGAACGGCCAGGGGCAGGGCCAGAACCAGGAGCGCGAATACAAAGCGCGCGGCCTCGGTTCGGGCATAGTCGTCCGCCGAAGCGGCAATACCTACTACGTGCTCACGAACAACCACGTGGCCGGCGAGGCCACCGAGATTTCGCTGAAGCTCAACGACGGCCGAGATATCCCCGCAAAGCTCGTCGGCAAGGATCCGCGCAAGGACCTCGCCCTCGTTTCCTTCGAATCCAAGGAAGCGGTTCCCGTCGCTCCGCTGGGCGACTCGGACGCGGTCAAGGTCGGCGACTGGGCCATCGCGGTCGGCAACCCGCTGGGCTTGTTCTCCTCGGTGACGATGGGCATCGTCAGCGCGGTCGGCCGCACCGGAGGACCGGCGGGCAACATCAACGACTTCATCCAGACCGACGCGGCCATCAACCAGGGCAACTCGGGCGGCGCGCTCGTGAACATCCGCGGCCAGGTCATCGGCATCAATACCTGGATCGCCAGCCCCTCGGGCGGCTCGGTCGGTCTCGGCTTCGCCATTCCGATCAACAACGCGAAGAAGGCAATCGACGATTTCATCAGCTCGGGGCAGGTCAAGTACGGCTGGCTGGGCGTATCGCTCACCGACGCCGACAAGGACATGGCCAAGGATCTGGGCGTCGACGGATCCAAGGGCGCCTTCGTTTCGCAGCTCTTCATCGGCTCGCCGGCGGAAAAGGGCGGCATGAAGGCCGGCGACTACATCGTTGAGCTCAACGGGAAGCCGGTGCTCAGCCAGAGCCAGCTGGTGCTCCTGGTCGGCGATCTGCGGGCCGGCGAGACGGCCAAGTTCGCGGTCATCCGCAGCGGCAAGCGCGTCGAGCTCACGGTCCGCATCGAGGCCCGCAAGGACGACGTCGCGGCCGACGGCAGCAAGCTCTGGCCGGGACTCGCCGTCTATCCGCTCACCGACGAGATCCGGTCCTCCCTGAGCATCGATTCGGGTGTCAAGGGCGTGCTCACCGGAGACGTGGTCGCCAAGAGCCCCGCGTCGGTGATGGGCGTCCAGCGCGGCGACGTGATTACCGCGGTCAACGGAACGACCGTCAAGAGCCTGAGCGACTTCTTCAAGGCCCTGAACGATAAAGCCTCCGGCGACCTCTATTTCGAGGTCAACCGCGGCGGCACCAAGCTCGAGACCATGAAGATCAAGAAGTAGAAGGCGTTTCGCAAGATCCGAGGGCTCCGGCGCGAAGGCGTCGGGGCCTTTTTTTCATAGTTCAAAAAAAGTCCGATATCGTGTAGTATTTCCCCTATGATCAAGGAATTCCTTCCCTACGATAACGTCCGGAACAATGCGCTGAAGCTGGCGCACCGGATCCATACCGACGGATTCGTTCCGGACGTGATCTACGTGTCCCTGCGGGGCGGCGCGTACTTAGGCAACGTCATCAGCGAGTACTTCAAGATGGTCAAGCACGGCGGCCGGCCCATCTTCTACGCGGCGGTCGTCGCCCGGTCGTACACCGACATCAGGCAGCACGACCGGGTCATGGTCGACGGCTGGACGTACGCGCCGGAGCACCTGCGCGCCGGCGACAAGATTCTCCTGGTGGACGACATCTTCGACACCGGCCGGACGATCAACCACCTGGTCGAGATCTTTCTCGAGAAGGGAATTCCGCGCAAGGACGTCAAGGTCGCGGTGCACGACTACAAGCATATTCCCGAAGGCCATGCCCGCCAGCCGATCCAGCCCGACTATTGGTGCCGCATGCTCGAGTCCGGCACGCCCGAGGGCGACCGCTGGATCCATTACATGAGCCACGAGCTGGTCGGCTTGTCCCCGGACGAGATCGAGGAACACTACATAAAGCAGGATTCCGGCTTGCGCGCCGTATTCGACGCGATACAATCGTAGGCATGCCGATGCGGGACGGAGGGAGTATGAAGCAGCGCGCATACGCGATTACGGCGGCCTCGGTGTTCCTGTCCTGCATCCTTTTTCCCCTCGCGGCGGAAGACTCGGAGATCCGAACGAACGCCCAGGGCGGCATTTTTTCTTCGGACACCCGCTTCTGGTTTTCGGTGCCCGACGGCCAGAGGCTGCGGCTGCGGGTGAACGGGAACGAGACCTACCGCGGCGCAGGTCCCGCTTCCAGCACGCTCACCGCGCGTCCGGGCGAGGATCGATCGTACGAACTGGTCGCCGAAAGGCGATCTCCGCCGCCCGCGGACGAGCTGCTCGAATCGCGCGCCTTCGTCGTGCGCGTCGACGCGCTCCCGCCGCCGCCCGTCGCGGTCAGCGCCGTCCAGAAAGAAGGCGGCGCCGAATGGACGCTGTCCTTCTCCGCCGAAGACCGCAGCCGCGTTTTCGCTTTGGTCGACGCGGATTCCTTCCTGTCGTCGCACGAAGATATTCCCGCCCCGCTCGTTTTCAGCGCGCGAAAAGTCGAAGGCCTCGCGTGGTGCGTCGACGGCGCCGGAAACGTATCGGCTCCTACCGTGTTCTCCTTCAAGCCGTTCGCCCTATCCATCGCCAATCCCGCCGAAGGCTCGTGGGCGAACCGCCAGCTCCTGGTCGTGAAAAGCGAAGGCGCGTCCGAAGTGCTTTGGACCGCCGACGGCGGCGATCCTTTGGCGTCCGGCATCCCGTACTCAGGACCGGCATTGATCGGCGCGACCGGGCCGGTGACGGTAAAAGTCGCCGCCAAGTCCCCGGACGGCCGCGTCGAGCGCCGGACCGTTTCGTACGTCTGCGGTTCGGCCGAGCCGCCCGCCGCCGCTTCGCTTAGGAGCCTTGAGCTTGCCCCGATCGCCGCTCCCGCCGCCGCCGCGGTGCCCGCCGGTTTCCGCTGGGATATCGGCGACGCCCCGCTGTCGCCCGCCGGGTCCGCCGACCTTCAGTTCGAGGGCGGCGCTTCCATCGAACTCCGTCCCATGGCGTCGTTCCAGCGCAGCGTGCCTCTCTACCTCTCGGAGGGGAAGGGCGTGCTTCGCTATATCTTTACGCTCGGGAATCCTGCATCGTCGAGCGGAACATCTGTGCAGGTTCCGTCCGATCGGGCGCCGGGGGCCTTCTCTCCGAACGTGTACGTCTCCGGAAGGGCCCGTATGGCGCTCTGGACGAAACAGGGCGGTCTCGTGCGCTACCGCTGGGAATCGAGCGGACTCTGGTCGGACGCGGCGGGCCCCATCCCCGTGCCGGTCGCCGGCGGAAAGCTCGACTGGCTGGTCGACAAGGGCTCGTCCGTCGAAGGTCCCTTCTCCGAATCGTTCCCTCCGATCGCTCCGGAGGCGGCGTACCCGAGCGCCTTGCCGGAAGTTTCCTCCGACGGCGTTTCGTCCGGTCCCGTCGTCCTCTCCGTGCCCGCGGGACTCTCGGGCGTTCGGTTCTCCCTGTCCGCCGATATTCCCGGCGCCGAAGCGCGCACGATCGAACTGGCGAACGGCGGTTCGTACGTCGCTGACGTCTGCGACGGCGAGCAGTTTTCCTGGTCCGTTTCGGGGGGCGGTTCAAGCCTCCCGCTTCCCGTCGATCGCCGTCCGCCGCCGGCTCCTTCGATCGAGGCGCCCGACGAGGGGGCCTGGGTGCGCGTCCTTCCGTTCGTCCGCTTCGCTTCCGGCGAGCGCCGCATCGAGGCTGTCGCGAAATGGCGGACCGAGGACGGCCGCAGCGGTTCGTACCGGCTCGAGGATTCCGGGCAATTGCGGAGCATGAAGCAGGGCCCGGTCGAATACCTTATCGAAGCGCGCGCCGTGGACGAAGCAGGTAACGCCGGCGTTCTCGCGTCCCGACGCTTCGTCGTGGACGAGTCGACCGTGTACGTTTCCGCTTCGGCTCCATCCTCGGGCGGCGACGGTTCCCGGGCGCTTCCTTTCGCCTCGCTCGCGGAAGCCATTTCCCAGGCGAAGACTCTCGGCGAGGCCCGCGTATGGGTTTCAGGGCCCGTCTCTTTGGAAGGCCGGGCGATGCTTTTCGACGGAGTGACCGTCGAGGGCGGATACTCTGCGGATTGGAAGAAGGACGGCGCCGCATCGGAGATACGGATGGCCGCCGGCGCCGCGTTCGTTTCGTCCGGCGGCTCCGTCGCGCTTTCAGCCCTCAAGCTCGTCGAGTCCGGCCTCCGTGAAGCTCCCCTGCTTTCTTTCGAGGGCGGTCGCGTCTCCCTTTCCGGCATCGCGACCTCCGTTTCGGCTCCGGGGGCCCGCGCTCCCGTCCTTTCGGCGGGAGGCGGCGCCGCCGTCGAGGTCCGCGATTCTTCGCTCGTCGGCGGCGCGCCGGCGGTCGAGGTCCGCGGGGCAGAGGTCGTCCTTAGGGATACGCTGGTGACCGGTACGGCCGGGCGCTCGGGGCGCCTGGTGGTTTTCGCAGCTTCCGATGCGCGCGTGGAGCTCCATTCCTCGCGGATCGACTGCGGTCCCTCCGATCCCGGGCGGTCCGCTTCCGTAGCGGTCGGAATCGATTCCGCGGGCGGATCGCTGCGCTTGGAGCGGTCCGCCGTCTTCGTCCTAGCGGACGGTATGTCGAGCGGCCTCGTCTCTCGCGGCACCGAGCTGCGCATCTCCGATTCGCAGGTATCATCCAAATCCGAGCGCTACGCTTCGGCTGTTTCCATCGAAGCCGGCCGCGCGTCTCTGTCGGGGGGCCGTTTCTCTGCGGCTTCGGCCGACGCGGTCGCCCTCATCGTCAACGACTCGCCCTCAGCGGAGGTCAAGGCTTCCTCCTTCACGGTTTCGGGCACCGGGGTCGTTCGCGCGGTTCAGGTGCGGGGCCCGTTCCCCGATCTCGAGGCGTGTCGCTTCGCCGCGGACGGGAAAGCAGCCGGAGCCGAAGCGCTCGCGGGGGATGCGCCCCTGCCCGGATCGGTTCGGGGCAGCGTCTTTTCGGGCTTCCCTTATCTTTTCAACAGATCGTACGACGCCGATTCCATGAAGCGCTTCAACGCGCGCTTCGCGGTGAAAGCGGCAGAAAACAAGATCGAAACGCCGGGCGGCATGTAGCTGAAGATGAAGAAAATTGCCGTTTCTCTCATACTCCTGTTTTGCCTCCGCGCGCTCCCGGTTTCGGCCGAAGGCGAATGGCTTTCAGAGATTCCGAAATCGAGCAGGCCGAAAACGAGCGCGGTCTTCGCGTCCCTCAGGAAAATGCAGGATCGATTGCTCGAGGACTACGTCGGCGCGATGGATGCCGAGGCGCGGTATGCCCGAAAAGCGCGTTCCCTCGCGCGCGCCTTGGATATCGCAGCGTCCGGAGGCGCCTCGGCTTCGGCCGAGCAGGCCTCCGCTCTTTCCGACCAGCGGCGTCTGCGCTGGGAAAACGCGCGCGACCTCGCCGAGAAGCGCTTCGGCCGGGCCGGGCCGCGCGGCTTCGAATCCGCTCTCGTTGTAGAGCCGCTCCTGAAGCGGGACGGGCAGCTTCTTTCCGCCGCTCTCCAGCCGCGTCTTGCCCGGCTGAGCCGGAAAGCGTTCGCCGCTCTGGTTTCCGATCTGGAAGACCGCACGGCGCGCGGCTGCGAATGCCCGCCTGCCGCCTTCGCCGCTTTGCGCGCGGCGGCCGCTTCCCTTCCTCCGCCCGATCGCCGGCTTTGGGCTCTTTCCTTGTGTTCTGGGCTGGCCGAAGGGCCCCTAGACGCCTTCGCCGGCCGCTTGGCTGATCCCGCGTCGGGCGGCGCGCTGCCCGACGCCTTCGCCGCCGCGCTTTCCTCCTACGAAGCCGTCCTGTCGGGCGCCGCCTCGGCAAAGCCGCTGCTCGCCGCTGCTGCGGCCGCCGCCTGGCTCGTCGATTCGGACGGCGCTCCGGTTCTTCCCGCCGCCGCAGCTTCGGCGCTTGCCGCCTCCCATTCTTTGGCCGCCGCCGAGCCGGATCGCCTGGGGGCAGCCCTCATCGAATTTCCTCCGCTCGACCGCGCGTTCGGCGAATACGCCTCCTGGCTCTGGGTCGCCTACGGAACCGATGCCGGAAAGCTTCTGGCTGTCTGCGGAATTGAACCGGAAACGGCAAAAGCCGCGCTCGAGAAAGCCTGGGCCGCGCGAAAGCCGATGCCTGCTTCCTCCGGAGATTCGGCCCCGACGATCGCCGCGGTGCGGTCGGCGGAGCGCATGGCGGCGTTCATCGAGTCCGATCCGGCGCAGAACGATCTGCTCACCGCCTTCGCGACGCTCAGGACCGATCCGTCCGCCCTGCGCGCCTTCGCGTCCGGCGGGCGCTACGCGGATGCTCGGGGGCGGGTGTCGGCAGCGTACGCGCCGATCGCGGAGGCGGCCGCGGAAGCCGCCTCCGGCGACGGTTCGCTCGTTTTTTCCGCCGTTCCCGATGCATTCGGGCCGATGCCGATAGCCGCCCGCGAAAACGGAACGTCCGTCGCGCCCGAGCGTTTCGCCACGGTGTACGCGCTCGTCGCCGCTGGTTCCCTCGGGCGCCGGAACCAGGACAAGGACGCGGCGGACAACGTGTCCTGGCTCGAGTCGCGCGGCTTTCTGTTCACCGTGCCTTTCTTGGCCGAAACCGGTGAGCCCGATCCTTTCGAGCTCGAGGCGCTGGGCGCCGGATCCGTTTTCTTCCCGCCCGAAACCAAGGATCCCCTCTCCGCCGAGCGGCGCGATGCAAATCTGCGCGGTCGTCTTCGTTCGGCCGCCGCGGCTTCCGGCGTCCCTCTCCGGTTCGTCGATTCCAGCGGCGACGTGGGCGAGCGGCTCGCCGCTCTCTATTCCTGCGCGGCGCGCTTGGCGTCCGGCGCAGGGGGGAGGGCCCGATGACGAAGGCGATGGCCTCCGCCGCGTGCCTTCTGGCGTTGCCCGCCGCGCTGTTCGTCTCATCGTGCAGCCGCGTCGAATCAGCTCCACCCTCCGAGCCCGCTGCGGCGCCCTCCGTTCCGCAGCCCGCCGACGATGCGGATCCCGCGTCCTTCTCCTGGGCGGCCGCCTTCGGCGCTCAGCCGTATCGGCTTCTCGAACGGCTCGAACCGCCGCTTCCCTTTCCTCGTTCTTTCCGCGCTTCCGACAGTGGTCTGGAACTCCGCTACGGCGAAGGCCGCGCTTGGACCTACGGCGAAATCCCCGCGGCTTCCCCGCCGTCCGGCGCCGAGTTCCCCTCCGATTCCGGAGGCCGCGCGCGAAGAGGCGCCTATCGATACGAGGTCGGCGAGAACGGAGATCTGGTCGCCTCGCTCGAAACCGGTGAAAAGGGATCGGATGGCGCGCCGCCCGAACGGACGCTCTGGCGCTTCGTTCCCGAGTTCCGCATAAGCGCAGGTCCTCTGGCGTTCGACGATGTCGTGGTCGTCGCCACCGCCGCCCCCTCCCTCGTAGCGGTGGACCGCAGGACGGGGACCGTCGCGATGGAAATAACCATCGGCGAGCGGCTCGCGGGACCTCTCTTCTACCTGCCGGCTTCGGCTCGCCTGGTCGCGCGCGGCGCGGACGGCGCGCTCTACGCATACGGGGCTTCCTCCCCAAGCGCTGAATCCGCCGATCCGGTCGAAGCGCTTCTGCGTCCCGCTCCCGCGGCGGTCTCCGCGATAGGGACCCGGCTCGCCGAGCGGCTCGGGACCCCCGGCGAACGACCGCTCCTGTCGTTCTTCCCGTACGGTCCGCGCGACGAGCTTCCCGAATCGGGCGCCGCGGTCTTCCGCTACGATTCCAAGCTCGAGCAGCGTTCGCGCGTTTACGTCGACGGCGCCGGCGCGCGCCCGGCGCTGGTGGAGATTTTCTCCGAGGACGGGGAGACGCGCGCTTCCAACCTCGACTACATCGGACTCGACGCAGTGATCGACTATACGTTCGCCGAAGGAAAATCCTATTACATCGCCGCGGCCTTCCTTTCGCGGGAAGAATCTGCCGCTGCGGACGGCGCCGCGTCCCCGCGGGCCCGCCTGGTGGTGGCCAAGAAATGAGCGCCGGCTATCTGTGCGGCCTTGACGAAGCGGGCAGGGGCCCGCTGGCGGGGCCCGTCTGCGCCGCGGCGGTCGTTCTCCCCGATGATTTTCCCTTCGAGCTCCTCGACGATTCGAAAAAGCTGTCCGAGCGGAAGAGGGAGACGGCGATGGCCGCTATCTACGAACGCGCCGTATCCTGGGGAATCGGCTGGGCTTCGGCCGCGGAGATCGACCGGATCAATATACTTCAGGCGAGCCTCCTGGCCATGCGGCGCGCCTTCGAGCTCATCGCCGTTCCCGTTGCGGAAGCGATCGTGGATGGACTGCACGCGCCCGCGCTCGGCGTTCCTACCCGCGCGCTCGCCCGCGCCGATGCCTCATTTCCGGCGGTAATGGCCGCCTCAATACTCGCGAAGACGGCGCGGGACCGCATGATGGTGCGCTATTCCTGGATTTATCCCGAGTACGGCTATGAAAAGCATAAGGGCTACCCGACCAAGGATCACCTCGATCGGATAGCCCTCCACGGTCCGTCCCCCCTGCAGCGCGAAAGCTTCAAGGTCCGCCGTTCAACTCAGCTTGGTTTGTACTGACGCTTCTTCAGTCTTCCGGGATATCGCGGCGCTTGACCGCCTTCACGATGCGCCCCTTGTGGAGCGGCCCCTTGATGCCGTGCGTCCCGGCGGTATGCGCGCTTTTCTTCACGAACTTCTTGCGGCCGTCGAAAGCGCCGGCATCGCGGTCGGCGAACGGCTTCTTCGGCCGATCGTCCCGGACCTTCTCCCCGCGCGGCTTGAAGGATCTCGCCTGGTCTCGGTCATCCCGATCCCCGCGCCCCTTGAACGGCCGGCCCTGATCGCGTTCGGACCGATCGGAACGGTCTTCCCGGTCTGAACGATCGGTCCTTTCGGCGCGGTCCCTGCCGCGCGCTTCCGCCGCGGGCGTCTTCTTCTTCTCGCGGACGGCTTTCTCCATCACGCGCAGCGAATCGTCGAAGCCCTTCAGGAAATCCTGGAGGTCGTCGGCGAACAGCACGACCGACTGCCTGTCGAAGCCGCCGGTATCCTTATTCTTGCTCTCGACGATGTTGAGGTACAAATCCCCGACGCGATTTTCCTTCACGTTGAAGAAATACGTACGATTCTCGAGAGACACTTTCGTGGAGTACAATTCTCCGCGTATACCCATCTATACCTGTCCTTACAATTGCTCTTCGTAGAGATTCTAAAGATTTCGGGCGCCGAATACAAGGCCGCGCCGCTCGTGCCCGACCCTTAGCGCGCCGCCTCCTCGTCCGCGCGGGCCACCAGCGAACGCTGCCATTCGAGCAGCTCCCGTTCGATCCTCCGGTCCGGGCCCTGCACGTCGGCCATCACGCGGAAAACAGGCTCCGTCCCGGAGCCGCGCATCCAGATGTACGCTTTCGGATGTCCGTCCGAGTCGGAGAATTGGACTTTGAGGCCGCCTTTCCCCGCGTCCCCGAAGCGCTGGATAGCGCGGCGCTCTTCGGTTCCGTTGTAGGCGATCGCCTCCCAGGAGGCGAAGCCGAAGCGGTTCTTGAGGTCTTTTTTCTTCTCCTCCCAGTCGGCGATGAAAAGAGCCTGGTAGCGGTCCTTGAGGACCGCGTGGTCCGCGCTCCCGATCTTCATGATCGCTTCGTTTTCGTACGCGCTCGTCGTCGAGAACGCCGGAAGGCTCGCGATGACGTCGGCCAGCGTGAAATCCACGTGGTAGGATTCGCTCTGGCCGGAAAGATCGCACCAGAGCTCGAAGAGTCCTGGTCCGGTCTCGTCGCTCCGTATCGTGAGCAGCTTCAGTATGGCGAACACGGTGTCGATGGGATCGCGCACCGCGGAGGGGTGGGTGATGTTGCCGCCTGCCGCACCCTCGCCCAGGATGCGGACGAAGAAGCCCTTATCGCGGAGCTTTCGGGCGAGCCCCACCACGTTCGCCTCTCCCACCTCCGCGCGGAAGACGTCGACGTCGAAGGCGGCCGCGATGCGGTCTACCCGCATCGAAGTCGGATCGTTGACGGCCACCGCCACCTTGTCCAGGGAATTGCCTTTCGCGTCGTAGCGCAGCGCTCCGGTCCACGCCAAGTGGGCGAGCTCCGCCACGCAGCAGAGCGCGAATACTTCCTGGGCTTCCAAGCCGCGCGCGGCCCGGATCGAATCGTCCCACACGACGAGGTTCCCCCGGTCGCCGTCGCAGTCGGGCACGTAGCCCATCACGAAGGAAGGATCCTCCGCGTGCCGCCGTTCGAGCTCGATCCGGCAGGGCTCGAGCGATTCGCCTTCGGGCACGATCCGATGGGCGATCTTCGCCGGCTCCCCGTTCATCACCTCCATACGAACGCCGAGGGCTTCCAAGGCGGCTTCGTCGATCGATACGGTACGGGCCGAACCGTTGAGGTCCGCGACGACCGAAACCGGCCGTTCCGCGGCGGTCCGCGCGATGCGGTCGTAGACCCGGTTCTGGAGCGCGGGATCGGCGCCGCCGGTCACGACTTCGCGCGTGAAGAGCGCGTAGGCTGAGTAGGCTTCTCGTTTCCATTTCGTCGCTTCGGAGTAGGCGCGCGAAACCGCGCGCGGATCGGCCGCCTCCATGAGCGCGCGGGCCCGTTCGACGCGGTCGCCCGCCGCCATCCGGGCTTTGAAGTCGTCGATGAGGGGCCCCGCTTCCGCGGCCGAAAGCACACCGCCGTCGACCAAGCCGAACTTGAGTCCGTTGTGCCCGATGGGATTGTGGCTCGCCGAAACGTAGGCGAAGCCGTGGACCTTCCGGTCGTCATCCTCGGGGAGCGCTCCGGCGCTCCGGGCGTAGGCCATCACCTCGGGCGCGGCGACGATGAAGGCGTAGCGGACCCGGCAGCCGGAGGACAGGAACGCGCGCGTCATCGCGTCGGCGACGGCGGGGCCCGTCGGCCGGCTGTCCATCGCGACGACGACGGCCGGCGATGCGCAGCCGCTGCGCTTCTTGAGGAAGTCGGCGTAGACTGCCGCCGCCGTCGCCGCGGCGAGTTCCGCGGCGGGCGTTATGTCCCGCGCGCGGCTTTCTTCGCGGCCGTCCGCGGCGAACACGGTCCGCCAGCCGGAGGCTGAGAGGATCATCTTGGCGAAGAACGCGTCGGCTTCGGCTGCGGTCGGCTGCGCGGCGCGCAGCGGCACGGTATACGGGTCGGCTATCGGGAGGCCTGTTCCAGGATGGGGAAAAGCGGGCATGATACTTCAACTCCTTTTCCGTTATATGCTACAAATAAAGGGGCATCATTTTATCCCGGATCGCGTATCCGCATCTAGCGCCGCGGGCGCGTCCTTCGGCGCTCTTGTGGAAAGCCGTATACTATACTATTATCGTCAGGTATGTTCGATCAAACGCTGAAATCCCTCTCTTTGCCTCCCCCCGGTTCCGCCGTCGCCGTCGCCCTCTCCGGCGGCGTCGACTCGTCGCTCGTCGCGGTCCTTCTGGCCGAGCGGGGTTGCCGCGTCGTCGGGGTCACCATGAGCGTGTACGACGGCTCGATCAGCTTTCCAGAAGGAAGCGGAAACGGCTGCTACGGCCCCGGCGAGGAAGAGGACGAGGCCGCCTGCCGCCGGCTCTGCGACCGTCTCGGCGCCGAGTACCGGGTGATCGACCTCTCGAGCGTCTACGCGAAGGAAGTCCTCGGCTACTTCAAGAGTGAATACCGCGTCGGTCGCACGCCGAACCCCTGCCTCCGCTGCAATCCCATCCTCAAATTCGGCCTTCTTCCCGCCGCGCTCCGCGAGGCCGGCATCGAATTCGATTATTACGCCACCGGCCATTACGCGCGGCTGTTCGCTCCCGACGGCGATCCTGACCGGGGCGTCTACCTCGGTCCCGCCGCGGACTATTCGAAGGACCAGAGCTATTTCCTGCACCGCGTCGGTTCCGCGGCGCTGCGGAACGTCCGTTTCCCTCTCGGCGGGTACACCAAGCGCCGGGTGCGCGAACTCGCCGCGGAGCGCGGCCTCGAGACCGCTTCGAAGCCCGACAGCCAGGACTTCATCGCCGCCGAGGACTACGGTCCCCTATTCGCGGACGCGCCGTCGCCCCAAGGCGACATCGTCGATGCCGACGGCCGGCGGATCGGCACGCACCGCGGCATCGTCCGCTATACGGTCGGCCAGCGCCGCGGCATCGGGGTCAGCGCGGGCCCTGAACCCGCCTACGTCCTCGCGGTCGATGCGGTCGCCAACAAGGTCGTCGTCGGCCCGGAGAGCGGCTTGTTCCGTTCGGCGCTCGAGGCTTCGGATGCCGTGTGGGCGCCCGGCTTCGGCGCCGAGCCTTTCCGCGCCCTCGTGAAGATCCGGCTCGCCTCGAAGCCCGCCCCCGCGCTGGTCGTGCCGCTCGCTGACGGTCGGGTTCGGGTCGAGTTCGACGCACCCCAGCGCGCGATCGCGCCGGGGCAGTCGGTAGCCTATTACGTGAGGGGCGCGGAGTCGCCTGTCCGTTCCGCGGACGAAGCGCCCGGCCCCCTCGACGGCCATTTCGTCGCCGGAGGCGCCGTCATCGACCGCGGAACGGAAAAAACGTCGACCGTTTTGTAGCCCTTTCGCTTTCCGTTCTGTATATTGGATGCATTCATGGAGGATTCGATGACGACCCGATCAGTCTATCTCGACTACAACGCGACCACCCCGATACGACCAGAAGTCATCGCGGCCATGACTGAGGACTTCGCCCTCTACGGGAACGCTTCGAGCATGCACGAAGCCGGACGGGCCGCCGCTTCCCGCGTCGAGAAGGCCAGGGCCGCGGTCGGAGCTCTGATCGGCGCTCCGGCGGAGACGATCGTGTTCACCTCCGGCGGTTCCGAGTCGAACAATACCGTATTCCAGACGATGCTCCTGGCCGGCGAGGGCAAGGAGCGCAACGAAATCGTGACGACCGCCATAGAGCACCCCTGCGTGCTCAATTCGGCCGAGTTCCTCAAGTCCCGCGGCGTCAAGGTCACCTTCCTGCCGGTCGATCCGGCCGGCAAGGTCCATCTGGACGATGTCCGCGCCGCGGTGAACGAGCGCACCCTTCTCGTGTCGGTGATGTACGCCAACAACGAGATCGGCACGATCCAGGATATCGCCGCCATTTCCAAAATCGCCAAGGCCGCCGGCGCCTACGTGCATACCGACGCGGTGCAGGCCGCGGGCAAAATTCCCGTTTCGGTCGATGCGCTCGGCGTCGATTACCTGACGATGTCCGCCCACAAGATCTACGGGCCCAAGGGCGTCGGCGCGCTGTACGTGCGCAAAGGTGCGCCGATCGAGCCGCTCATCCGCGGCGGTCACCAGGAGCACGGCCTCAGGGCCGGCACCTATAACAACATCGGCATTCTCGGCTTCGGCGCCGCCGCCGAGCTCGCTCTGCGCGATCTTTCTTCCTTCGCCGCCGAAACCAAGCGGCTGCGGATCATGCTCCGCGATGGCCTGCTCGAACGCGTCCCGAACGTGCAGATCAACGGGCATCCGCTCGAGGTGCTGCCGAACACGCTCAACGCGTCCTTCCCGGGAGCCGAAGGGGAGGCGATACTCCTTTCCTTCGACATCATGGGTATCGAGGCGTCGACAGGTTCGGCCTGCGCTTCCGGCAGCCTCGATCCGTCCCACGTGCTCATGGCCACCGGCGTCGGCCCCGAGCTCGCGCACGGGTCCATCCGCTTCAGCCTCGGCCGCTTCACCACCGAGGAGGATATCCGCTACGTGCTCGATACCGTGCCGCCGATCATCGCCCGGCTGCGCGCCATGTCTACCGTCAAATAATTCGAGGAGAAATATATGAGCGATTGGCTCTATTCGGATGTGGTAAAAGACCATTTCATGAATCCGCGGAACGTGCTGATGGAAGACGAATCCAGCTTCCCCGCCGACGGCCGCGGCCTGACCGGCAACATCAAATGCGGCGACCAGATGCTCATCCTCCTCAAGATCAAGGACGATGTCATCACCGACGTCCGCTGGAAGACCTACGGCTGCGCCAGCGCCATCGCCTCCACGAGCATGCTGTCGGAAGTCATCAAGGGCATGAAGCTCGAGGACGCCTTCTACATCAAGCCCGAGGACATCGCCCGCAGGCTCGGCGGACTTCCCGAGAACAAGATCCACTGCTCGGTGCTCGGCGACAAGGCGCTCCGCGCCGCGATCGAGGACTACCTGGTGAAGACCGGCCGCGAAGGACTCTTCAAAGAAGAGGACGCGATCGTGATCTGCCACTGCCTCAACATCACCGACAAGGACATCGAGAACGCGGTGAAGCAGGGCGCCCGCACCTGGGAAGACCTGCAGAACAAGACCAAGATCGGCACCGTGTGCGGCGGCTGCAAGGGCAAGGCCTCCGAGCTCCTGCACGAGCTGGTGCACATCTACGGGGACTGATTCCCCTGCGCCGTCATTCCGCGACGGCGCGCATCATCATGACGTCTCCCGCGCCGATCTTCTTCACGGCGCGGTCGGCGACCGCCTTCAGCGCCGCCGGCGCGCTCCCCGCGGCCAAGCCTCCCCAGGTAGCCGTCCGCTCCACGCGGAAGCCTTCCGATTCGAGCAGAGCGCGCAAAGTACGCTTCGAGAACAGGTACAGATGGTCGAAGATCGCCGACCGCCACGCGGAGGCGAATAGGCGCGCCTGGAAGCCGGCGATGTTCGGGGTCGCGACCAATAGGGTGCCGCCGAGCTTCAGAATGCGGCGCGCCTCCCGCACGAAGGACCGGGGATCGTTCAGGTGCTCTATCAGATGGGACGCGTGGACGACGTCGAAGCCGCCCGCTTCGAGTCCCGCACGCTCGATCGCCGTCGGCCTGACGTCGAGCCCCCGTTCGCGCCTCGCGTAGTCGGCCGACTGGGCGCAGAGCTCGACGCCCGCCGTCCGCCAGCCCGCTCCCCGGAGTTCCGCGATGAGTGCGCCGGTGGCGCAGCCGACGTCGAGGAAGCTGCCCCGAGCTTCCCGGTCGAAGCCGATGTCCGCGAGCGCAAGGTTCTGCAGACGGAGGAAGGCCGTTTCGTTGGAAAGCTCGTAATCCAGATAGTCGTCCCCGTGCCGCTCGCGGTATCGCGCCGAAACCGCTTCGCTCGTCGGCTGGGGGTTCCTCTGGACCAGACCGCAGCGCGCGCAGCGGACGAAGGCGAAGCCTTCGCACGAGAGGGCCGGCAGGAATCGCTCCCCTCCGCACAACGCGCAGGGTATGGTCCGGCTGCCTTCTTCCGCGACCGGGGTCGACCAGGTCTTGATCGGGGAGGCTGGCACGGCGGCTATTCTACCGTTACGCCGAACGTCAGTGTCCGTTCGTTTCCGACCGCGTCGCGCGCGATCACCTCTATGGTCGTGCGCCCCCGTGCCAAGCGCACCTCTCCGAGGTCGAAAGCCCCGTCTCTGCGGTAAGCCTGCGCCGCGGGAGCCGGTTCCATCCTATAGACGATGAGCTGACCATCCTCCGCCCGGATGGTCTCCAGATGCAGCGAACCCTGCTCGTTGCCGTTGACCAGGCACATGATCCGCTGCGGCGCGAGATCGCCGCCGCGCTTGACGGTTTCGCTGTCCGCCGCGTCTACGATGACCCGGTAGGAACCCTGCCGCACCGTCCTGGTCTGCGGGAAGGGCATCGTCTTGCCGTCTCTCCCTTCCAGACTGACCGATCGTATGGCGGGCGCCCGCTCATCGTTCCGCTCCGGCGCGATCATGGTCGGGTTGACCCAGCGCCGCTCCTTTCTGTCGTATATCGAAAAATAGAAGCCGACCGAATCCGACCAGCCGCTGGCTCCGGAACGGCCGAGCACCGCGCCTTTTTCCACCAGAGTCGCGGGAAAGGCGGTCCTTTGCGATTCCTGCATTCGGCCGTAGACGCTCACCATGCCGTTGCCGTGGTCTATCGCCGTCCAATCGCCGAGGGGGGAGGGGAAGCCGTTTCCCTGATCGCCGGATACCGCGAAGACCACCTCTCCGGCATCGCAGGCGCGGACCGCGTCGTCGCCTTTGAACACCATGCCGACCGAAGCCCGGCCGCGGTCGTTCCGGCCGAAATTCGATTCCAGCTCGGCCTGGGCGGTCGGCCATTCCACTGCTGACGCGGAGAATCCCGCGGCGAAGCAGACGCCAGCGAGCAGAAAGAGAGCTCGGGTACGGGGTCTCATGGCGATCTTACCTCCTGTCGATATCCAGGGCGGCGATCGTCCCGTCGCCTCCGAGATACAGGCGCGAGCCTCGGCGCGCGATGTACTTTTCCTGGCCGAGGTACGGAGCCCTCATGAAGACGCCGGCAGGAAGCGCTACGCCGACGAGTTCGCGGTAATCGCCCGAGTCGGCGATGAGGAAGAAGCGCTTGTCGTCGGTCTCGTCCTCGAATGCGAGTATCGCGCCGCCGATGTCGAGCACGGCGCTTTTCCTGGAAGCGGTGTCGTAGACTTCGAGCCCTTTTTCGCGTTCGAAGACCACGTACTTGCCCTTGTCGACGAAGGCCGCGAGCACCGGCCTGCGGAAGCCCTTGTCCAGGTATTCGTGGTGGACGACCTTGTACGTCTGGCCGGATCGGGAGAGCAGCACGAAGCGCTGCGGATCTACGCCCGATATGAGGGCGATGCGTTCGCCGTCGGGGCTGATCCGGGCCGCCGCGATGACCGGAAGCCGCGATCCGCCGGGCTCGAAGGTGAAAACGAGCTCCCCGTTCCGACCGATCAGCTCGACCGTGCCGTCGAGGAGTCCGAACAGGGCCATGCCCGAAGCGGCGTCTGCGCAGGTGATCGGCGCCTCGAAATCGCGCCGCCACCGTTCCTTCCCGTTCTCGTCGATCTCCGCGACGCTGTGCTGCTCGACGCCGACGACGAACGTCCTGCCGTCGGCCATATAGGGATATCCGCGGCTTTCTACGGCGCAGCGCGGGGCTCCGTCCCTGCCGAAGATCTTTATCGATTCGTCCGTTTTCGCATAGTTCGCCCAAAGGAGGGGCGATATCGCGGTACGCTCGTTTCTGCGCTCCACGAGCGGAAAGTCGCCTGCGGCGTTGAAATAGCCCAGATGTGTGCTGGTGAGGAAGGGAATGAGTTCTCCGTCGACTTTCCCTTCGGTCTTCTCTAAAGGCTTGAGCCAGGCGGGTCGGAGAATCGTCTCGTCTCCGATCGGAGCGGATGCCGCGAAGACATATGCGACGAAGGCCGCCGATCCGAGGATGATCCAGTTTTTTCGTTTCTTTCCCGGCATTCAGACCTCGCTACCCAAGCTGGAAAAGATGGTATAATGTAGAGCATCAACTGTCAACGCAAAGGATAAGCTCGATGGACCTTTCCGAACTGCACGCCCTCGCCAGAAAAGCCGCCGAAGCTTCCTATTCGCCGTATTCCCATTTCCGCGTCGGCGCCGCGCTGCTCTGCGAAGACGGGACGGTGTTCACCGGCACGAACGTGGAGAACCGTTCGTTCGGGCTGACCATCTGCGCCGAGCGGAGCGCGCTGGTCGCCGCAATCTCCGCGGGCCATCGGCGTTTCCTTTCGCTTGCGATAAGCACGCCAGATTCGGAGAGTCCCGTCGGCCCCTGCGGCGCCTGCCGGCAGGTTATCAGCGAATTCCTGGAGCCGGCGGCCCCGGTCCGCTTCGGCGGATCATCGGGTCGGGTCGTCGACGCGTCCGTCGAATCCCTCATTCCTTTCGATTCCCTGCACGGCTTGGCGGATACGCTTTAACCGAGTCGCTGATAAAGACTTCACTTGACATATCGTGCGGTTCGTTGCAATATTGTTCCGTTCGATCGCATTATTTTCACCAAGGAGCCCGGACTGATGGAAGACGATATCCTTACGATCGAGGAAGTAGCCAAATACCTGCGCGTTTCCGAGCGTACCGTGTACGACTGGGCGCAGAAGGGCGAGATTCCTTCCGGAAAGATCGGCACCGTCTGGCGCTTCAAGAAAGCCGAGATAGAGAAATGGGTCAACGACCGGCTCTCGATGAACCGGATGGCTCCTCAGTTTTCTTCGATCCAAGTCCAGAACATCGTTTCGCCCGACCGCATCATTTTCCTCAACCACGCGACCAAGCGGGACGCTCTGCTCGCCCTCGCCGACAACTTGTCGAACGCTCCGCAGGTCAAGAACCGCCAGGAGCTTTCGGTCGAGCTGCTCAAGCGCGAAGAGCTGATGAGCACCGCGATCGGCCGCGGCATCGCGATTCCGCACGTGCGGCTGTCGTCGGTGACCGATCTGGTCGTTTCCGTCGGCATCAGCCAATGCGACATCATCGATTTCCAGACGCTCGACGATCAGCCCGTGCGCCTCTTGTTCATGATCGCCGCGGCGTACAACCAGCACGCGTACTACCTGCAGACCCTGTCCTACTTCAGCACCAAGCTGAAGAACAAGGATCTCCGCTCTTCCCTGCTCGCGGCCAAGGCTCCGGCGGAAGCGTACGCGCTCCTCATCGGACAAGACGCGTAGGGATTCCTCCGCGTGGACCGCGCCGAACGGGACGACGACGATTTCCTGAAGAGTCTCGGCTTTCCGTCGCTGCGCGTCCACGAGGCCGTTCGCCATTTCAACTTCAAGACCGCTTCGCGCCGCATTCTGGTCATCGGCCCCATGGGGTCCGGCAAGACCGAGTATTCGGCGCGGCTCTGGCGCGACGGGCAGGTAGCCCGTACCAAGGGCGCAGCCGTCGCCGCCGAGACGACCCGCGCGGACGGGCAGGCCAGCCTCTTCCGCAGCGACGAGGGGCTCGGCGACGCCGATAGGCGGGACGTGTTCTTCGTTCGGTCTCTCATGGACCGCGCGCGCTTCCCTTCCTATCCCGACGACGCGCTCGCCTATCGCGGGGGCTATGAACGCTGCGGCGACCGCATCTGCGCGGTCCGCGATTCCTTCGAGCTCGAATCGGTGATCCGCGACCATCCCGAGGTCGGCACCTGGGTCGTGGACGAGGCGGCTTTCTACGACGAGCGCATCGCCTATCTCATGCGCAACGAGTCCGAGCGGCGCGGCCTCGTGTTCGTCTGTCCGACGCTCATCCTTAACTTCAGGCGGGAGATTTTCAACGCGACCGCCCGGCTTCTGGTGGAGACCGCCACCGATATCTATCCGCTGACCGCGTACTGCGAACACCCCGACTGCATCGCCGATTCCTTCTATACCTACCGCTATTACCGCGTGGACGGGAAGGAGTGTCCGGCGCTCTATTTCGACCCCCTGATCATAGTCGGAGGCGATCGGGTGAAGGACGATCCTCGGGAGCCGAACTACTGCACGCGCTGCGACGAGCACCATTTCCTTCCGGGCAAGGAATACAGCTACTTCGTGCTGAAGCCGCTCGGCGAACGGGCCGCCCGCGGGGAGATCGATCCGCTGCGGAAGGAGCTGGCGCTCCTGAACGGCGATATCGAACGCTCGGAACTCTTCGCGTCCTTCCGCAGGCGCTACCTCGACCGGGAAGATCCGCGGCCGGAGAACATGGAGTCCCTACGCGTCCCGTGCATCGCCGAGCGCGCCCTCTGTTACCTCTTCGCCGAGCAGAATCTCGTTTCGGTCGAGCAGCTCAAGCGGATAGTCGGCGAACTCGACCTCGATCGCGAATACCTATCGCGCCGGCTCGCCGACAACCGCCGTCCGGCCGCGCTTTCCTGAGCGGCGCCCCTCATCTATCTGCGTTCGCCGCCGGCAGTCCCGGAAAGTCGATTCCCAGCCATTTGGCCGGATCGGAGACGTTTTTCCCGATCATGCCGAGGCTGACCTTCGCCGTCGTTTCGGCGACGATCCAGTCTCCGTTCTTGAAGGGGAAGCGCGCGCCGCCGCCGCCTGACTCGACGGCGGCCATCGCGTGGCCGTACTCCCGCGAGACCATGAGAATCGCGTCCAGGTTCGCGTGCTGCACGACGATGGCCCACAGCAGGGCGCGGCTGTCGCAGTCCCCGCGGCGCTCGGTCGCCGCGCTCACCAGGTCCACGAAGTCGCTGCCCATGAGATCCCGTTCGTACGCGAAGCTCTGGACCCAGGCCAAGGCTCCCTCCGCCAGACGCCTGCCGGATGCCCGGTCGTCCTGTCCGCGGCCCTCCGATCCGGTGAGCGCCCGTTCGACGGCGAAGGAAACGCCGGCGAGCCGTTCGTACGAATCCCGCCAGATCGAGCGGTAGAAGCGGGTCCACGCCTCCTTCCAGTTCCGCGCGTTCGCGTAGGTCTGCAGAATGCCGAACTCGCGGTCCACCAGCGCCTTCGCCGCTTCCGCGTCGGAGGCGTCCACGACCGCTTCCGCTTTCGTTTCCCCGACGACGATCTCCACCTGCTCCGCTCCGCTCGGCGGATAGGCGAACACGCTCATCGGCCCGGGGGCGAAGCGGTCCTGCGGCCGCGGCGCGAGGGAGTCGAGCGCGGAAAGGCAACGCATCGTCGCGTTTCCTTCTCCTTCCTTCGCGTAGGAAAGCATGACCAGCAGGGGAGGCCGGCCGGGAGACGATGCGCCGGCCGCGCCGCTGCCGAGCTCGACTGCAAGCGCCCAGCCCTCCGCCTGGCCGAAGGGCGCCGTGAAGCTCAAATCGACCAAGGCGGCCTTCAGGCCCCGGTACTCGAAAGGAGTCGGATCGGAAGCGGAGGAAAGCCGCTTGCCGATGTCCAGGAGGAGCGCTTCGGGGGACGCGAAGCGTCCGGGGGCATAAGCCACCATATCCACGTTGGCGCTCGTCATGGCGTCGGCGAACGAAAATCGGTTCCTGCGGTCGCCTCCGGAAAGTTCGAACCCTTCGGGAAGATCGATCGAGAAGCCCCAGGTCGGCGAGACGACCGGTTCCGCGCCGACCGCCGCGGAGACGAGGAGGACGAACAG
Organism: Treponema sp.; assembly: GCA_003245635.1. Taxonomy (GTDB): domain Bacteria; phylum Spirochaetota; class Spirochaetia; order Treponematales; family Breznakiellaceae; genus SZUA-426. The sequence goes on from QKCO01000024.1 coordinate 31,361, forward strand.
CGCCGTCCGAATGCTGGACTTTCTGGCCATACGGCTACTATACTCCAGCCGGTGAAAGAATTCGATGTCGTCTTCGAGGATGACGAAGTCATCGTCATCAACAAGCCCGCAGGGCTGGCCGTGCAGGGCGGCGAACGCGTTTCGGCGTCCGTCGACGATCTGCTCGAGCTCAGGCTCGGGACCCGGCCGTTCCTCGTCCATCGCTTGGATAAAGATACCTCCGGCCTGCTTCTGGTCGCCAAGACCAAAGACGCGGCGGCTCGCTTCTCGAGCCTCTTTGCGGGGCGTTCCCTTTCGAAAACCTATCTGGCGGTCTGCGCCGGCACTCCTTCCCCCGCGGCAGGAACGATCTCCGACTCCGTTCGAGCGAAAGGCCGCGACCAGAAAGCCCTTACCCGTTATCGGGTCCGCGCTGCCGGGGCCTCCTTTTCGCTGCTCGAGCTCGAGCTCGGCACCGGACGCATGCACCAGATCCGCGTGCACCTGGCGGGCATCGGCCATCCCATCCTCGGCGACGACAAATACGGCGATTTCGCGCTCAACAAGCGCTTCAGGAAGGAACGTTCGCTCAAGCGGCTGCTCCTCCACGCGTTCCGGCTCGCCGGCTCGTCCGTGCCGGGCGCGCCTCCCGCGGCCTTCCTTCCGCTCGTCGCCTATCCGCCGCCTCATTTCCTGCCGTTTCTGGAGGAATTGGGCTGTCCGCCGGAATCCCTTTCGTAGCCGTTTCCCTTGTATTTGCTCTCCGCGGCTCCTATCTTCTATAGTGAAGGTATGATCGAACGTTCGATACTCCGTCGCGAACTGAACGGGTCTTCCTCGGGAAGCGGGGATCTTGCGTATTGGCTCTCCCGCCCCGCGGATGAACGCATCGCCGCCGTCGAGTTCTTGAGGAGGCAGTACTATGGTCGAGGCTCCGCGGGACTTCGTAGAGTTGTTTCGGTCTCTGAACGCGAAAGGTGTTGAGTACTTGGTCGTCGGGGGATACGCCGTCGCGTTCTACGGTTACCCTCGCTTCACGGGAGATATCGATATCTTCGTCGATCCGACCGAACTGAACGCTGAGCGCGTTCTGGCCGCGCTCGAAGACTTCGGCTTCGAAGGCCTCGATCTGACGACGGCCGATTTCCTTTCCCCCGATCTTCTGATTTCTCTCGGCTATCCTCCCGAACGCGTCGATATCGTCAGCTCCATAAGCGGCGTGAGCTGGGCGGAGGCCTGGGCTGGCCGTTTCGCCGGCTCCTTCGGGGGGGAAAACGTGTTTTTCATCGGCCGGACGGAACTGATCAGGAACAAGCGGAGCACCGGCAAACCGCAGGACACGGTGGATGCGGACGCTCTCGATCAGAACCGGCAGGGCGCCGTCGTGTCTCCGCCTCCTCCTGCTTGACACTGTCCTCGCTAAAATTTCATCATGCCATAGCCTATGGAAGAGTTACGGCTTACGCGTTCTTATTTGGAGACGCTTTCTACCGATGATCTCTCGCGCTTGGCGATCCGCTTCGGCCTGGATCTTCCGAGTGAATTGAATCGTATTTTCGTCATCGCGGAAATTCTCGAAGCCAGTTCCGACGAAGCGCCGGAGATCGACGATGAGTTGGTGGAGGATTCGACGGCCGCCGCGGTGGACGGTTTGCCTGCGTCGTACAACGAGACCTTCATCGACGTGATCCTGCGCGATCCTGTCTGGGCGTACGCGTTCTGGGAAATCAAGCAGTCCGATCGCGAAGTCCGCGAGCAGGATCCCCGCTTCGCCGGGTACCGGCTGCGGGTGCAGCCGCTGGGCGGCGCGAGAAGCGGCGTCCAGAGCGAAAACTTCACCATCCCGATCGGCGCGGACGATTCCTCCTGGTACCTCTGCCTCCCTGCCGGGACCGGTGTGTACCGGGTGGATCTCATGTGCCTCATGGGTTCTTCGGAGGAGACGCTCGCGCAGTCCTCTTTCATCCGCGTGCCCCGCGGTGCGGTTTCTCCCGCCGTGATGCAGAAAGACGGCGAGCCTCCCGCTATCCTCGCGCTGTCAGGTCTTGAAGAGCTCATGGTCCTCCAGGGGGAAGATCGTGAGTCCCGCCTCCCCCAACGTTGTGAAGCCTGAGGATCGCCTTCAATGAAGAATACGCCTTCCGTCGCTCTCGTCCTCCACGCGCATCTACCGTTCGTAAGGCACCCGGAACATCCGAGCTTTCTTGAAGAGCGATGGCTGTTCGAAGCGATCTCCGATACCTATCTGCCGCTGCTGCGCGTCTTCGACCGTTTGGAGGCCGATAAGATTCCGTTCCGGCTCGCGATGTCCTTTTCCCCAACGCTGTGCGAAATGCTCGCGGATTCCCTGCTTCAGGACCGCTACGTGGAGCATCTCGATCGTCTGATCGAGCTCGGAGCCCGCGAAGCCGAACGAACCGCCGGCGACCCGAAAACCAATCCGCTCGCCCGCTTCTACTACGATCGGGCCGTCGAGGATCGCGTGCTGTTCGTGGAGCGCTACGAGAAGGATCTGCTCAAAGCCTACGATTTTTACCACAAAAAAGGACGCCTCGAGCTCATGACGACGGCGGCGACGCACGCCTTTCTGCCCTTCCTCGCTTCGAACTCCGAAGCGCTGCAGGCTCAGATCGAGCTCGCCCTTTCGACCCATCGCTCCTATTTCGGAAAGAATCCGTCGGGCTTTTGGCTGCCGGAGCTCGGCTGGTTCCCCGGCGCCGATTCGCTGCTGCGCTCGTATAATTTCTCCTACACGATCGTCGATACGCATGGGCTGATCTTCGCCGAGCCTTGTCCTGAGAACGGCACTTTCGCTCCCGTAAAGACTCCGGAAGGCTTGGCCGTCTTCGCCCGGGACCTATTCGCGTCCCGCGAGATTTGGGACAGCAAGACCGGCTTCCCCTCCGACCCGATCTATCGCGACTATTACCGGGATATCGGTTTCGATTTGCCTGCCGAGGATATCGATTGCTTCCTGGAGCCGACCGGAGTGCGTTCGGCGACCGGTTTCAAGTACTGGGCGGTCACGGGCGGGGCTTCGGACAAAAACGTCTACGATCCCGCGGCCGCCGCCCGCCGCATCGAAGAGCACGCCGCCGCTTTCCTCGACGCGCGCGCCGAACGGGGGAGGGCCGCCTCCGCCGCAGTCGGGGCCGCCGGATGCGCGGTCTGCGCGTACGACGCCGAGCTGTTCGGCCACTGGTGGTTCGAAGGCCCGGCGTTCGTCGAGAAGCTGTTCCGCCTGGCTTCCCTTCGCGACGATGTCGTACTCGTTTCTCCGTCGGATATCATCGACGCCGATCCGCCGACGCAGACGGCCACACCGCAGTTCTCGACCTGGGGGGCGAACGGCTACGCGGAAACGTGGCTCGACAGTTCGAACGACTGGATCTACCGGCACATGCTCCGTTCCATCGTCCGCATGTCCGAACTGGCCGAGCGTTTCCCCGACGACGGCGGGCTCAAGGAGCGCGCCCTCAACCAGGCGGCGCGGGAACTCCTGTTGGCCCAGGCGTCCGATTGGGCCTTCATTCTCAAGAGCGGCACTTCGCCCGAATACGCGCGCAAAAGGGTGGAGGAGCACATCAAAAATTTCACGACGGTATACGAATCGCTCGGCGGGAACTATATAAGCACCGAGTGGCTGACGACGCTGGAGAAGCGGCACAAGATTTTCCCGCAGATGAACTATCGGGTTTTCCGCCGCAAGCGTTGAGCTATTCGAGCTTTTGTATTTCGTCCATCCGGCGGACGAGCTGCAGGGATCGATCGATCGCCGCGAGGCTTTCCCGCGCGGGGTCGAAGCCGGGGTCGAGCTTGAGCGCGGCGGTCCACAAGCGGGCCGCCTCTTCCGTATTGCCGTTCGCGTATTCGTCGAGTCCGGTCAGGTAAAGCTCCTCGACCCGGGCCGCCTTTACCGCCCTGCCGTCATCGCCGAAATTGAAGCGGGCCGAAAGGCTGACCCGGTTGAGCGGCTGCAGGCTGGTGGTCAGGTCGAGCGTATAGTTGACGTTCAGGTCGATGCCCGCGACCAGGAGTTTGCTGCCGATGCTGATGCGGGGATTCGAGCCTCGCACCATGAGCCCTCCCTGCATGTCGATGAACGGCGTTACCGCGACGGAAAGTCCTGTTGCCCAGTATTGAGCCTCGGAGAGTGTGGGGTCGACCAGATTGAGCGGGAAGGAATAATCGAAGGACATGACGATCGGCCTGATCGGGTGGTAGGAGACACCCATCGTCGCGACGGTGGGAAGCGGATCGCCGAGCGGCGCCGGACCGACGTTCCGCAGGACAGCCGAAAAGGCCGCGTTCCGCTCCTTCGCGTGGTAGAACTTGAGGATGTTGAAGCGAGTCAGCAGACCCGCGTCCAGCATGACGGCGAAAGCCGACTGCGAATCGCCCGAGCTCGGATCGACATAGCCGGCATCGTTCGAATAGTCGGGAACCGCGCGGAAGCCCATTTTCGCGTTGGCTCCGAGCGAAATGCCGTCGAAATAGTAGCCGCGGAAGAAATTGTACGAAAGGTTGGCCACCGCGATCGTCTCGGAATAGTACCCTTTCGAGGCCCGGTCTCCGTACTGGTCGTATTCAGTGAAGTCGACGTAGAGCCACTTTCCTCCGAGCGCGATTCCCATGTCGCCGAAGCGCTTCGTGTAGACCGCTCCCTCGACCTTTGTGCTCGCGATCCAGTTGTTGTGGTAGAACGACAGCTCCGAGCGTTTCATCGTGGCCGATCCGGCGGGATTCCATTCGATGAAGGACGGGTCGTCGGCCACCGACGAGAACGCGGTCCCCATCGCTTCGGCGCGTCCGCCCATCGGCACGTACAGGGATCTGAAGGAGGTCAACCCGGCGTTTTCATCGACGCCGTACAGCTCGGCCAGGTAGTCGACGGTCTGGGAATACCAATCGGACGATATATTGAGCGCGCCTGCCCAAAAAGGTGAGAAGATCAATAATAAGGCTGCGAGAGGTGATCTCCCTTTCATCACGATATATTTCCCTTATCAATAATATCGCTATTCCCGCGGCCTTTCTATAGCGCGGGATAGACCGTACCGATATTATTAACGGCTCGAAATGGTAAAAGTCTTCCGCGCCCGGACGCGGTCCTCCGTCCTTGCGGCGATCGCCCTTCTTCTCTTGGCGATCGCGCCGAACGCCTATGCCGGCGGGCGGAAGGAGGATCCTCTGTCTAAAGCCGATCAGCTGATCGCTTCGCGGCTGTACAACGAGGCCATCGTCGAGCTCACCTCCTTCATCAAGCAGAACCCGAACCGCTTCGACGATGCCCAAAAACGCCTGCAGCGGATCATCCGCCTGAGGGAAACCTACAACCAGACCGCCGATGAGCTGCTCGACGTCATGGTCAACGATCCGCTCAACGACGAACGGAAGCTCGCGCTTATCAAGCGGCTCGAGGACCTCGAAGCCGCCCCGAACCGGGCCGCCCGCGAATTCCTGTCGCGGACGAAGGAAACGGCGCTTTTCACCTACAACCGGAGCAAATTCGAGCAGATCATGGGCGAAGGACGCGCTCTCCTCGACCGGAACGCGTATGCGGCAGCCGCCAGGAAATACACCGAAGGCTTCGTCCTCTATAAGGAAGAGTTCGATGCCGCGAGCTACGGCCCGCTGATCGTATCCCGGGTGGACGAAGGCCTCCGCACGATCAACGCCCAGGTCGCGCGCTTCCCCGCTTTGGTCGAACGGCTCGAAGCCGGCGCTACCGCTTTCGAGAAAACCTTCGCGGCGGCGAACGGCCGCGAAGGTCTCTCCCCCGCGACGGAGGCGATTCGCGCGCTCGAGTCGGTGATGTTCGAGTTCGCCGCGGCCCGCAATGCGGTGACCGCCGCGGGCCGCGGCTTCGAGACGCAGTTCCTGCTTCTGCAGAGCGCCGACAAGTCGCTGACCGACAGCTCCTTCCTACCCTTCGCCTTCCGTTTCGTGCTGGGCCGCAAGACCGAAGTCCGTCCGGAAGGCATCATGGGTGCGATGGACACCCTCTGGATCGCGCTCGCCAACCGCGTGCAGGCGGTATCGGCCGCGGCCGCCGATCGTTCCTACGCCGCGTCCATGGCGCTCCGCGCCGCGGGCGATGCCTCCGCGCGCGAGTCCTTCCTTTCCACCGCCGAGTACGCCGACCTGGCGATGCGCACGAGCGGGCTCTGGGCGGCAGTCGCCGGCGCGGAAATGAGTCCGGCGTTGACTTCCTACGGCCGCTCCATCATCGCCGGCAAGCCGCAGTCGGCGCTCCGCTACCGCTCGCTCAGCCGGCTCGCCAAGCACGAGGCCGCCGCCGAATCGCTCACCCAGGACTTCGGCCGGCTGGCCGCGCGCGCGGCCGAAACGGCGAAACCCTATGAAGCGGGGGCCGCCCCGGCCGCCGCGGTCGTCTCCGCAATCCGCGCCGACCGCGCGGACCTCCTCGAATTGGCCGGCAGAGTAGCGGGGCAGATCGATCTGGTCGGAACGTACTCCTCGCTCGTTTCCGAGTACGCGGCGCAGAAACTCTTGGGCTCGGAAGCCGTGTCCTACGCGGCGGAGGCGCAGCGGAAGCTCTCCGTGCTTTCCGGCGCCGTGTTCGCCACGGATACCGATTCTGCCGCCGCGCAGTACCGCATTGAGCTCGCCGAGATCGGCCTTTCGCGGGATTCGGCGAAAACAGACATGGCGCGCGGAAAGGATCTGCAGTCGGGGACCGCTTCGGCGGACGGCCGATCGGTCCTGAAATATCCGGCCGAAAGCATTCCGGTCTATGCCGGCGCGGACGAGAAGCTCGCCGGCATCGAGGCGGCGTCGGCCGGCCTCCTCAAGGAAATCGGCGCGGAGAACTCGCGCGTGTCCGGCGACGCCAGGCTTCGGGAAATAGCCGCGGGCGCGCGGGCTCTGCAGGGCGAAGCCGCCGCGCTCAAATCGGAAACACGCGCTGCCCTCGCCGCGGCCCGCCAGCGCGTGCAGGAGGCGGAGAGCGCACGGCTCGAAGGGGAGCGGCGCTACGCCGAGGCCCGCTCCGCGCTGGCCCGGCAGAATTTCGACATGGCGCGCGAACGGCTCCAGCGGGCGGGAGAACGCTTCGACTACTCCCTGTCGATCCAGGAATCGGCGTCCCTGCGGGCCGACCGCGACCGCAGGCTGCTCGCCCTGTCGGCTGAAATCACCAAGACCGAGAACGAGGTGGTCGTTCGGGACGTACGCCGGCTCATCACCGTCGGCCGCGAAGCCTACTTCGCCGGCAGCTTCGACCGGGCGGAAGATACGCTTCTGCAGGCGCAGAACCGGTGGAAGACGACCAACGTGAACGACGAACCGGAAGTCGCGTATTGGCTCACCCTGGTCAGGAGCGCCCTATCGATCAAGACGGGCCGGACCATCCCCGTCACGGCTCCCCTCTATGCGGAAATGAGCCGCCTGCTCAGCTTCGCCCGGCAGTATTACGAGGAAGGGAAGGCTCTGCTCGATGCCCGCCGGAAAACCGACGCGCTGGCCAAATTCGAGGACGCGAAGAAGAAGATCCAGGAAGTGAAGATCGTTTTCCCTATCAACCAGGAAGCGAGCCTCTTGAGCCTGCGCATCGAGCAGGTGACCGATCCGGACGCATTCAACGCCTCGTTCCGGAAAAAGATAAGCGACGCCCAGGCGAAGGTGAAGGCGCGGCCGCAGGAAGCCTATTCCGAGCTCCAGGACCTCGCTGAAATCAATCCCCGCTTCCCCGGCCTGCGGACGCTCATCGAGAAGGTCGAGATCGATCTGGGGATGCGCCTGCCGCCGCCCGACCGCGCCGCGCTCGCGCGATCGGCGCAGCTCACCGCCGCCGCGCGGCGCATCGTCGACGCCAACCTGCGCGGCCAGTTCCCCGTAGCGCTCGAGCAGCTCAACGAAGCGTTGAAGCTAAACCCCAGCAACGAACAAGCCGTTGCTTTGAAGGACCGCATCCAAGTCGATGTCGGCGGGCAGGCCGCCGTCGTGCTCACGAATACCGCCGAACGCGAATACCAGCGCGCGGTGCAGGAATTGCAGAAGGGGAACACCATAGTCGCACTCGCTATAGTCGAACAGCTGCTGCGCGATCCTCAGAACAAGAACTCGCCGCGCATCCTCGAACTCCAGCGGCGTATCCAGGCCCGGCTATGACGAGGTCTCGCATCCGGGGCGCTCTCATCGTCCTGCTCGCCTCCTGCGCGCTCCCCCTGTTCGCGCTCGCGGATTTCTATTGGGAGACGCCGGTTCCCTTCGTGCCGGGAGCCGCGCGCTTCCCCGTATCCGCCTCGGCCGGCACTGTTTCGGCGGTCGCGTGGCAGGAATCCTCCTCCTCGGGCGACGATTCCGGCGCGATCAGCCTTTCGGTCGCCGTGAAGCGCTCCGGCGAGGGGTGGAAGACCTACCGGAACATCGCCGGTCCCTATGCGTTCGCCGGCAGCGAACCGGCGATAACCAGCATCGCGGTCGCCCCCTCGGGGCGCATTCTCCTGGCAGTCTCCGCGTCCGCGTCGACGATCGAGGTCCTGTCGTCGGAGGATTACGGGAACCGTTTCTCGAAAATCGTCCTCAACGGAGCGAAGTCGCCCCTCGGCTCCTCCGGAGCCGTCTCTCCGCGCATCTTCGTGCGCGCCGACGGCGGCTTCATCCTGTTCGCCACCATGAGTGCGGATCAAAGTCTTTCTCTTTTCGCTTCGCGCTCGGACGATGGCGTTTCCTGGTCGTCCTTCGTTCCCTTCGTGACCGAGGAAGGCCTCAGGCTCAACTTCCTGCCTTCCCACACGTCGGTCGGAGGCAAGGATTTCGTCGTTTTTCAATCGCTTTCGACAACTGCCCGCCCGACGTTCCAGCTGTACCTGAAATCCTCATCCGACGGAGGCTTGACCTGGTCCGCCGCCAAGCGGGTGACTTCGTTCCGCGATGCGTTCTCTCAGGCGACCGATCCCGAACTCTTCGACAATCAGCGGCCGAACCTCGCCGTCGTCGACGGCTCCCTGTATCTCGCTTGGGAACGGAGGGTCGGAACCCAATCTCCCCAAATCTATATCGCCGAACTCGCCGAAAACGGCGACATCTCCGGCGAAGCCGACCGCGTGACCGGTTCCGGAGCCTACTGCAACAATCCGCTCGTGTTCGACTATCGCGGGGAGCCGACCGTCGTGTGGTTCGACAACCGCCGCGGCCAAGACCGCGTATACCTCGCCCAACGCGCGGGCGTGATCTGGCAGGACTACGATCTGACGAATTCTCCGGTCGACTCGGCTTTCGCGCGGCCCGCCATCGATTCCGACGGTCTCTACTTATTCTGGCAGTCGAAGCTGCGGAGCACGGACCGGCTCATGTTCCTCGAACCCGACAAGCGGGCGGTTCCTCCGGTGCTCGTCGCCGACAATTTTACGCCCGGAAAGCGGATCCGCCGCGATACGGCCCGCATTTCATGGAAAGTTCCCGACGATTCGTCAGGAATAGCCGGCTTTTCCTTTTCCTGGAGCATGGATCCCGACGAGGCGCCGCCAGAAAAACAGGAGGTTTTCGCTTCGGTCCTGCGCGCCGAACGCGTCGCGAACGAGGACGGCGTATGGTATTTCTCCGTCCGCGCCCTCGATTTCGCCGGCAACTGGTCGCCTCCTTCCCGCATCGCTTTCGTCCGCGACACGACGCCGCCCGGACGAGTGAATCTGCTGCTGCCGCCCGTCGATGAAAAGGGTTTCCTCGTCTCGAACACTTTCTCCATAGAGTGGAATCCGCCGCCCGCTTCCGACTTGGCCGGCTATTCCTGGGAACTCGAATACGTCGCTCCTCCGAACTTCTTCTCCGCCGCCGCGAAGTTCGCGTCGTTCGACTTTGAAGCGGAGGCGGCGAAACGCTTCCCCCGCCGCGATCCCCCACGCACTTTTTCGGGTGCCTCGCCCTCGGCCTCCTACGTCAATCGGGACGACGGCATCTGGCGCTTCACCGTTTCGGCCATCGACGAGGTGGGGAACGTGGGCGAAAGCGTTTCGGGCTATTTCAGGACCGATAAATACATTCCCTATACCTACATCACGTTCGCCGACGCGAAGCGGGACGATATGGGGGTCCTTTCGCTGAAGATCGTCGGCCGCGGATTCTCCGAAGGCGGCGCCGTTTCCCGCGTCTTCCTCGATAGGGACGGCCGTCCTCCCTACGACCGCGAGTTCACGTTGAACGCCGGCGAGTACCGGGTCGAGTCCGACCGTATGATCAGCGGTCTGCGGGTCGAGGATCTGGAGGAAGGGCGGTACCGCATCGGCCTCGTTCATCCGACGCGGGGGCTCTATCTCACCGCTCCGCTCGTTTCCGTAGACGAATCGGGAACCATCAAATTCGGCGACTTCTCCCGTTCCTGGGAACCCTCGTGGTCGCCCGCCGCCAAGCGCAGATTCGTGCTCGATTCCGTTCTCATGCTGCTGGCGGCGCTCGTCGTATTCGGCTTATTCGGGGCAGTCGCCTCGGTTCGGGGCATCGGAAGCGTTCTCCGCGAAAGCTCCCAAATCCGAACCGAAGTCGCGGCCCTGCTCTCGGGAGAACTTATGCCATCTGAAAAGAAAGCGATCGTCGGTTCGGTGCGCAGACGGAGCGGCGGCTTGAGCTTCAAGCTCGCGGCGTTCACGACGTTTCTCGTCGTAGCCGTCGTCGTCCTCGTTTCAGTTCCTCTTTCGGTGCTCATGACGCGGACACAGGAGGAGACCTTGGTGCGCGGTCTCAAGGACCGCTCCCGCGTTCTCCTCGAAAGCCTCGCGTCCGGCGCCCGCGCGTACCTGCCGAGCCAGAACGTGCTCGAGCTCGGCTTCCTGCCGGCGCAGACCGCGGCTATCCCTGAAGCCCGCTACGCGACGATAACCGGTTTCGGCCGCGACGCGACTACCTTCAGCGACCATGTATGGGCCACCAACGATCCGAAGATCGCCCAGAAGATCGATACGGCCGAATTCCGCATCGGGGTTTCCCGCGTCGAAGATGCGCTGTCTCCGAAAATCGCCGCCATAGCCAAGGCTCTGGACGATCAGGCCCGTTCGGAGGTCGGAGAACTTTCATCCGGCATCGCCGATTTGACCCAGGAAGGCTTGAAGCTCGCCTTGCGCACGGACGCCGAGAGCGTACGCCGCCGGGACGATATTCAGAACACCTCCCGCGAGCTGGAATCCCGGCTGGTCGAGCGGCTTTCGAATATCGCGTCCAGAATCGGATCGGAACCATCGTTCGAGGGGAATCGGCTGCCGAAAGACTCGGACGCGTTCATATTCTACAAACCCGTCATGTATCGCCAAGGCTCGGAGAACGTGTATTTCCGCGGTCTCGTTCGGCTCGAAGTCGGCACCGAGACGATCGCTTCAGCGATGGACGCCGGCCGCCGCGACCTCCTGCGGATCACAGGAGCGGTAGCGCTGCTGGCGGTCGCCATCGGCGTCGTCGGCGCCTTGCTGCTCGCTTCGGTCATCGTGCGCCCGATCAAGCGCCTGGTGGCGCACGTCGAGGCCATCCGCGACGAGGACGACAAATCCAAGCTCGAAGGCCACGAAATCACGGTCAAGAGCAAGGACGAGATAGCTATCCTCGGTGATACGATCAACGATATGACCCACGGCCTGGTCAAGGCCGCCGCAGCGTCCAAGGATCTGACGGTCGGTAAAGAGGTACAGAAGATGTTCATCCCCCTCGAAACCGACGACCGCGGACGCAAGCTTATCTCGGGCCGGCTCGAAACGGACAAGGCCGAATTCTTCGGGTACTACGAAGGCGCGAAGGGTGTTTCGGGCGACTACTTCAACTACGTCAAGCTGGACGACGACTATTTCGCGGTCATCAAATGCGACGTTTCGGGAAAAGGCGTTCCCGCGGCGCTCATCATGGTCGAAGTCGCGACCCTTTTCCAGGACCATTTCCAGAGATGGAAGCGCGATGCGCGCGGCCTCAACCTCGAGCCGCTCGTCTACCGCATCAACGGATTCATCAATTCGCAGGGCTATAAAGGTTTGTTCGCCGCGTTCACCTTGTGCCTGTTCGATTCGAAGACCGGTCTCGTCCGTTTCTGCAACGCCGGCGACAAGCTCGTGCATTATTACGACGCCTCCGAGGGGAGGCTGAAAACGCTCGAGCTTCAGGAGACGCCCGCGGCCGGGCCTTTCCCGAACGACCTGATCGAACTCAAGACCGGCTTCCCTATGAAGACGCTCAATCTGTCGCAGGGAGACTTCCTGCTCCTCTATACGGACGGTATCGAAGAAGCCAAGCGCGTATTCCGCGATGCGCAGCTCCGCGAGCTCGTGTATTGGAAAGATACGGACAAATACGAGCTCGCGGCTGAAAGCCGTTTGCGTGAAGCCGCCGGCTCGAAGGACATGATCCAGGAGAAGGGTATTCCCGACGAGGAAATCGGGTTCGAGCGTGTCGTCGAGATCGTCGAGGCCGTTCTCTCGCGCACCAGATACGAACTGCTGAAAACGAGGAATCCCGATCCGTCCGAGCGTTTCATCTTCGATTTCTCCTCATGCCGGGGAGACATCGAGGAGGCGGTGCTAGCTCTCATTTCAGTTGAAAAGGTATTTCGGATGTACCGGGACCCGCACGCGGACGAAAACGACCGAGTGCTCGTCGACCGGAAAGTAGATGCTTTCCTCAGAGATCATTTCGACCAATACAGGAACTACTCATCCCATGCGAAAGATCACCCCGAATTGAGCGAGTATATGTATTATACTCATATCAGGGAAGACGCCCAATACGACGATCTTACTATCCTGAGTATCAAGAAGAAGTAGGAGAAGGTTATGACATTCAGCGAAAAGCTGCGCGATATCGTCGACAAGAGTCTCTCGGCCTCCAAAGATTTCGCCATCAAAGCCGGCGCGAAAGCCCAGGATCTCGGCGAGAAGGGGGTTCTCAAGCTTGAAATCGCCCAGCTCGAAGGACAGTCTCATAAGCTGATAAGCAAGCTCGGCCTCGAGGTCTATGATGCGTTCGTCGCCCGGGACCAGAAGTCGATCACGAAGGATAGCCCTGTCGTGCGCGAACTGCTAGATGAGATCGCCGGAGTCAAAGCGGCCATCGAGAAAAGGGAGAATGAAATCGCACATCCCTTAAAAAAAACCAACTAAA
>QKCO01000078.1 GCA_003245635.1 Treponema sp.
CGCATCCTGCTGGTATATCCTTTCGCGGGCTTCTTCTTCACCAGTCCTAAAAATGAGGAGCTGGCGCAGGCTCTGGAAGACGGTTTCGAAACGGCCTACGCCGACGGCAGTTTCAATCGGTTCTTCTACAATCATCCGGCGGTGAAAACGATACTCGAAAAAGCCGATATCGAAGACCGGACGAGGATCGATATCCCCAATCCCTTGATGACGCCGGAAACCCGCGCGATACCGGCCCGCTATTGGCACGGCCGATAGCGCGCTATCTCCTTAGCGGCGGCTTTTCCTATTTTCCCGTCCATTCCCTGCAGAACGGGCCGAGATCCTCAGGCCACTGATCCGCGAAAGACAGGAAACGGTCCAGATCGCCTGAGTAGAGCGCGCGGCCGGCCTCCTCGAAGTTCGGCAAGTTTCCCGCGAGCGCCCAGAGGAGATTCCCGAGCGCTTCGAGCCGTTTCTTCGGATCGGAGGATTCCTTGGCGCGCGCCTCGTCCACCAGACGCCGCAGCGTGCCGGAAGCCTTGAGCGGCTGCTTGGCCAGCCACTCCCAATGCCGCGGCAGCAGCGTCACCTCTCCGGAAACCACGCCCAGGCGCGGCCTCCCCTTGCCGGCTTTCGCCGCCCCGGCAGGCGCCGGCTCGGCGGCATCGTCTCGCGCGGCCTCGCTTTTGGGCGAAACCCGCGCGAGCACGTCGTCCAGAGTGCCGGTGAAGTTGAAATCGACCTGGCGTCCGGTCGAATGGTCGAAAATGAGGAAGCCCTCGACGTTCGAATCGTAGAAGGCTTTCACGCCGCGGAGCATGGTCGGCAGATCGCCCGAGGCGATTCTTCGGAATCCGGCGAATGCCGTGTAAGTCGTATCGTTCATACAATATATTTACCCGGATAATATTAAATTGTCAATATCATCCGGGTAATATTCAGATAATCAACACAAAGGTCCCCAGGCTGATCAATAGTCCGCCGATGACGACTTTCAGCGTTACCTGCTCCTGCAGGATGAAAAAGGAAAGAACGATCGTGAGCACCACGCTGAATTTATCGATCGGAGCGACCTTGGAGACCGGGCCGAGCTGGATCGCCCTGAAATAGAAGAGCCAGGAAAAACCGGTCGCGAGCCCCGACAGGACGAGAAAGATCCAATTCTGGCGCGTAAGATCCTTGATCGCCTTGAGGTTGCCGGTGCCGAGGACGATTCCCCAGGCGAGGACGAGCACCACCGCCGTTCGGATCGCGGTGCCGAGGTTCGAGTTGACGCCCTTCATGCCGAATTTGGCCAGGATGGAGGTCAGCGCGGCGAACACCGCGGAGAGGAGCGCGAACAATTTCCACATGAGAATCCCCGTTCAGTTCGATTTCGGGAACGAAAGCGTCCAGCGGGTGCCCTTGCCGGGTGCGGCTTCGAGCTCCAGCCGGGCGCCGAGGCCTTCGGCGAGCGAATTGACGATGCCCATGCCGAGGGACCCCGGCCGGGCGACCGCTTCCGGATCGATGCCGACGCCTTCGTCCGATACCTGGACTATAAGCGTTCCGTCGGCGGAAAGGGAAGAACCGATCCGGACGGGCCCGCCCGATCCGTCAGGATACGCGTACTTGAACGCGTTCGTCAGGAGCTCGTTCACGATGAGGCCGACGCTCGCGGCCGTCTTCATGGGCACAGACATGCCGCTCCCGGTCGCCGTCTCGATGGATATCCGGGAAACGCCCGCGTGCATCCCGATCGCGTCCTTCGCCAAACGGTTCAGGTAATCATCGAGCGAAACAACCAGCGAATCGTCGTCGGGATCGAAGGATTCGTGCACGTTCGCTATCGCTTCGATTCGCCCGGCGGCCTCCTTCAGAACGGCGGTTTCGCGGTTCGGCTCCTCGGACGAGGAGAGCCTTATGAGCGACAGCACTATCTGCAGATTATTTTTGATCCGGTGGTTGAGCTCCTTCAGCAGAACGCCGCGTTCGGCCAGGGCCTCATGAAGGGACTTTTCCGCCCGCGCCCGCTCGGCTATCTCCTCACGCAGCTGATGGTTCGCCGTCGACAAATCCGAGGTCCGCAGCGAGACCTGCGATTCGAGATCCGCGTTCAGATCCGCCAAGGCGACCCTGGCCCGATGAAGACGGCGCGTCTGACCGGAGAGAACGACCACGAGAACGGCCAGAACGAGTATCACCGCGGAAAGCGCGAGAATTTCCCTGGCGTACAGCTCTCCGAACGAGAGTATCCGGTTCTTGAGAAGCGACCCTGCGGGCAAATCCTTCACGCGTATCCCGAAACGCCGCGCAACTTCGTGATCGAAAACGAAGCGGTTCCCTCGGCCCTTCACTACGCGTCCCTTGCCGAGGCGCTCGCCGCGCAGGATCGCCAGCATCATCTTGACGGCTTCAGATGCCTGGGATTCGATGCTGTAGGTATAGCCGCCGAGCGAGCCCAGGCCGACGAAGCGATCGTACCCGACCAGCACTGGAACGGCCGAGGCTGCGGCCAGGCGGCGCAAAGCCTCGCTCGGCCGGTAGCGGTCCCCCGCGGCGTCCTGAAAAAGCAGGTGGTACAGAACGGCCGATCCGGAGCGCATGCCCGAAACGTAGTCCAGCACGGCGGAGAACGGCCGATCGGAAAGGTCCGCATAACGGATACCGCGCGCCCGCAGAAAATCCAGCAGCTCCCTGACCGGTGCCGACGAGGATCCGTCCGTAGGACCTCTGCCGTACACGACCGCCAATTCGCGGATGGGCCCCTTCGCGCCCTCGAACCATTCGATTGTAGGCCGATGGTCGATCGAGGCGGTCACGCCGTAGATCGAGGCCGGCAGACCGACGCCGTCGAGCGCCTGCTCGTTCACATCGAAAAAGACCGACGGTGCGTCGGGAGCGACGGAAATCTCCCCGTCGATGCGCAAATCGAGCGCAGTCTTCGAAGCGAGCAGGATGCAGTCGAGACCGATTCCGGCATATTTCCCATTGATGAAATCGAATACGGCTTTGCGATACGCCGTCCCGGGAAACCTGGAAAGATCCAGGTACTCGAAATAGAGATTGAGGCTGATATCGATGAGGCCCGACGTCTTCTCGCGGATAACCTCTTCCCCGAGGATCGAGGCGGACAAATACGCGTGGTAAGGAAAAACGACCAGAACATTTTTCACAGGAGGCGCCACAGGATCGATGCCTTGGGCGAGAAGTATGTTTCCGGCGGGCAAAAGAAGTGATAGAAACAAAAGTCTTAAGAAATTCTCGATCCCCCGCATACTGTCATTTTCGACGATCAAGAGGTGATGTGCAAATCCGGGCGGAGGGACTCGTAATCCTCCCGCGTATCGATATCGGCCAGCACGCCCGGATCGCCGCATTCGACCGACAGCGGCCCGAACTCCACGAGGAAGTCCTTCATCCGTTCGGTGCGGCCCGCCGCGCTCGGGTACGCAAGGATCCAGTCCCTGCGAACGAGAACCGGATGCCCCGTTTTCCCGCCGAAGGCCGCGAACAGCGGCGCGAAGGGCAGCCCCTCAGCGGCCCGGCGATCCGCCTCCGTAGCCAAGCGCATGTACGTTCCCGGACGAACCATCGGCTTGTCGCCGTTCATGAGGAACAGTTCAGGGGTATCGGCGGCGGCGGCGCCCC
>QKCO01000074.1 GCA_003245635.1 Treponema sp.
TAGTGAGATTTTTATTTGAGCGCACAGGTTCCTAAAGCTCGACGCTAGGTTTTTTTGCTGTTCGATCGAAGCTCTCGGCGCATGAAGCGCCATCAACAGGATGTGGGGTAAAGGTTTTTAGAGGATGGTTTCGTTCCGCGAAGCTGCATTAAAAAACCCAGACACTGATGTCCGGGTTTTATACAGCCAAGACCGGGAATCGAACCCGGGACCTACGCATTACGAGTGCGTCGCTCTACCGACTGAGCCATCTTGGCAACGGAAGCCACTGTATACGGAAATGGACAGGAAGGTCAAGTCTGACCGTTATTTCTTCCGCCGGGAGTTCACGAAGCGCTGGAAATCGTTGATGTTCTTGACCACGATCTTGTCCTGGAAGATCTCCACGCGGCGCTGGGTCATGAAGTGGTTGAGCACATCGCGGGCCTGGTCGCCGGACATGCCCGCCCAATGGCCGATGTCGTCGATGCTCGCGCGGAACTCCCGGCGGTCGCTTTCGCGGTCGGTCGTCGGCTGGGTCTCGTCGAGCATGAGGAAGACGTCGGCGACCTTCGCTTGGGGATCCTCGAGCGTCAGGATCATGAACCGGCGCTTTTGATCGTAGATGCGCTTCGTGAAAAGCTTAAGGAGCTTCAGGGCGATCTGAGGATTGCCCATCATGAGCACTTCGAAGTTGGCGCGGTTGAACTCCAGCACTTTCACCTGGTCGAGCGCGATCGCCGTCGCGGACCGGGGAGAGTCTTCGAGGATCGCCATTTCGCCGAAGAGCTCGGTCGGCTGCAGGATATCGATCGTCTTTTCGATATCGCCCATGATCTTGGCGATCTGGACGCGGCCGGACTGTATCAGGTAAAAGGCGTCGCCCGGCTCGAACTCGGAAAAGATGATTTCGCCTTTCTGGAAGATTCGCGCGAAACGGCCGAACGCCGCAAGATCCATGGCCATTCCTACGCCTCCAACGCCTTGAGGGCCTTCTTGGCCTTAATGTGTATCATCTCGTCCTCATCGGTAGTCATCGACAAAATCTTCTTATAAAAGGTGGACGCCCTATCCTTCTCGCCCTTCTTCTCGTACGACTGCGCCATGAAATAAAGGGCGTCGCCGAGATCGGGATGCTTCGGGTAGGCGGTGATCATCTGCGTATAATGCTTGATGCACGCCTCGTGGTTGCCCGTCAGGAACAGGCAGCGGCCGATCTCGTACACGCTTTTGGCGACGTATTCGGCATCCTCGTTCGCGTCCACGATTTTCTTGAAGCCCGAAAGCGCCAGCGGGTACTTTTCCTGGGAAAAAAGGCTCACCGCGTCGTAGTACGATTTCGCGACTGCGGACAGCTCCTTGCCCTTGTCCGGCTTCGGGGTCGAGGCGGGCGCATCGGATACGGGAGCCGGCCCCTTCCCTTCCCCATAGCGCGCGAGCGATCCTTCGGCCGACTCGACGTATTTGGCGGCCTGCGGGGCCATCTTGCCTGCCGGATAGTAGGTCAGGTAACGGCTGAAGATGTACTTCGCCTGCGCATACTGGCGATTCTTCAGATAATACTCGCCGGCCTTGAACAGGCCGATCTCGGGGCTCAGCTGCTCCTCCTTCTCGAGGAGGTTGGATACCTGCTTGTGGATGCGGCGCAGCTGGTTGGAGAAGACCTTGAGCATCTTCATGACGATGCGGATATTGGTCATCGCGAGCTGCTCGAACTCGGGGACGGAGAACGCCACGACCGCCGCATCCTGGAGCACGAGGGCATTCTCCTCGCGGGGATACCGGCCGAGGGCGGACTTGACGCCGAAGAACTCGCCCGGCTGCACGAGGTCGTGCACGTCCTGGCCGGTCTCGATGTCGTTATAATTGAGGCTCACCTTACCCGATTGCAGGATGTAGATCTTGTCGGCCGAGTCGCCTTGGAAGTAGATCACCGAGCTGGATCGGTATTG
Source organism: Treponema sp. (assembly GCA_003245635.1). GTDB lineage: Bacteria > Spirochaetota > Spirochaetia > Treponematales > Breznakiellaceae > SZUA-426. The sequence goes on from QKCO01000074.1 coordinate 1,932, forward strand.
GAGAGCTTTCGGCATGCGATTCCTTCCTACATTTCCGGCTCGAAAGGCAAATAATCGAGCGTTTTCTTGAAGCCGACTTTACGCCGCACTTCTTTATACAACGAGGAGGGATCCCCCGAAACGAACATTTTCCGGCCGTCGACCGTCACGGTCGAATAGCCGGCCGGGAGCGCCCCGCCCAGGAGCGGAAGGAAGCGCTCTTCTCCGTAGATCGGTTTCCCTTCCATCATGAGCAGTTCGATGTCGGCCATTCCGGCGGACGCGAGGTTCTCGTAGGGATCGTCGACGCGGGCCTTCAGCACCAGGACATCGGCGAGCTTGCCTTCCTCGAGAGAACCGACGCGGTCGGACATGCGGAAGGCGCGCGCCGGGTTGACGGTGACCATGTCGACGATCGTCTTCGGAGCCAGGTCCTCGCCGTACATGTTCCGGTAGGTTTCGCGCGCGAAAGCGATCTCGGCCATGAGGTTGGCGGACCCCGTGTGGGTGGAATCGGTCCCGATGGACACATTCACGCCCGCCGCGAGCAGTTTGCGGATCTTGCAGGTCACGTTGAACATGAGGATGTTCGAGGCCGGACACCAAGAAACGTTGGCCTTCGCCTTCGCGACCTTGGCGATATCCTCGTCGGTGAACCCGATGCAGTGGATGAACAGGCAGCGGTCGTCCAGGCGCCCCATCCGCTCGAGCAGCTCGACTCCGTCCATAGCTTCCGGATCGAAGCCTTCCTCGAGATGGGTGATGAAGGGCCAATCCCGCTCCTTCGCGCGATCGTGCTCGATCTCTATCCCCTCGCCCCATTTGAGGTCGTAGGACGAGCATTCATGGGCCAGGCAATATTCCTGTATCGCGCGGAGCGGAAGCCGCGGAAGGAGGTCCTTGTTCAGCTCATGCGGAAAATGGTCGTTGACGGTAACGACTCCCGAGAAGATGTTCTTGTACGAGCTGAGGAAATACTTGTTCTCTTCGGAAAGATGCTCGCGCTCGGCGAAAGCCGCCGAGGCTTTCAGATCGTTGTCCCAAGGTCCCCAATTGAGATAGAAGACGCCGGGGGGCGGACCGACGCGCGGCAGGTAATTGCCGCGCATGTGGTCGTGCGAATTGATGAGCGCGGGATAGACGACCGAAGATCCGCCGACGTTCAGCGGATTATTTCCCGGAGAGGAGAGCGAAACGATGCGTGAACCGGCTACGGCCAAACATCCTTTTTTGATGATGCGCTGGGGCGTCACGACGACGCCGCCTACCAAGGAATAGCTATCCACGCTGGGTCCGTCCTTCCATAACGTGTTACAATTGTAAGATCGGACGTCGAATGCGTCAACGACCCATATTGCTCTTTGAAAATTATCGGCACGTTCATCCGATATTATCGCGCCTTTCGCATAAATACTGTTTTATGTTAGCTTAAGAGACGATGATCGATCTCCATACGCATTCGAATGCATCCGACGGATCCTTTTCTCCGCGCGAATTGATAGCCGAGGCCTCATCACGGGGCATAACGCTGCTATCCCTGACCGACCACGACACGATCGACGGCATCGGCGAAGCCCGGCGCGCCGCGGAGGAAGCGGGAATCGCCTTCGTGCCCGGCATCGAGATGGAAATCGCGTTCGAGCCGGGAGAGTGCCACCTGCTCGGGCTCGGCATCCATCGTCCTACCGACGAATTCCTGGAAGCGATCCGGGTTCTCGCCGCGCAGCGGGTAGCGCGGAACGAAGCGATCCTCGACCTCATGCGCGAATACGGGATAGAGGCCGAATACGGGGATGTCGAGCAGTTTTCGGCGGGAAAAGTAATCGGAAGACCCCATTTCGCTCACCTCTTGATCGAACGAAAGATCGTGCGCAACCAGGAGCAGGCCTTTTCGCGCTTCCTCGGCAAGGGGCGCCCCTTCTTCGTGCCGAAAGCGTCCATGGACCTCTCCCGGGCGATACGGCTCATAAAGGAGTCGGGGGGTGCTGCCATCCTCGCCCACCCCTTGTCCCTCTACGTCGCATGGGGGCGGCTCCCCGCGCTTATCGAGGAATGGAAGGGTCTGGGGCTCGACGGGCTCGAAGCGTGGCACCCGACGGCTAAGGTCAGGGCCTGCGAACGGCTCGACAACCTGGGAAGGGAACTCGGCCTCTTGGTGACGGCGGGAAGCGATTTCCACGGCAACAACCGTCCCGACCGCAAGCTGGGCATCACGGCGGGCGGGAAGAAAATCGACGAGCGCTTCGCCGAAGGGCTGCGGACGGAAAGCGGCGCCTGATCCGGTCAAAGCTCGGCGGCGGCGAGCACGTCGAAGGGGTCGTCGCCGTAGCGCCGGTGCTGGATCGCTTCGAGCACATGCTCGCGCCTGACCGCGATGCTGCCTTCGAGATCGGCGACGGTGCGCGCGACGCGCAGCACCGAAGCGCGGGCGCGTCCGGAAAAGCCGAGCTTGTCGGCGGCCGCCGCGAGGACCGCCTTCGACGGCGCGTCGAGGCCGAGCAGGCGATCGGGCTGCGCCGGCCCGATGCGGCCGTTCCGTCTGATCCCGAACGGCTCCAAACGTTCGCGCTGCATTTCCACCGCGGCGCGGACGCGCGCCGATATCGCCTCGCTGCGCTCTTCCTGAGCGCCGATGCCCCGACCGCGTACCGACTCCGGAGCGAGCGGCACGCGCAGGTCGACCCGGTCGAGCAGGGCAGCTCCCATTCTCCGCCAATGCCGCGCGACCTCTTCGGATGAGCAGAAGCACGTCGAATTCGTTTTGCCGAGCCTCCCGCAGGGGCAGGGATTCGCGGTCAGGAGAAGCTGAAAATCGGCCGGCAGCGTCGCTTTTCCGCCCGCGCGGGAAAGGGTGATTCCGCCGTCCTCGACCGGCTCGCGCAGGGAGTGGAGCACGTTGGAGCGGAATTCGGGCGCTTCGTCCAGGAAGAGGACGCCGTTGTGCGCGAGGCTGATCTCTCCCGGCCTGAGGCCGCGCCCGCCGCCGAGAATGCCTTCGGCGCTGGCCGAATGGTGCGGGGCCCGGAAAGGCGGCGTCGAGACGAGGGGCGCGGCCGAGCCGAGCGCGCCGGCTAGGCTGTGCAGCCGCGTCGTCTCCACGGACTCCTCCGCGGTCAAGGGCGCGAGTATGCCCGGCAGCCGCCGCGCGAGCATCGTCTTTCCGGCGCCGGGAACGCCGAAGGCGAGCAGGTGGTGTCCGCCGGCCGCCGCGATTTCGAGCGCGCGCTTATAGCGCCCCAGCCCCCGCGCGTCGCTGAAATCGCCGTACCGGAACCGGCGGTCGCTAGGATCGGGGCTCGGTCCGGTCCGCTCGGGGAAACGGCCCGTCGCGTCCAGGACGCGCAGCGCGGCTACGGCTTCCGAAAGGCTCGAAACCGCAGCGGAGCGTCCTTCCGCCAGGATATCCGCCTCCGCGCCGTTTTCCTCGGGCACGATGAAGCTTTCTATGCCCGCGTCTTTGGATGCCGAGACCGCGGCCAGAACGCCGCGCACCGGACGCACGCGGCCGGAAAGCTCGAGTTCGCCGAGGGCGAGGCATTCCGCGCGCAGGGGCGCCTGCGCGGAGGCGGCCAGAATGGCTACGGCGATCGGCAGGTCGAAGGCGGCGCCTTCCTTGCGGACGCCGGCAGGCGCCAAATTGACCAGCACCCGGTCCTGGGGAAAGGAAAAGCCGGAATTGCGGAACGCGGCCCGGATCCGCTCGCGCGACTCGCGGACGGCGCCGTCGGCCAGACCGCTGATGTCCACGCCTGGAATTCCGCGCCGGATATCGACTTCGACCCGAACGATCATGCCTTCGATTCCGAAAGGAGAATACGAAGATATATGCATTGCCGCCTCCACGCCCCCTAGGCGCGCGGCCGGGACTGCGCTTTAATGCATCGTTGATGATTATCCATTAAAAAAAATACCAGCTAACCGAATCCTCATATTATCCTGATAATCGACTCACGCGCGTTTTATAGGTTTCTGACGCGTGAGCGAGAAGCGATCGCGAGAATAAGGAGCATACATGACTTCAAGAGCGCATTTCGATGAAGAGAAAAAGCTGCTCAACGACGATATCCTGCAGATGGGCATCCGCGTGGAGGAAGACCTGCGAAAGGCGCTCGAAGCCTTCAAGACGCAGAACAAGGCGATAGCCCAGGAAGTGAAAGCGGACGACCCGATCGTGAACGACTTCCAGCTGCGCATCGAGGACCGGTGCGCGCGGCTCCTGGCGACCCAGCAGCCGGTGGCCCAGGACCTCAGGACCATCGTATCTTCCATGAAGATCGCCGATGAGCTCGAACGCATCGGCGACCACGCCGTCCATTTGGCGAAGGCCGCCATCAAGCTCGAAGGCGAACCCTACATCAAGCCGCTCAAGAATATCGAGAAAATGGCGGAGACGGGCTGCGTCATGGTGCGGGCCGCGGTTGATGCCTTCCTAACCCTCAATCCGGACAAGGCGCGCGCCACGGCCGCGATGGACGACGAGATCGACAGGCTCCACAAGACGCTCGTGTCCGACTTGCTCGAATACCTGCGCGAGCACCCCGAAAAGGCCCAGCAGGGAACGAAGATCATCCAGACCTCGGGATTCCTCGAGCGGCTGGGCGACCACGTGACGAACATCTGCGAGACGGTCGTGTACGCGGTGAGCGGACGGCACGAAGAACTGAACGAGTAGCGAGGCGCGTGTGGCGAAAGCGACGATTCTGGTCATAGAGGACGATCCGGATATCCGGGAACTCGTTTCCTACAACCTAGGGAAAGAAGGCTATACGGTCGTGGGCGTTGAAACCGGCGAGCAGGGGCTCTCCCTGCTCGCGACCGCGAACCCCGACCTCATCGTGCTGGACATAATGCTTCCCGGCGCCGACGGACTCGAAGTGCTCCGGACGCTCAAACGCTCCGCCGCCACCGAACGAATACCCGTGATCATGACGACCGCGAAAAGCGAGGACAGCGACATCGTCGCGGGTCTCGAGCTCGGGGCCGACGATTACGTGACCAAGCCCTTCAGCCCCAAGGTGCTCATCGCCCGCGCGCGCGCGGTGCTGCGCCGCGTGGCGGAGAAGGCGGCGCCGCGGCCCGGCACCGGCGAGCCGGTGGCGATCGGCGGCATCTCCATCGACTCCGCGCGCCACGAAGTAAGCTGCGAAGGCGTTCCCGTCGACCTGTCCGCGACCGAATTCGCCATTCTCGATCATCTCATGCGGAACGCCGGCTGGGTGTTCTCGCGCAACCAGATCATCGACTCCGTCAAGGGAAAGGACTATCCGGTGACCGAACGCGCCGTCGACGTCCAGATCCTCGGGCTCCGCAAGAAGCTGGGAACCTACGGGGACCGCGTGCAGACCGTCAGGGGAGTCGGATACCGCTTTCTCGACAGCGATGAAGGCAAAACAGAAAAAGAATGAAGAAGACGCTGCTCAGGCAAGTATACCCGACCTATTTTGCGACCGTCGTCGCGTGCCTGGCCGCGTTCGCGCTGGTGGCCACGACGCTGGTCAGGTCTTTCGTCTACGAATCGGCTAAACGGGAACTCAGGCACACCATCCTGCTGAGCGAGCATGTGTTCTTCACTCCCGAAGGCAGACCGATGCCCAGCGACGCGGAGACGGCTCGGCTGTTCTCCGATGTGGACATCAGGCTGACCGTGATGACGCTGAGCGGAACGGTCTTGGCCGATTCCCAAGCGAAGGCGGATCAGCTCGAAAACCATTCGACTCGCCCGGAATTCAAACAAGCGCTATCTTCAGGCGAAGGGAGCGCTACGCGCACCTCTAAATCGATCGGCAGCGACCTGCTCTATCTGGCCCGGACGGTAGTCAGGGACGGGAAGCCCATCGCGGTGATCCGGGCTTCCATGCCCCTTCCCATCCTCACGCACACGTTATCCGCATTCTATCTGCAGATCGCGATCGGCGGAGCGCTCATCCTCGCCGCGGCGGCGGCGCTCGCGTTCGCCTCGGTCAAACGAATCAACCGGCCGCTTTTCGAACTCGAGCTGGCCGCCAAACGATTCGGAGAAGGGGACCTGAGCTACCGCAGCAGGATTTCCGAACCCGAGGAGATCAAGACGCTCTCCGAGACGATGAACGCGATGGCCGGCGAATTGAAGGCTCAGATCGAGGATGTCGAGCGCCGCAGACGCGAGGCCGAAGCGATCCTGGCCGGCATGGCCGAAGGCGTCATCGTCCTGGACGAATCGTTCGTCGTCGTCAAGACGAACGATTCGGCTCTCCGCCTGGTGCCGGTTTCCGACGGCGCCGACCCGGTCGGGAAAAGCCTGCTCGAGGCCTTCCGGGCGACCGAACTTCAGCGCATTGCGAAGGACGCGCTCGGCGCCAGAAAGAGCGTCGAAGGGAATCTCACCATTTATGCCGAAACGCCCCGCCATCTGCAGGTCTACGCCGCGCCGATTCCCGGGCGGGAGGGAGGCGGCTGCCTCCTGGTGCTGCACGACATGACCAGGCTCATCCAACTTGAGAACATACGCCGCGATTTCGTCGCGAACGTGTCCCACGAGCTCAAGACGCCGATCACCTCGATCAAAGGCTTCGTCGAGACCCTGTCCGACGGCGCCGTCGACGATCCGGGGCAGGCGCGCCGTTTCCTGGATATCATCGCCAAGCACGCAGGGCGGCTCGAGGACATCATCGAGGACCTCATGGCGCTCGCGCGCCTCGAACAGCAGGAAGGCCTGCCGCTCGAGGCCGAACCGATTCCGCTTCTGCTCATCCTTGAGGACGTACGGCTGGTATGCCGCATCAAGGCGGCCGAGAAACGGATCTCCGTCGCCATCTTCTGCCCGGAAGACCTCACCGTCAAGGTAAACAAAACGCTGATCGAACAGGCCTTCGTCAACCTCCTGGACAACGCCGTCAAGTATTCCGGAGAGGGCACCACGGTGCGCATGGAGGCCTTCGCCGAGCGCGGCGACATCGTCGCGAAAGTCATCGACGAAGGCCGCGGAATCCCGGTCAAGGACCTCCCCCGCATCTTCGAGCGCTTCTACCGCGTCGACAAGGGCCGGAGCAGGGATGCCGGCGGCACCGGGCTCGGGCTCGCCATCGTGAAGCACGTCATGGCGGCGCATGGCGGCACCGTGAGCGCGGAGAGCTGGGAAGGCGCGGGGTCGACCTTCACGCTCCGGTTCCCCCGGGAACCGCGCAACGGAAAATCGAAATAGGACGCGAAGAAGCTTGGAGCGCGCGGGCGAACGGCGCTATGATGGGCGCATGAGCATCGAACTCTCACCCGCCCTGCGCGAGGACCTTTCGCGCAAGGGCGTCGATATCGATCGAACTATTTCGGTGATCGGGCTGCTGGAAAACGGCGCGGCGGGAAGCGGCGCGCCGGGCGGAGCCGCGCCGCGCATTCCGGGCGCAGCCGACGCGCGCATCATCGACCGGACCTCGGAGCTCCAGCTGACGCTCGTCGAGCGCGAAGCGCGGCGGGCCTTCTCGGAATTCGACCTGCCGAAATCGCTCATCCCGGAAGCGCACGGCGGCTGCGTGCGCTTCGGAGAGCCAGAGCTGTCGCGCATCGGCACCCTGCTGTTTCCCCGGGTTGCGTACGGCGTCCTCAACGGCGGGTCGGCGACCTCCTACATAGACCGGAAAAAGAACAGGGAACTCGACGCGGCCGCTTTCGAGGCGCTGAAGGAGGAATTCGACGCGGCGGCGGCCTTGTCGAAGAACGCGCCCAAAGGCGTCACGCCGGCCTTCGTCGGCGAAGACGGCGGCATGGGCCCTTCGTTCCTCCAGCTCAAGATGCGCTCGCTGCTCCTGCGCGCGATCGACTACCGAAAGCTGAGCGGCGATGCGGCCTCTCCCCTGCTCCCCTTCTTCCAGATGACCAGCGGCGGCACCGACGCGCCGCTGCGCGAAGCCTATCGGAACTACGCCTGCGATCCGCTGCTGGCGCCTTTGATCGAAGAAGCGGGCATAGACCCCACGGAGCCCCTGGGCGCCGTGCAGCCGCTCCTCGCAGCGCTCACGCATTCGGAGGAAGGCATGCCGCGGCGCGTCTTTTCCAAGGCGTGGGGAAAGACCGACGAAGGACTCGCCCTCCCCGGCGGCCACGGCGAGAATTTCCGCGTGCTGGCTCCCGTCTACCGCGAGCTGAAAGCGCGGGGCATACGATGGGCGTACCTGGGGAACGTCGACAACTCGGGCTATACGGTCGATCCCGTTTCCGTCGCGCTGGTCGCCCTCAAGGGCGCGAGCGCCGCGTTCGAGGCCGCCTGGAAAACGCCCGTGGACGTGAAGGGAGGCATTTTCGCCGAGCGGGCCGACGGCCGGCTCTCGGTGGCGGAAATCGGGCAGAGCGTCGACAAAGCGGCCGTGGCCGCCGCGGAAGCGGAAGGCAAGCCGATTCTCTTCAACTGCGCGACCGGACTCTTCGACCTGGATGTTCTAGTGCCCCGGCTCGACCGCATCGCCGACGAGCTGCCGATCCGCGTTTCGGATCAGGACAAGGAAGCCGGACGCTACGCGCAGGCCGAGCAGAACACCTGGGATATCGTGGGGCTGCTCGAGAATCCGCTCGTGTTCGCGGTCGCCAAGGAGAAACGGTTCATAGCCGCGAAGATGCTGCTGGAGACGCTCCTTACCAGTCCCTGCGGAATAAAGGCCGATCGGGCCGAAGGCATCGGAGCGGGGCTCAGGGACGCGGCGGCGCGTCTGCGCTCGGGTTTCGCGTCCCTGCTCCGCGGCGAATACCGCTTATAAGGACTATACGGCGTCTTCCAGGCCTTCGTTCCTGGTCTCGTGCGGCAGCATGAAGGAGCCGAAACCGCCGACCGCGTACGCGAGGGCGAATACGGCCAGCGGCAGCGCAAGCGATCCTCCGGCGACCATCGCCCCGACCGACGGTGCGAGCGCGCCGGCGATGCGGGTCATTCCGCTTGCGGCTCCGATACCCGTCGTGCGGATCGAGGTCGGGTAGGCCTCCGGGGTATAGGCGTAGAGCGCGCCCCAGGCGCCGAGGGCGAAGAACGAGAGGAGACAGGCAGTCGAGACGACGGCCAGCGGCGTCGAGGCGAGGAAGAAGAGCCAGGCGAACGCGCCTGAAGCCAGAAGGTAGACGCCGAGAGTCGTCCGCCGCCCCCAGCGTTCGACGAGCCAGGCGGCCGAGAAATAGCCGGGAAGCTGGGCGAGCGCCATGAGGAAAGCGTTCGGATAGACGGCGGGAAGCGCGAAGCCCTTCGCTCGGAACCAGCTCGGAAGCCAGGTGAAGGCGCCGTAGTACCCCAAGGAAATCATGAACCAGACCAGCCAGAGGAACACCGTCGTGCGCCGGTATTTCGGGGAGAACAAATCGCGCGAGCGGGAAACGAGCGGCGAGGCAGGCGCCTCGATCGGCTCGGCGGGAAGCATGGTGCCGTTGACCTCGGCGACGCGGCGGAGCACCTCCCGGGCGTCCGCGGCCCGGCCCTGGGCGATGAGGAAGCGGGGGGACTCGGGAACACGCTTGCGGATCACGAAGAGGATCAGGCCGGGCAGCGCTGAAATCGCGAAGAGGGCGCGCCAGCCGAGCCGCGGCACTACAAGCCAGGCGAGGCCTGCGGCGGCTATCGTGCCGAAGGCCCAGAAGGATTCGAGCAGCACCAGGCGGCTGCCGCGCTTTTCGGCCGGAAGGTATTCGGAGAACATGCCGTAGTCGACCGGAAGGGTGCCGCCGACGCCGAAGCCCGTCAGCGCGCGCAGGACGATGAGGACGGCGAAGTTCGGCGCGAACGCGGAAGCGAGGCCGAACACCGAATCGACGGCGATCGTGAGGATGAAGCCGGTCTTGCGTCCGATCTTGTCCGAGAGCCGTCCCCAGAACAGAGCGCCGGCGAACATGCCGATGAAGATGGCGGTGCCCAGAAGCCCTTTCTGGGCGGCGGTCAGCTTCCATTCGGCGGACATCGCGGGCAAGGCGAAGGAGACGAGCAATACCTCCATGGCGTCGGCGGCCCATCCGAAGCCGCAGATCCATAGGAGCCGACGCTGGAAGCGGCCGTACCCGACCCTGTCCAGCGCTCGTTCGTACGAAACGAAACGCATAGGGAACCCCTGCAAAAAAATATTCACCCCAGTGCAAACGCGTCGAAAATGCCGTAGCTCCTCCGCGGTCGCGCCGGGCGGGGTTCGCGCGGCGTCGCTTTTGGAACGTAGAGCAGGAACGCGCGCGCCGTCAAGGGCTTCGCGCGCGCTGCGTCAACGCGCTGCGCCCACGCATGCCTTGACAAGCGGAGCCCAGCCGCCTAGCGTAGGGACCTACGGAGGCTGCATGCTGAACGCTCTCTCGATTTTCATCGGCTGCGGCCTGGGCGGGGTCGCCCGCTGGTCGATCGCCCGGCTCGCCGCGGAACACCTGCCGTCGCACTTTCCCTGGGGAACGGCGGCGGTGAATATCGTCGGGTCGTTCGTCATCGGCGTCCTGTTTGTCCTTTTCAATACCTGGAGCGTAGACGCGAACCTGCGGCTCTTCTCCACGACCGGATTCCTCGGCGGCTTCACGACTTTTTCCACCTTCGCGCTCGAAACCGTCGGTCTGGCCGAGAAGGGATACGCGAAAGACGCGTTCCTGAACGCGCTCGGACAGACGGCGGTCGGCATCGCCGCGGCAGCCGCCGGCATGGTCCTCGGAGGATTGATCGCCTACCTCGCGAAAAGCCGCTGACCGGACCGCCGCGGCGCCGATCGAGAGCCGAAGGAAGGAGCGATGCATGCGAAGCCTCTACGCGGAACTTTCGGATAAGATCGGCCGCGCCGCGGGACCGGCCGCCGCGCGCGGCCCCCGCCAGGACCTCGGGATCATGCTATTCTCCCGCAGGGACGCAATCGCTGCGCTATGGGAAGCCGCGGATCGGACAGCGACGAATGACGCGCGGCTCGGCCCGGAGGACCTGCGCTCCGCGGTGGAAGCGCTCAGGCCGCTCTTCGGCGAACGCTAGTTCTCCCGGAGAACGCTAGTTCTCCGCGCTTTCCTTCGCGAGCTCAAGCTCCTCGTCCTTCACCAGCTTCTCCACGTCGAGCAAGATCTTCACCGCCTCCCCGAGCTTGCCCATCCCCGCGATGTAGCGCTCGCGGCCCGACACCGTCTTGAACTGCGGCGCCGGCTCCACCTGGTTCTCCGGGATCTCGAGCACTTCCTCCACCGTGTCCACGATGAAACCCAGGCTCACTCCCCCGATCTCGCTCACCACGATGCAGGTCCGGTCGTCATAATTCCGTTCGGACATCCCGAAGCGCAGCCGGAGATCCACCGCCGGTATCACCTTTCCGCGCAGGTTGATCACGCCCTTCACGTAGCCGGGCATGTCCGGCACCGCCGATATCCGCTGCAGCTCCACGATCTCGATCACGTGCCGGATTCCGATCCCGTACGATTCCCTATCGATCCGGAAGAACAGGTACTTGTTGGCCTGCGTGTCCTCGTCTTCCTCGTCGTCGATGCTCTCCGCTATCTCGCCCCTGCTTCTCTGTTCCATGCCGCCCGCCTCAGAACTTGCCGAAGTCGTCGTCGTCCAGCGAGATCACGTCCGCCGGATTCACCAGAGCCGCGCGGCGCGGGTCTTGGCCGGAGCTTTGGCCGCGCCCTTTCCGACTTGATCGTCCTTGTGCAGCGTCAGCGCCCTCGCGGGGCTCTTCGCGGTCGAACCGCCGCTGCGCGCCATTTCCGCGCGCAGCATCGCCAGCATCTCCGCTTCGCTCATCCGGCCGCGCTCCCGCTCCTTCAGCTTGAAGCGCGCGACCATCGCCTTCAGCTGCTGCGCCTGGCTCGACAGCTCCTCCGCCGCCGACGCGCTCTCCTCCGCGCTCGCCGTGTTCGCCTGCGTCACCTGGTCGATCTGGTTCAGCCCCGTCGATATCTGCTCGAGCCCCTGCGACTGCTCCCGGCTCGCCGTCGATACTTCCTCGGCCAGCCCCGCGACCTTCGCCGCTCCGTCCACGATCGACGCCAGCTGCTTGGCCGTCACGTCCACCAGCTCGTTGCCCCGGCCGATGTTCGCTATCGCCTCGTCGACCATCTTCGTCGTTTCCTTCACCGAGCCTGCAGACCGCACCGCCAGGTTGCGCACTTCCTCGGCGACCACCGCGAAGCCCTTGCCGTACTTCCCGGCGCGCGCCGCCTCCACGTTCGCGTTAAGCGCCAAGAGGTTGATCTGGAAGCTGATGTCGTCGATCGCCTTCACGATCTTGCGGATTTCCTCGGCGCTCTCGTTGATGTCGCTCATCGCCGACACCAGGTCCGCCATCTGCGTATTTCCCTGCTCTGCGTCGTTCCGCGCCGTCTTGGCCAGCGTGTTGACCTGCACCGCGTTCTCCGTGTTCTGCCGCGTCTGCCCGGCGATTTCCGTCACCGACGAGGTGATTTCCTCGAGCGAGCTCGCCTGCTCCGTCGCGCCCTGCGACAGCGACTGGCTCGCCTGCGACACCTGCTGGCTTCCCGCGTTCACCTGCTCAACCGCCATCGAGACCTGCCCGAGGATATCGTTGATCGAATCGATCGTGCCGTTGAGCGCGGTCTTCAGGATGTCGAAGTCGCCCCGGTAGGCGCCGGTCATCGTCGTGGTCAAGTCTCCGTCGGCCATGCGCTTCAGGATCGCCGTCGTTTCGTTGATCGGGTCGATGACCAGGTCGAGGGTCTTGTTGACGCCCTCGACGATCTTGCGGAAATCGCCCTGGTGCCGCGTCGCGTCGGCGCGCGTCGTGAGCCGTCCCTCCACCGCCGCCTGCGCGAGCATATCGGCATCCGCGATGAGCGCTTTGAGGTTGACGCGAACCTTCTCGATCGTGTCGTTGATGAACGCCTTCTTTCCGGGGAAGCGCTCGAGCGGCGCTTCGAAATTGCCCTTCCCGAACTCCTCGACGCAGGCCATCGCCTTCTTCTTCACGGCGATATGCCCGAAGACCATCGTGTTGACGCCTTCGGCCATCTCCTTGAAGGCGGCCTTGAAGCGCGACTCGTCGATGCGGACGTCGATATCGCCCGCGTCGTGCTCCGAGGACATGCGGTTCATCTGGACGATCAGGTCCTTGAGCGTCCGGGACATGACGCCCATGCTCCGCTGGAGCGCCGCGAGCTCGTCCTTCCCCGTCTCGTCCAGGGAAACTTCCAAGTCGCCTTCCGCGATGCGGTTCGCGGCGACGATGCACGAATTGAGCGGTTTCAGTATCGAGCGCGTGATGAGCAGAGCCAGAAGCAGCGCGAGAAGGACCGCCGCGCCGCCGATGACGAGAATCACGATCACCGACTGCTGGGTCAGAGACTCGGCTTCGTTCGAGGCCGCTTCCGCCAGGGCAACCTGGTATTTCTTGAGCCCGGCCAAATCGTCCATATACTTCGTCTGCTGATCCCGGTATTCGCCGAGGAGAAGATCGACGGCGGGCTTCCGCTGGTCCGCGTGGATCAGCTCGAGAATCCGGTCCTGCGTCTTTTTGTAGGCGGTGCGGGACGCCACCGTGCTCGCGAGCAGGCGCTTGCCTTCGGGAGTCGTGATCGACGCTTCGAGGGAGGAAATGATTCCGTCTATGGAGGCCCCCGAAGAACGCACACGATCCGTCTCTTTATCGATCGCGGCGGCATCCTCGAGCAGCATCATATTCCGCACGGCGCGCGCGACAACGTTTACGTGGTCGATGGCGTCGGTCACTTCCAGAACTTTCGGGAAGCGGTCGTTCACCAGAAGATGCAGCGAATCGTTCAGATTTCCGAGGCGAACCACCGAGAGCACCGCGATGACCGCGAGCAGCACCGTGACCACCGTGAAGCCGAACGCCAAGCGGCTACCCACTTTCAGATTCTTGAGCATCGTTTCCTCCTTATGGAACGACCGCGCCGAAGCGGCCGATATAAAGCTTTTAGCATATATATGTGGTACCATTCTATTTTCACTCGAAGCGATTTACAACCGGTTTCTTCATATTATTAATAATTCAAATAATTATCATAAT
>QKCO01000101.1 GCA_003245635.1 Treponema sp.
GGTGAGGTCCTGCTGTTCGGCCAGCTGCTTCATGGCCGCCTGGGGAGTCTTGTCGTTCACCAGCAGCACGCCGCGGGCGCCGACGATGTCGGCCGTCCGAACCGTCTGTTCCGACGCGAGCGAGGTGACGATCACCACGTCTTCGAAATCGGCGACGAGAACGTCGCTCATCAGGTCGCTCGCGACGACGTGCCGGAGCGGGGTTCCCGGGAAATCCGAGGATTTGTGCACGATATGGGCCGGAAGCTGTTCGACGATATCTATGAAATTCATATGGATTATTGGCCCTTCAGTTCGCGATAGGAGACCTTCGCCTCGCGTCCGGCTTCCGCGTAATGCTTCGAATTCCGGAGATTGCCCGCGGATTCCTCGACGCTGAGCTCGCGCGCGACCTTCGCCGGACTGCCGAGGATGAGGCTGCGCGGCGGAAATTTCTTGTCCTGCGTGACCAGCGCGCCCGCGCCGACGATGCTGCCTTCCCCGATCTCGGCTCCGTTGAGCAGGATGGCGCCCATGCCGATCAGCACGCCGTCCCCGACCTTACAGGAATGGAGGATCGCTCCATGGCCGACGGTGACGTCCCTGCCGATCCTGCAGGGGATGCCGGTATCGACGTGGACGACGGCTCCGTCCTGGATATTGCTCTCCTCGCCGATCTCGACCGGCGCGATGTCGCCGCGGACGGTGGCCGAAAACCAGACCGATACGTTCGGAGCGAGAACAACGTCTCCGGCGACTTCGGCGTTCCACGCCACGAAGGCGGAATCGTCGATCCGGGGACTTTGGGAGCCGATAGCGTGGACCATGAAGGCACTCCTTACGGCTACAAGATAACCTGTCGGCAGGCGCGATTCAATAGCGGCCGCCGTAGTAACGAGCCGAGGCTCCATGCTATAATCGTGGGGAAAATGGCCATCACATACGTTTTCGTCAACCAAAAAGGCGGAGTCGGCAAAACGACTTCGGCGATAAATATCGGGGCCTACCTCGCCGAGGCGGGAAAGAAAGTCCTCCTGGTCGATTTCGACTCCCAGGCGAACCTGACCAGCGGCGTCGGCGCGGACGGTTCGAAGGGCGGCGTGTACCAGCTCATCTCGGGCCAGGCCGAACTCGCCTCCGTCACGCAGGCGACCTCCGTCCCCGGGCTGTCCGTCGTGCCCGCCTCGATCGACCTTTCCGGCGCCGCCGTCGAGCTGGTCGAACAGCAGGACCGCGACTTCTACCTGAAGCGCGCCCTCGAGCCCGCCCGCGAGATCTACGACTTCATCCTCATCGACTGCCCTCCCTCCCTCGGCGTACTGACGCTCAACGGGCTGATCGCGGCCGACGAGGTGCTCATCCCGCTCCAATGCGAATACTACGCGCTCGAAGGCCTGTCCCTGCTGCTGCAGACGGTCAAGCGTATCCAAAAAAACCTCAACCCTCAGCTGATCGTCGGCGGCATCTTCTTCACCATGTACGACCAGCGCACCCGGCTCGCCCAGGACGTCGTGCGGCAGGTCACTTCCTACTTCAAGGACCGCGTCTTCCGCACCATCGTGCCTCGGAACGTCCGCCTTTCCGAGGCGCCTTCCCACGGCGTGCCGATCTCCCAATACGACGCAGCCTGCGTCGGAGCCCGCAGCTACAGGAGCCTGGCCGAGGAGGTGCTCAACCGTGGCCGCTAAATTCGGACTCGGCAAGGGCCTGGACGCCCTGCTTTCCGGCACCGACGCCGACGAGACCCGTCCGGCCGGATCGGGAGAGCTCAGGCTGCCCCTTGACCAGCTGAAGGCGAACCCCAACCAGCCCCGGCGCGTCTTCGACGAGGACGCCCTGCAGGAACTCGCCGCGTCGATCCGCGAGCACGGCGTCATCCAGCCGGTGGTCGTGGAGACGACCGCGGACGGCGGATACCTCATCGTCGCCGGCGAGCGGCGCTGCCGCGCGGCGCGGATCGCCGGACTCAGGGAAGTGCCCGCCGTCGTGCGCAACTACAGCGACGAGCGGCGCCTGGAAGTGGCTCTCATCGAGAACGTCCAGCGCATGGACCTCAACCCGATCGAGGAAGCCGCCGCGTACCGCAACCTCATGGAGCTCACCGGGCTGTCCCAGGAGGAGGTCGCCGCGCGCGTCGGCAAGAACCGTTCGACGGTCGCCAACGCGCTGCGCCTGCTCAAGCTGCCCGAGGACGTCCAGGGAGCCCTGGCCGCCGGGCAGCTGACCCCCGGACACGCGCGGAGCATCCTCTCGGTCGTGAACCCCGCCGACCAGCGGGTACTGTTCGGCCGCATCGTCGGAGACGGCATCTCCGTGCGCGAAGCGGAGAAGATGGCCGCGGACCTCAACGGCGGCATCCGGGCAGCCGCGGCGCCGGGCAGCGGCGACAAGCCCGCCAAGGATCGGCCGCCCGAACTGCTCGCCATCGAGCAGCGCTTCATCGACGCGCTCGGAACCAAAGTCGCCATTTCCGGCGGGCTGCGGAAGGGATCGATCAAGATCGACTACTATTCCATGGACGATCTGGACCGGCTGTACGCGATACTATCGGGAAAGAACTGAAATGACCGTTAAGGAACGCTTCAAGAACGTCAATTCGGGCCGCGTGATGGTGTTCTTCGTGGGCTTCATCTGCCTGTTCCTTGCGGCGGTCGCGATGCGGGCCATGTCCTCGGTGCTCATCCCCCTGACGGTGGCGGTCATCTTCTCGCTCGTATTCGACCCGATCGTGACGGGGCTCCAGAAGCTCAAGGTGCCGCGGGCGATCGGCATCGCCGTGGTGGTGCTCATCATCGGCGGAATCTTCTACCTGATCGGGCTGTTCCTCGTGTCCTCGGCGAAGCGGCTGGTCGAACTGTATCCGAAGTACGAGCTGCGCATCGCCGAAGTGTACGAGAACATCGCATGGCTGCTGCAGCTGCCCTACGACGAAGATCTGAGCCTGGCCGGCAACCTGCTCGGACAGTTCGGCTTCCGCCAGCAGTTCCAGCATCTCGCCATCGCCCTTTCCAACAATTCGATCTACGTGCTCATGAAGTTCGGCCTCGTGCTGTTCTTCATGGTGTACCTGATGATCGAGCGGGCGCACTTCAAGGAGAAGATCCTCGCGGCTTTCGAAGGGCGGGTATCCGGAAAGATCCGGTCGATAACCACCTCGATCGTCAAGCAGACGGTCCGCTACCTCAGCGTGAAGTTCCTCATTTCGGCGATGACGGGAATCCTCGCCTACGCGGTGTTCCTCCTGGTCGGTCTCGACTTCCCGCTGGTGTGGGCGTCCCTGGTGTTCGTCCTCAACTTCATCCCGAACATCGGCTCGATAGTCGCGGGGCTGGGGGCGACGGCCTTCTCCCTCATCCAGTTCTGGCCGGAACCGGCGCCCATCCTGTTCACGGGAATAGCGCTCCTGGTGATCAATCAGGTGCTCGGCAACATCGTCGAGCCGAAGGTCGTCGGCGACAGCCTCGACCTGAGCCCGTTCATCGTCCTGTTTTCCCTCGCCTTGTGGGGCTGGATGTGGGGCTTCATGGGCCTGCTCCTGTCCGTTCCGCTTACCGTCGTCGTAAAAATCGTGTGCGAGAATATCCCGCTCCTCGAAC
>QKCO01000093.1 GCA_003245635.1 Treponema sp.
GGCATGCCGAGGGTCGGGTCTAAAACCATCAGGGACATCATCGCGGCGGCGAGCGGAACGCCGGCGCCCCTGATCGAATGGCCGGCCGGGAAAGCGCTCGTCTCGAACGTATCCGTCGAAATAGATGCCGACGGGATGGCGGCCTACCTCACCGTCGCGCCGCCGAAAAAGGGCGCGGCCCCGCCGACGCCCGACGAGCTGAGGGAAGCGCTGGCGGAAGCAGGGGTCGTGGCGGGCATCGACGACGACGCCCTGGCGCGGCTCCCGGCGCGGCGCGAATTCGGCGAAAGAATCGAAGCCGCCCGAGGCTCGCCTCCGAAGACAGGCAGGAGCGAACGCATCCGGCTGCACTTCAACGCGAATCGCGGCAAACCCTACCTCGAGATGGATTTCGGCAGAATCAACCTGCGCGAGCTCAACTTCATCGAAAACCGGAAGGCGGGAGACCTGCTCGCGGAAACCGAACCGGCCGAAGCGCCGGTCGACGGCAGGAAGGTCACCGGCGAGATAATCCCGGCCGAGCGGGAGAGCGAAGCGGAGCGCCTCTCGGGGGGCGAGAACACCCGGCTCTCGGAGGACGGCTCCAAGCTCTATGCCGCCGCGGACGGCAACGTCAAGATCGCCGCCGACGGCAGGATCGTCGTCGAGCCGGTGATCACCGTCAAGAACGTCAACTACGAGACAGGCAACATCCGCTTCGGCGGCTCGGTGATCGTCGAAGGGAGCATCGCCGACGGCTTCATCGTCGAGGCGGGCGGCGACATACAGGTAGGCAGCGGAGTCGGGAGAGCGACCCTCAAGGCGGGCGGCAGCGTCATCCTGAAGACGGGAATCAACGGCAACGGCGAAGGCGGCATCGAGTGCGGCGGCGACCTCTTCGCCAAGTATCTGGAAAGCTGCACGGTCGTCTGCCGAGGCAACGTCCTGGTCGAGGAAGCGATCATGCACTCGAACGTGACCGCCTACCGGAACTGCGTCCTCAACGGACGCCGCTCCGAAGTGATCGCGAGCGAGATCGTCGCGGGCGCCTGCCTCTGGTGCAAAAAGCTCGGAAACCTGTACGAAACGGCGGTGCGCGCCTACGTGGGTACGCCGCCCGACCTGATCGCCGAATACCGGAGCACCGCCGCCGGGCTCCTGAAGAAGCAGGAAGAGTGGGACAAGGCCGAGCGACAGAGCGAACAGCTCGGCAAGCTGATGCGCGAGGGGCGCGCCGACGAGCGGGTCGGCGCGGCGAGGACGCAGCTGCAGGGGCGGCTCGATGAGCTCGGCCTCGAGATATCGACGCTCAAGAGGCGCTTCCCCGACCTGCGTGAACTATTGCGGGCTTCGAGGAAAAGCTTCGCGGTGATAGAGGAGACGATGTTCAAGGGCGCGGCCGTCCTTTTCGGCACGCTCGAGTTCAGGGCGCCGGACAACGGCATCCGCAGGATCGTGCTCAAAGCGGGCGAAAAGGAAGTGGCCGAATCCGGCTTCAACTACCACGAGCGCCCGGAGCTGGACTTCGGGAAGGATGCGGCCGAAAACGGACCGCTGTCGGGATAGGAAAGAATGGGCACTGCGGAACACTTGTATCTATTCCTGCGCTCGGGCTGCGGGATGAGCCTCATAACGGCGGGGCTCGCGTTCCTCGTCGGCGCGCGCGCGTCTCCGCTGCGCGTCCCGCTCGGCGTCCTGTTCTTGGGCGTCGGCGGCTTGTTCAGCTTCAGCGCGCTGTCGGACGTCGTCAAGCTTCCGCTCGATCTGGACGGATTTCTCCTCATCCTGCTCGTGCTCGCCGTCAGCCAGGGCTTCTACGAATTGGTCCTCTACCTGATGGGCGGCGCTAAAAAAAAGACAGCCCCGGCGCTCACCCGCGCCGCGGGCGTCGCCTGGTCGGCCGCGCTCGCGCTGGTGCCCCTGCTCGACTACGCGTTCGACCTCGGGCCCGCCGTTCCGAGCGTCGAGGACGGCCTAGCGAGGCCGCCCTTGCACGCCACCGCGGTCGTGCTCGTATACCTCTGGCCCGCGGCCGCGACCATAGCCGGCTTGGTCCAGAGCCGCTGGAACTTGAGCGACATCCCGCTGAAGTCCGATCGCCTCATGCAGGCGAAGCTGTTCGCGGCCGCCGTCGTGCCGATCCTCGGACTAACCGCGTTCGCGCTCGCGGGCGAGAATCGCATCCTCTACCGCGCGGGAAACGTGCTGCTCGAACTGTACATGCTCGCCATGTACCTGCTCCTGATCCGCTACCCGGATGAGCTGAAGTGGCTGAGGAAGGCCGTCGGAGAGGAACACCATAGGAAACTTTCCATAGAAGAACGGGAAGCGCTCGAGATCCGGCAGCGCCTGGAGCGGCTGGTCGACGGTGAACGCATCCATCTTACGCCGGGACTCTCGATCGACCGGCTGGCCAAGCGGATGCGCGTCCCCCCCTATCGTCTGTCGAAATACTTCAGCCAGCACGAGCGGCGCCGCTTCCCCGTATGGCTCAACGAAATGCGCATCGGATACGTGTGCGCGGCGATGGACGCGCATCCCAGGCGCAACATCCTCGAGATCGCCTTCGAAGCCGGGTACACTTCCAAGACATCCTTCAACAAGCAGTTCCTCGCCATCAAGGGCATCAGTCCCAGCGGGTATCGGGAAAGACCGAAGAGCTAGGTCCCGATTCGCCAATCGGGACGAAGGAGAAGCGCCGGTCGGGTAGCATCGATGCAAGGAGTTCTTCGATGCAGCACCCTCCTCTCCCCGGCGCGCGCATCCGCGCGTCCCTGATCGGCTTGGCTCTCTTTTCGGCTATTCATTTCTCGTCGGAAGCCGCTCCCGCGGGTGGCGGGCTCGACGAGCGCTACCGCTTCCCCTTCTCCCTGGGCGCGGGGTATCAGACGCTCACGCCGCTCGGCTCGGGCCGGAGCGGGTTCGACTTCGTGGACCTGAGCGGCGTCTTCCGGCTGCCGCTCGGCGCCCTGCCGACCCTGCAGCCGACCGCCCGTATCGGCATCACGCAAGCGGCAGCCGCCGACGGCGATGCCTGGACGCACACCGACTACTACGCCCTCCTGGGCGCCGCGTGGTCCCGCCATTTCAGCAAGACGCTCGAAGCCGGCGCCGAACTCGCCGCGGGAGCTTCGCTTTCAATCTTTCCGGACCTCATCGGAGAGCTCGGTTCCGTCGCGAACCCGAACTTCCTGGTCCAGGCAGGCATGACCGTCGGCCTGTCGCCGGCGTACAATTTCGCCCTCGAACTCAATCCGACGCTGCGCTACCAGGCATCCCTCGGGCCGCTGACCGATTTCGACGGCCTTTCCCTGGGCATCGGCCTAACCGTGCATGTGAGGCTCGGGGAAGACCCCGATTCCGCGCAGGCGCTCCTGCGGAGCATCCGCTTCTCCGAAATCGAAGCGCCCATGGTATTCCCCGCCATGCAGAGCTGGTACGTGAAGAACCCCTTCGCGCAGCTCACGATCGCCAACGGCGAGAATTTTCCGGTCGAGGACGTGCAGGTGGCCTTCTTCCAGAAGGGCTACATGGACGCGCCGTCGGTCTGCGCGGAAATACCGCTGCTGAAGCCGGGAGAAACGCGAGAAATCGGCCTGACAGCCTCGTTCAACCGCGAAGTGTTCAGGACGGAGGGCACGACGCCCGTCACGGGGGAGATAACCGTGAGCTATCGGGGAAGAGGCCGCACGGGCGAGCAGAAGCAATCCCTCCCCTACGACCTGCAGGACAAATCCGCCATCGTCTGGGACGACGACCGAAAGGCGGCCGCCTTCATCACGCCCTCCGACAGCGCCCTGCGAAACTACGCGAGCTATATCCGCCAAATCTGCAAGGGAACGGAAGCGCCGGGGCTGAGTCCCGCCGTTCAATTCGCCTGCCAGCTCTACTACGCGCTCGGCGAGCTCGGAATCCTCTACCAGTCGGATCCCGTCACTCCCTTCGCCGGGGGTGCCGACGGGAAACGCGTCGTCGACTCGGTGAGCCTCCCGCGCGACACGCTCAAGCGCATAACCGGCGACTGCGACGACTTGACGGTGCTGTTCGCCAGCATGGTCGAAAGCGCGGGCTACGAAAGCGGGTTCGTCACGGTCCCCGGCCACATCTACGCAGTCGTCAACACGAAGGTGCCGGCCGGAAAATACGCCGACGTACACCCGAACCGCGACATGACCATCAACCTGAACGGCCAGCTGTGGATCCCGGTGGAGATCACCATGATCGGCAGGGAGTCCTTCGCCGATGCATGGCGCAAGGGCATCGAGGAATGGCGGGAAGCGGAAGCGGATCCCCGCAGCCGCGGCTTCTACCCGACGGCCTCCGCGCAGGCCCTCTACCGGCCCGTCGGGCTCACGGAAACCGATCTCGGCCTCCAGTACGGCAAGACCGAAAACATCGTCGCCGCGTCCGCCCGCGAAACCAGGAAGCTGACCGACCAGATCGTCGACGCGTACGCGGCTTCGGCGAAGAGCGGCACCACGGAGGAGTTGAACCGGCTCGGGATCCAGCTGGCCCGTTTCGGGTATACAGAAAAGGCGATAAGCACGCTCAAGAAGTCCGCGAGCCTCGACGCGGGGAACCTCAACCCGCGCATCAACCTCGGAAACACCTACTTCCTGGCGAAGGATTTCGGGAAAGCGCTCACTGAGTTCACGTTCGCCGAAAAGTCGCTGGCGCGGAAAGCCGACGACGACGCTGGGGCCTCCAGAAAACTCGCAGGCGTGCGGATGAACATCGCCCGCTGCATGAGAAGCATGGGACAGGAAGACCAGGCGAGCGACTGGGCCAGAAAAGCCGGCGGCGGAAACGCCGCCCCCGAGCAGCAGGAGCGGCGCGTCGCGGCGGCAACGCCCGCATCGAACGGAGAGGCGGAGGCCAAGGCCGACGCCGTCGTCGAAAGCCTATTCTTCGCCGAGTGAGGAACAACATGAACGTGAAAACAACCGCTTTCGCGGCGCTCGCCGCCTCCTGCATCCTCTGTTCCTGCGGCATGACCTTTCTGGACGCCTCGAACGTGAGCAGGGCCAAGGACTCGGTCCCGCCGGTCATCAGCCTCTCCTCCCCGGCCGACGGCTTCCAGTGCGCCAACATCGTGGAGGCGCGAGGCACGGTGAGCGACCTTGCCGACGGCACGGCCGTCGGCAAGGTCGAATCGCTGAGCTACGCGATCCCCGGCTCAACCGTGCAGGGGACCGCGGCGGTCGCGGCCGACGGCTCGTTCGTCTTCCAGTTCGAGACGACCACGCTCGGCACAGCCTTCGTCCTGACGCTCACGGCCAGGGACTGGAACGGCAACGCGGGCTCGGCGAGCGTCAGCCTCCAGAAGACAGCGGGAAACAGCATCCCTTCCTTCGCCGCCGAGGCCTCCAACAAGCAAGTAGGGCTGACCTGGGAATCCGTGCCGAACACGGTGGATTACACCCTCTACTACAGCGACAACGGCTCGCTGCCGTCCGAGACGGTCGGCACGAGCGTGCAGAACGTGCAGTCGCCCTACTCGCTGACCTGCGAAAACGGGAAGCTCTATACGTTCAGGCTTCAGGCGAACGCGCCCGAAGGCTCGACCGGCAGCCTATCCGACTACGTCAAGACGATTCCCCTGTCCGAGATGACGCTCGTGCCGCGCGCCTACGGCAAACGGGGCAAGATCGCCCTCGAATGGAACGGGATCGACGCGACCGACGAATTCACCGTCTTCAGGCGCGTCGGCGAGGCCGGCACCTTCGACGAATTCCGCACGACGACCGGGACGAGCTTCACCGACACGACCGCGCAGAACGGACAGAGCTACTACTACAAGGTGCGTCCCTCCGACCACTGCGGCACGCTCAGCCGCGCGGCCGCGGCGCAGACCGACGGCTTCGAGACGAGCCCCTCTATCGTCCAGTCTAGTCCGCTCACGCTGCGGAAGGTGAAGGACGTCTTCATCGACGGAAACTATCTGTACGGCTCGAGCCTCACCACGGGGCTTTCCATCTACAAGGCGAGCGACCCCTACGCCCTGGTCCTTTGCGGGATCGCGGCGGCGGGCAAGCCGGTCTATCAGACGATAGTGGACGGCAACTACGCCTACTGCGCGGCGGGCGCTGACGGGCTGTACATCTACGATGTCTCGAATCCGGCGGCTCCGACGTCTGCCGGCTCCTACGACGCCGACGACATTGTCTGCGTGCGAGGCATAGCGAAATCGGGCGACTATGTGCTGCTCTCCGATTTCAGCAGCACGAACACCGGAGGGAACAACGGCTGGGAGGCGTCCTACAACTGCAGCGTGAAAGTCATCGATGTCTCGACGCCGGAAGCTCCCATACTGGAAAGAACGATTACCTTGGACGCGGCGACCCTTATCGACTATGGGACCATCTCCGAGGACAACACCGTAGTCGAGATCGCCGTATCGGGAGACTACGCGTTCATCGGCGAACGCGGCGCGGGCTTGCGGATCGTGGACTGGAAAAATCCTACCGTGGCGGCGAGCGTATTCCCTCCCGATCTTTCCAACAACTCAGCGGCGTACGCGAAAGGCATAGCCGTCTTGGGCAACTACGTGTATGCCGCGGTGGACTACTTCGGCATAATGGTGGTGGACATCTCCGACCCCCTAAACCCGAACGTGGTGCGCTACGATGACTACGGCGCGAACGGCCGGACAAGAGACGTCGCCGTCGTCGGGAAATGGCTCCTGACCGCGAACCTGGATCTCGGCGTGCAGATTTTCGACGCGAGCGATCCCGCCGCGCCGACCGTGCTCCGGAATATTCCCATCGACTACCCCTTCCAATTGTCAGCCGATGGCCCCATAGCGTACGTATTCAACGGGTTATCCTATTACGGCACTGAAAATATATCGATAGTGGATCTCAACATGCCGATCGGCATCATGGAAAAATCCGTGATCGCCACCGAGGGAACCTGCTACGACGTAGCTGCCGCCGGACCGTACGCCTACGTCGCCGACGGAACGGCGGGCCTGCGGGTCTTCGACATGAGCGATCCGGCGGCTCCCGTTCCGACTGCGGCGCTGCCCGCGTCCGGCTTCAGAGCCAACAAGATAAAAATCGCAGGAGAGCTGGCCTTCGTTCTTTTCGACAGCGCCAACATTTCGTCTGCCGTGCAGAAAATGAACATCTACAACCTTACCGAACCATCGTCCCCAAAACTCCTTTCTACGATCGGCGACGACGGCGATTTATCGTACGCGCGCGGCCTGGCGGTCTCGGGTGGGTATCTGTACCTGACCAATTACGCCAAGGGGCTGCAGGTCTTCGACATCAACGATCCGACCGCTCCGTATTCGGTCAACACCGTCGACGCGTCCGCCGCCATCAACGACATCGCGATCTCGGGGAATTACGCCTACGTCGCCGATGAGACGCTGGGAGCGGTCGCCTACGACATCAGCGACCCGCTCAAAACGTATTACGCCATGGCTGTTTCCATGAGCGAATGCCTGAATCTCTGCACCAACGGAACAGGCCTCTTCTCATCGAACGTGTTCTCCGATTCCACGCTGAGCGACATCAGCGATCCGGAGGACCCGACGCTGATAGCGACGGTCACGAACACGTCGGCCGTGCTCGGCCGCGGCGTCGCGGCAACGGGCAACTACGCCTTCTTCAGCTATACGGGAAACGAAGGAGATATGATGTTCAAGATCAGGATCGTCGACATCGGCAAACTGAGCAGCCCTAGGATGATCGCCGACATCGATACGGTACCCGTTTCGGATTCGTACGTGACCAACGGACTCGCGGTCGAGGGGCCGGTCCTCTACTGCGCGATGGGCGACGGCCTGCGCGTCTACAAACTGCGGCCGTAGGGGGATGCCCGGTCGGGCATCCCCCTATCTCAATCAGTTCGCCGAGGAGGAGTACTCCAGCGCGTACATATCGAAAGATTGGTATCCGGAAACTTCTTCGGGGAAGGGATCCGCGCCGGCGCCCGAACTTCCGACGACAAGGTCCTGATCAGCCAGCCACGCGGGAAGCGCGACCGAGGCTTCG
Organism: Treponema sp.; assembly: GCA_003245635.1. Taxonomy (GTDB): domain Bacteria; phylum Spirochaetota; class Spirochaetia; order Treponematales; family Breznakiellaceae; genus SZUA-426. The sequence continues at coordinate 7,983 of QKCO01000093.1, forward strand.
AGGCTGGTGACGGTGAAGTACTCATCGCCTGTAGCGTCCGAGAGGACGTACATATAGCGGCCGACCCCATCAACGGCCGTGGCGGAAATGATTCCGTCCGAAAGAGTCGCCTGAGGAAGCGTCGCCGGCGCCGCGGTCAGATCCACGGTAAAACTCGCGGACGCCGCTGACAAGAGAGAAGGATTCGTCTGAACGACGCAGCGGCGCAGGCTCGTCGAGTCGACCGTCAGGGCCCCGTACTCCCAATATCCTTCAAGAGCGAGCAACTCCTTCGGGACGGGGAACGATGCCTCATCATCGACGAACGAGGGATCGAACAGAGGAACGTCTCCGTACGCGGCCGACTCCAGGTACCAAGCTACGGATTTCCCTGCTTTGGCCTTCGGAGCCGACAGGTCGAATGAGCCGATGTCAACGGCAAAGGAAAGCGAGACTTCAGCGAGCTCATCATCCGCGGGTTCGTACACGTCGATGGGAGTGCCGTCTCCGGCGCTCAAGTCTTTGCCCGTATAGAGGCGGGAATACTGCGTATACCCTTGATTCGAGAACGCCATCACGATGCCGGACCCGTTATCCTGAACCGTCAGGTAGACCAGGCAATCCGCGCCGAACGTGGGGGTATCGGTATACCAGATGTTGTCGCCGGCCCAGGTGCATTCTTCTTCGACCGTCGATCCCCCCTCGCCGTTGACGATCGTCGCCAGCACGAGAGGAGCGATGCCGCCGACCACTATTGGCTCCTGCGTCGTCGCATCGGAGCCGGTGGGCGCGTACAGCTTGAAGGAAACGCGCCGGACATCGTCATAGGAGGCCGTCTCCGACTGATACTTCAGCGGAAGCGTCGCGTCGGCGCGCAGGTCCAGCTTCATCGCCTTGTACTCGCCGCCCTCGCCCGCCTTGTACCGGCTGAAAAAGCCGACGACCGCGGAGCGGGTTTTCGATACCTGCAGGCTGTAGCTGCCGTCGGCGACCGTATCGGTGTACTCGCCGTTCCAGCCGATCGTATAGCCTTCCAGGCCGCCTCCGGTCACCGCGTCCCGCAAGGTGCCCGACAAGGTGACCGTGCCGATATCGGCGACGGAAACCGTCACCGTCCGCTGCGTTCCGTCGGCGGCGGTCAGCGTATATTCGACCGGATTGGTGAAGTCGCGCGCCGTGCCGGAAGCGGGAACTACCGTGACGTCCGCGCCGACGACGATGGTCGGCATGAGCGCGGTCACATCCGCGCCGTGGGTCACGGCTACGGTCGCGCCGGAATCCCCGACGACCGCGGAGCAGTCTTCGGCCAACGCGGGGTTGTCGGATTTCAGGAAAACGAAGCTGACGAGCGGGACATCCGTAGCGCCACCGGCCGTCGAGCCGGAGCCTCCGCCCGAAGCGAGGCCGAGCACATCGCAGGAGGACAGCACGGCGATCAAGGCGAAGGCCGCGGCTATGCGCAGGATACAGGATGAACGATGAAATGAACGATTTTTGTGCATCGAGAATCTCCTTAATGGAGACGATACACGCCCTCCCGCGAGGAATCGTACGCATTCGCGAATGCGTACGCCGAAACACGCGTCAGTCCGATGAGTCAATGAGCTGGTCGATCACGCAGTACCAGCCGGTCGCGTAGGTCTCGAAGCCGGGCGAGTAGCCCCAGGCGACGACCCGCGTTCCGCCGTCCGCCCTGTCGACCCGATAACCGCTTCCCTTGGACGCGAGGACGGACGATAGATCCACATAGTCGGCGGGACTGCCGATCGCGCTATCAATCGTGGAGGAGAGCACGACGCCTTCCGCGTCGACGATCGAAATGTTCGTCGGGAGGCGCAGCACCTCGATGTCTTCCTTGAGGTCGATGCCGGTCACGCGGCCCATCACCGCCCGTTCGAGGCTTTCCCAGTCGAACAGAATCCCCAAGGCCCCCAGAGGAACGCGGCCCTCCGCCCCGGCGATGCCGCAGCCGTAGGCGAGGATATTCTTGTTCCCTACCAGAGGGCTTTTGTGGACGGAACGGAAAGAGTAGGTGTCGGGGCTGCCGCCGAGAGAGGCCTCAAACCAGGACTCGGAAGCGACGGAAGCGCCTTTGGAGCGGTATGAAGCGGGACGCCCGTTCGCGCGGACGATGCCCTTCGCGTCGACGAGAACGAGATCCGCGTACACCGTATAGGAGTCCAGAATCACCCCCAAGCGGCGCCCGGCCTCCTCCGCGTCGACGGCGTCGCCGGTCTCGAGAGCCTTCACCGCCGCCGGATCGGTCGCCCACCAGCGCACGTCGCAGGAACGCTCGTAGAGGTTGCGGTCGATCACGTCCATCACCGACAGGGCGATCTGGGAAAGCCGCTGGCCGCGGACCTGCTTGGCCATCACGTCGCTGATTTCCATGAGCCGCTTCGATTCCTGCTGAATTTCGGCGGCGAGCGCGTTCGAGACGCTGTCGATTTCGTTGTTGAGCCGGCCGAACTCGTCGGCGACGATCTTGAAGCCCACGCCGTGCTTCCCGCTCCGCGCCGCCTCTATGCGCGCGTTTATCGAAAGCACATGCGTCCGCTCGTGGATGTCCCTGATTTCGCGTACGGAAGATTCGAGCCGAGCTTGGATGCTGGCAGCTATTTCCGCGATGTGCTCCGGCCGATGATGCTGCAATTCCATCGGATACGTTCTCCTTGGGCCACGGCCGTGCCGCGGAAAGTTACCTTTCTGTACAGTCTAATTAAATACCGCAAAAATACTACACGGCCGTATGAAAAAAATGATCTTCCTAATATTTTTAACACATTTTTCTTATTATTGCTCTCTTCGGAGCCGCTCGGCCGCCTCGCGCGCGGGAATCGAGGGAAAGCCGCCCCGCGTCCCGACCGACAGCGCCGCCGCGGCGCCTGCCAGGTTCAGCGCCGGCCGATCGTCCATCCCCGACGCGAGCGCCCAGGCGAACGCGCCATGGAAGATGTCCCCCGCGCCGGTGGAATCGACCACCGGAACGCGATACGCGGCCGCGTGCTCGACGGCGCCGCCGCGGACAGAACAGGCCCAGCCCCTCGCTCCGAGCGTAACGGCGACGACGCCGTTTCCGCCCGCGGCCGCGCGTACGGCCTTTGCGCCGAGCGCGGCGAGCGCCGCTTCGACCTCTCCCTGGCCAGTGAGCGTCGTCTTCCCCAGGAGGGAGGCGGCGTAGCGCTCCGACACGACGCAATGACTGCAGAGCGGCACGAGCGCATCTACGCCGGGACGGGGCGAACCCGCGTCGAGCACGAAGGGGATATCAGGATAGGCGGCGGCGACCGCAGCGGCTGCTCCGCTCTCGTGTCCGTCTGCGAGCAGACAGGCGGGTTCGAAGGGAAGACCACGGAGAACGGATGCCCCATCGAGCGGAGCGAGCGGCCCCTTGCGGGTGACGATGGTGCGGCTTCCGTCCGCGGCGACCGACAGTATCACCGAAAGCGGCGTGGACGCGCCCGCGTCGCGGCGAACCAGGGACGCGTCGCCGCCGAGCGCCTCGAAATCGGCGATAGCTCTGTCCCCGTATGGGTCGGCCCCGACAACCGCGGCGAGAGCCGACGGCAGGCCCCAGCTGGCAACGAGCGCCGCGGCGTTGTACGCGGGGCCGCCCGCGGTTTCGAGGGAAGAGTCGATCATTACCTTAGAGTCGCGGGAGGGAAAAACGGGAAGCGGCAGGAGCAGGTCGAACGATACGTGGCCGACGCAGAGGACACCCGCGCGGCCGTCAGGTGCGGCAGCGATCACGCGGCGGTTCCATTCATCGCGAACAGCCACTCGATCAGCGGGCGCAGGGAAACGGCGGCGCGCAGACACCGGCCGACCAGATCGGGACGGCCGATATCGTCGAAAGAAAGATCGACCCCGAAGCCGAGCGCCGCCTGCCGCAGTAGGTCCGCGCGCGGATGGTCGGCCGGATAGCCCCGGGGCACGCGCTTGTACGCGGGATCCTCCATCGGCCGCAGGCCCTGCGCCTCGAGTTCCGACAGGATGGCCGCCAGAGGAGCGCCCGTACGATCGTCGGCGGTCGCGGCGCGGTATCGCCCTAAGGACTCCGGGGGAAACACGTGCTGGCCGCCGTAGAAAAAGCAACCCGAAAGCTCGATATGGAAATAGAAAATGGGCACCTCTACCTTCTTACCCGGGGCCAGGGGAAAGATGATGCCGACGTTTTCCTTGAGCGGCCGCTTGTCCGCAGAGAAGCGAACGTCCCGGTAGATGCGCATCAGCGATCCGGCCCCGTTGCGCCGGGTGTCGTAGACCACCAACGGATATTCGGCCGCGAGCGCCGCACCGAACGAGAGGATGAATGCCTCCGCTGGATCGCGCACCGCCGACTCGTAGCGGGCTTTATTCGAGGCAAACCATTCCCTCGAATTATTGAAGGAAAGCTCGTGCAGGAAACCGATCGTATCGGCGCTGAAACCATCGAACGGCATGGCATGCCTCCTCGCGCGCGGTCAGTATATCAAAGATTCGCCCCTAGCGCGGACTCAATGCGGAAAGGGGACAGGTCTCGAACGATTTCGCGAGGAATATCAGTGCAAAATGTTGTAATACATATTACAATCGTACCGTTAAATATGAATCGCTTCGCTCGGAAGGAGGATTGATATGCAGGCAGGAAAATCGAAAGTTGCAGTCGTCACCGGCGGGTCCCGAGGACTCGGGAAGGCGATGGCGAAACGGCTGCTCGAGGACGGCATGACTGTCGTCATCGCGGACATACTCGAGGACGAACTGAAAAAGACCGTGGACGAATTCAAGGCGGCCGGCTTCGCGGCCGATTCCTTCGTCGCCGACCTCGGCAAGGTGGCCGACATCCGGAAAATGGTCGCCTACGCGGTCGAGAAGCACGGGACCCTTGACGTGCTGGTGAACAATGCGGGCATCCAAATCCGCAAGCCCGCAGTCGAATTCGAGGAAGCCGACTGGGATAAGCTCATGGGGATCAACCTGAAGGCGTTCTATTTCGCGGCCACCGCCGCTGCGCGCGTGATGATCCCGAAGGGAAAGGGATCGATCATCTGCATCTCCTCGGCGAATTCCACCGAATATACGAGCAGGCGCTCCCTCTACAACATCTCGAAAGCCGCGGTCAACGGCCTAGTCGGCACGCTCGGCGTCGAATGGGGCCGCTACGGCATCAGGATCAACGCGGTCGCTCCCGGCTACGTGGAAACCGACATGGTGAAGCAGGGCATCAAGGACGGCATCATCGACCTGGACGAGATCCTGACGATCCTCCCGATCAAGCGGATGCTCAAGCCCGAAGAGATCGCGAACGCAGTCGCCTTCCTGGCCTCCGACCAGTCGAGCGGAATGGTCGGCCAGACC
>QKCO01000032.1 GCA_003245635.1 Treponema sp.
CTTTTCCCGGCAGGCGAAATTCGCGATCGTCCGGAGTTCTTCATCGGTCGGATCGGCCATTCCCAAATCGCCGAGACAGAAGGGGAGGGAGATCGCGTCGAAGAACTCGAGCATCGAACGGATCATCTGGGCGTCCCGGTTTTCGAGGAACCATTGCGCGGCCAAGCCGACCGCGACTTCTTCTCCGTGCAGGCGGCCCTTGATCCTCGGTATCAGCGTGAAGCCCTGCGAGATGCCGTGCGCTGCCGCTACACCGCACCCTTCGAATCCGAGTCCGCTCAAGAGGACGTTCGCTTCGACGATTTTGGTGAGGGCTTCGGTCACCTTCTTCTGCTTCACCGCATCGACCGCATCCTTCGCGTAGCGGAGGATCAGCTCTTTGCAGAGCGTCGCCAAAGCGATCGCCGCTTCCGTCGGGCGCCCTCCGAAAAAATTGTAGGCGCCGGAAATCCTGCATTGTTCGGCCTCGTAGAAGGTCGCCAGCGCGTCGCCGATTCCGGCTACCAGGAATCGGGCCGGAGCGTCCGCTATGATCGCCGTATCTACCAGCACCGCGTCGGGATTGAACGGCAGCGTGACGGGACCGACGAATTCGCCGGTCGGAGAATAGGTTATTATCAAGCGGCTGGTCGCCGCGTCGTTCGACGCGACGGTCGGCACCAGCACGACGGGGATACCTTGCGCATGCTTGACCGATTTCGCCGTGTCCTGGACCTTGCCGCCGCCGACTCCGATGACGAAATCGCAGCGGGAAGAAGCCGCACTCGCCGCCTGCTTCTTCATCTCTTCTTCGCAGACTTCGCCGGCGAAAATGCTGAGCTGGGGCTCGGCCCCGGCTGCCGCCAAGCTTCTCATCAGAGCGTCTCCATGACGCTTGTGGACGAAATCGTCAATGATCACCAGGGGGCGCTTGCCGAACGGTTTTATGTGGTTTCCCAGGTCCGCGATGAGACCGGGGGCTTGTTTGTAGATCAGGGGAAAACCCATGACGAGCATGTTGAACCTCAAATGATTCGAGTTGCGGAGTCGGGGTGAGGAGCCGAATGCCTTGAGCGCATTCGGCCCTGGCTTCGAATCGCCTTCTATTCCTTGTAGCCTGCTTCCTTCTTGGCCTGCTCAACGGCCGCGACGAACTCGTTGAGCCACTTGTCGCCGTATTTCATTTTGTACCAATCCATCATTCCTTGACGCGCGGTGCTGAACGTCGCTTTCTCGGCCGAGTTCGGTTCGTAGATAGTGCCGCCGGCTTTGATGAACGCGGCGTTCGCCTTGTCTTCGGTGTCCTTGTTGAACTTGGTCTGCACCGCGGCTGCGTGCTTGAATCCGTCGAGGACGATCGTCTGCAGGTCCTTCGGCAGGGTGTCGAGCCATTTCTCGCTGACGAAGTAGAAGCCGAACAGGAAGGTGTGGCGGTCGAGCGTTCCGTACTTGATCGATTCGTTGAACTTGTTGGACATGATGTCCGGCGTGGCGTTCTTGGTTCCGTCGACCAAGCCGGTGGCCAACGCCGTATATAATTCGCCCCAGGCTATCGGGGTTGCCGCTCCGCCGAGGAATTTGACGAACTCAAGCTGTATGGGAGAATTGATCGTGCGGATCTTCATGCCCTTGAGGTCGTCGGCTGTCTTGATCTGCTTCTTGGTTGTGTAGAAGGACCTCCAGCGGCCGCCGTCGGAAACGGCTACGAGCTTCACGTTCGGCAGCTTGGTCTTCACCGCGTCCGCCATCTTGCCGATGAAAGGCCCGTCCATGAACTTGTACACGACTTCGTCGTTCGGGATGATGTACTGCAGATCGATGACCGCCAGTTCGGGGATGAACGGAGTGATGGCGCCGATGGAGGTGTGGGCCGCCTCGAGCGCTTCGTTGTTCATCTGGTCCATATTTTCCTGGTAGTTGCCCAGCTGGCTTCCCGCGTAGATGTCGACGGTGACCCGTTTATTCGATTTCTCCTCGATGTAGCTTTTGAGCGCGGTCGCGCCGACGTAGTCGTCGTTGATGTCGGAAACGGGTCCCGCATGGGAAATCCTCATGAGGTAGTGCTTTTCTTCGCTTTTCTGATCCGACTTCCCGGCGGCCCCGAGTCCGAAGACGCAGAGCGTCGCCATCGCCGCCAGAGCGGCCTTCGTTTTCGTATTCATGCAGATCCTCCTTATGATCTTCCTCCGGACAGCCGGAGGCGGATTCAGATTCGATGAGCCGGGCTCAGACCGGAAGTCCGAGCGCCCGCGGCAGGAACAGTGAAATCTCGGGAATGAACGTGAGCAGCATGATGACGGTGAAATGGACGAGGTAGTACGGCACCATGTTCTTGGCGATCGTGCCCACCGGCAATCCGCTTACCGTCGAGGCCGCGAAGAGCACCAGTCCGAATGGCGGGGTCGCCAGGCCCACGGTGAGGTTCACGCACATGACGATGGCGAAATGGGTCGGATTCACGCCGAGGGCGGCTAGGGCCGGAGCGAAGATGGGGCCCAGGATGAGAATGGCGGGGCCTGCATCCAGGAACATGCCTACAAGGAAGAGGAACAGGTTCACCAGCAGCAGGAACACGTGTTTATTCCGGGTGACGTTCAAGAGCAGTTCGGCCGATTTATGCGGAACCCTTGAAAGGGTGAGCACCCAGCCGAACATCGCCGCCGACCCGATCACCAAGAGGATCACCGCGGCTTGGGGGCCGGATCGCTTGAAGATGTCCCAGAGATCCGCGAGGCTGGTGTTCTTGAAGACGAACAGGCTCAGGATCGTCGCGTAGGCAACCGCAACGATGGCCGCTTCGGTCGGCGATACGACGCCCGACAAGATGCCGCCAAGAATGATGAAGGGCGTCAGTATCGGGAAAAAGCCGTCCTTCAGCGCCTTGCCGCTCTGCTTGAGCGTCATATGCTCGACTTTCGGGAAATCGTGCTTCTTCGCCAAGAGCGCGGTCATAGTCATGAGGCCCGTGCCCATCAGGATGCCCGGAAGTATTCCCGCAGCGAACAAAGCTCCGACCGAGACTTCCATGATGTACGAGTACACGATCATGATGATGCTCGGCGGGATGATCGGTCCGATGATCGACGATGCAGCGGTCACCGCCGTAGAGAACTTTCGGGTATAGCCGTCCCGTTCCATGGCGGGTATCAGAATCGAGCCGAGCGACGACGTATCCGCTACCGCCGAGCCGCTGAGTCCCGCGAAGAGGATGCTCGCCAGAATGTTGACGTGGGCCAATCCGCCTCTGAAACGGCCGACGAATACCTGGGAGAAGCGAACGATGCGTTCGGTTATTCCTCCGCGGTTCATGATTTCGCCGGCAAGGATGAACAGGGGAACCGCGAGCAGCTCGAACTTGCCGATGCCCGCGAGCGTCCGCTGGATCAGCGTTCCGACCAGCGCTCCTTTCCCGGCTACGATGAAGTCGAGGAAGGGGCCGAACGCGAGCGCGAAGACGATGGGAACGCCGAGGAACCCCGCGCCGATCACTAGTATCAGGAAAATGGGCATCAGGCTCCTCCTTTCTTCGAAAAGCCGAAAAGCA
>QKCO01000147.1 GCA_003245635.1 Treponema sp.
ACCGCGGCTCCTGGCTCGAGTTCGAAATCGACCAGAAGCGCGAGCTCATCTACGCCAAGATCGACCGCAAGAAGCGCATCCTCGGCTCGATCTTCCTGCGTGCGCTCGGTTACGAGGGCCGCGAGGAAATAATCGAAGCCTTCTATGAAACCGAGTCCGTTTCCGTCGGCGAGAGCCGCGAGGAGAAGGAAGTCCTGGTGGGCCGCGTGCTGGCCAAGGCTGTCTGGATCGAAGTCGAAGGCGAGAAGAAGAAGCTCTACCGCGCCGGCGAGAAACTGCATCCGCATGACGTCGACGAGCTGGTCCTCAACAAGGTCGCGTCGATTTCCGTCATCGATTTCAAGGCCGAAGGATCGCTCGATTCTCCGATGGTTCTCAACTGCTTCGAGCGCGAAGAGATAAAGTTCATCAAGGAAGATCCGACCCGGGACGAGCCTTCCAAGGAAGACGCTCTTTCCGCCGTCTATTCGGTCCTCATGCCCGGCGAGCCCATCACCGTGGAAGCCGCTGAGAAGGACCTGCTGGGTATGTTCTTCACCAGCCGGCGCTACGACCTGGGCAAGGTCGGCCGCTATAAGCTCAACAAGAAATTCGACTTCGTGCCGCCGCTCGAGGACTTCACCCTGACCAAGCCGGACGTCATCGCTACGATGAAGTTCCTGATCAAGGTCTACGTCGGCGACGAGAACATCGACGATATCGACCATCTCGGCAACCGCCGCGTCCGGTCCGTCGGCGAGCTCATGGCCAATACGATGAAGACCGCCTTCTCCCGCATGGAGCGCATCGCCAAAGAGCGCATGAGCCTCAAGGAGACGGACACGATCAAGCCGCAGGACCTGATCTCGATCAAGCCCGTAGTCGCCGCGATCAAGGAATTCTTCGGCTCGAGCCAGCTGTCCCAGTTCATGGATCAGGTCAATCCGCTCGCCGAATTGACCCACAAGCGGCGCCTCAACGCGCTCGGCCCAGGCGGTCTTTCCCGCGACCGCGCCGGCTTCGAGGTCCGCGACGTCCACTATACCCACTACGGACGCATGTGCCCCATCGAGACGCCCGAAGGTCCGAACATCGGCCTCATCGTGTCGCTGGCGAACTACACCCGCGTCAACGAGTACGGCTTCCTGGAGACTCCCTACCGCAAGGTCGTCAAGGGCAAGGCTTCCCGCGACATCGAATACCTGTCGGCCATGGACGAGGACAAGTACTACATCGCCCAGGCTTCCGCGAAGATCGACGGCGAAGGCAACTTCACTGACAAGCAGGTTTCCTGCCGCCGCCAGGGCGACTACACGACCCGCGCTCCGGAAGAGCTCCAGTACATGGACGTGTCTCCGAAGCAGATCATTTCGGTGTCCGCCTCGCTCATTCCGTTCCTCGAGCACGACGACGCCAACCGCGCGCTCATGGGATCGAACATGCAGCGCCAGGCCGTTCCGCTCATTTTCCCCGAGCCGCCGCGCGTCGGCACCGGCATGGAAGGCAAATGCGCCTACGACTCCGGCGTCCTCGTGAAGTCCAAGCGCGCGGGCACCGTCGTCCGCGTCACTTCTGAGATCGTATCGATCAAGCCCGACGCCGCCAAGAATCCCGACGAGCTGGACCTGTACCCGCTGGTGAAGTATCAGCGGACCAACCAGGATACCTGCTACAACCAGCGCCCTATCGTCTCCCTCGGGGAGAAGATCGTGAAGGGGCAGGTGCTCGCCGACGGACCGGCCACCAAGAACGGCGAGCTCGCGCTCGGCCGGAACATCCTGGTAGGCTTCATGCCCTGGAACGGCTACAACTACGAAGACTCGATCCTCATCTCCGAACGCGTGGTCAAGGAGGACATGTTCACCTCCATCCACATCAAGGAATTCGTCACCGAAGTCCGCGAGACCAAGCTAGGGCCGGAGAAGATCACCCGGGACATTCCGAACACCTCGGAGAAGTCCCTGGACAACCTCGACGCCGAAGGCATCATCCGCGTCGGCGCGAAGGTCCGCTCGGGAGATATCCTGGTCGGCAAGGTCACGCCCAAGAGCGAGACCGAGACGACCCCCGAGTTCAAGCTGCTCAACTCGATCTTCGGCGAGAAGGCGAAGGAAGTCCGCGACAGCTCGCTCCGCGTGCCGCACGGCATCGAGGGCACAATCATCGACATCCAGCGCCTCAAGCGCACCGAGGGCGACGACCTCAACCCGGGCGTCGACGAGGTCGTGAAGGTACTCATCGCCACCAAGCGCAAGCTGCGCGAGGGCGACAAGATGGCCGGCCGCCACGGAAACAAGGGCGTCGTCGCGCGCATCCTGCCGCAGGAGGACATGCCGTACATGGACGACGGCACGCCGCTGGACATCTGCCTCACCCCGCTCGGTGTTCCCTCCCGTATGAACATCGGACAGCTCTTGGAGACCGAGCTCGGCTGGGCCGCGTCCACGCTGGACGAATGGTTCTCCGCGCCTGTATTCCAGTCGCCGTCCACCGGTCAGATCGAGGCCAAGCTCAAGGAAGCCGGCCTGCCGGTCACCTCCAAGACCTCACTGCGCGACGGAAAGACGGGCGAGCACTTCGTGAACCCGATCTTCTGCGGAATCATCTACTTCCTCAAGCTGCACCACTTGGTCGACGACAAGATGCACGCCCGTTCCACCGGCCCGTACTCCCTGGTGACCCAGCAGCCGCTCGGCGGAAAGGCCCAGTTCGGCGGCCAGCGCCTCGGCGAAATGGAAGTGTGGGCACTCGAGGCCTACGGCGCCGCGAGCACGCTGCAGGAGCTGCTGACCATCAAGTCGGACGACATGACCGGCCGCTCCAAGATCTACGAGGCTATCGTCAAGGGCGAACCGTCCACCACGGCGGGCATCCCCGAGGCGTTCAACGTCATGGTCCAGGAGCTGCGCGGACTCGCGCTCGACATGACCATCTTCGACGCGAAGGGTAAGCAGATTCCGCTGACCGAGCGCGACGAGGAAATCATCACCAAACAGGGCTCCAACTTCTAAAGGGGTTTACGGATGCGCGATATACAAGATTTCGATTCGATCATGATCCGCCTCGCCTCACCCGACACCATTCGGGCGTGGTCGTACGGCGAGGTCAAGAAACCCGAGACCATCAACTACCGCACGCTGAGGCCCGAGAAAGACGGCCTCTTCTGCGAGCGGATTTTCGGCACCACCAAGGAATGGGAGTGCTACTGCGGAAAGTTCAAGTCGATCCGCTACAAGGGTGTCATCTGCGACCGCTGCGGCGTCGAAGTCACGCACTTCAAGGTCCGTCGCGAGCGAATGGGCCACATCGAGCTGGCGGCTCCCGTTTCCCATATCTGGTATTACCGCTCGGTCCCCAGCCGCATGGGCCTGCTCCTCGACCTGCCGGTCGCGGCGCTCCGCTCCATCCTCTACTACGAGAAGTACATCGTCATCGAGCCGGGCGACACCGACCTGAAGAAGATGCAGCTCCTCACCGAGGAAGAATACTACGAGGCGCAGGAGCGCCACGGCGGTGCGTTCACCGCCGGCATGGGTGCGG
>QKCO01000019.1 GCA_003245635.1 Treponema sp.
ATCGCCGACCGGATTTTCGAGCGGCGCGATTCGGCCAAAGTCATCCTGATCGCGGGCCCTTCCAGCTCCGGCAAGACGACCACGGCGAAGCGGCTGTCGATCCACCTCAAGGTCATGGGGCTCGAGCCGGTCCAGGTGAGCCTGGACGACTACTACCTGGGCGTAGAGCGGACGCCCAAGGACGAGAACGGACAGCCCGACTTCGAATGCCTCGAGGCCCTCGACGTCCCCTACCTCAACGAGCAGCTGATCGAGCTGTTCAACGGGGAGGAGGTCGAACTGCCGATTTTCGACTTCAAGATCGGGGCGCGGCGGGACGGAGGCAGGAAGATCAAGCTCGGCAGGCGGTCGGTGCTCGTGGTCGAAGGCATCCACGGCCTTAACGAGAAGCTCACCGCGCAGATCGAGCGCGACAAAAAGTTCAAGATCTACGTGTCCGCCCTCACGCAGCTCAACCTGGACGACCACAACCGCATCCCGACCAGCGACAGCCGTCTCCTGCGCCGCATCGTGCGCGACTACCAGTTCCGCGGCAGCGCGGCGGCCAAGTCAATCAGCATGTGGCCGAGCGTCCAGGCCGGCGAGAAGAAGCACATCTTCCCCTTCCAGGACGGCGCCGACGCCGCCTTCAACTCAGCGCTCGACTACGAGCTGTGCGTGCTGAAAGTCTACGCGGAGCCGCTCCTGCGCTCGGTGAAGCCGACCATGGACGAATACGCCGAGGCGGCCCGGCTCCTGTCGTTCCTGGACAATTTCGCGCCGATTCCGCCGCAGTACGTGCCCGGGCAGTCGATCCTGCGCGAATTCATTGGGGAGAGCGAGTTCAAGTACTGAGGGAACCGCCGACCGAGCGCCGCGCGGCGGAGCCCGACGAAATATCGTCGAGCACTTTGAGCTCTTCGGCCGCGGCGGCTTTCCGGTGCTCTGCCAGCCGTTTCTCCTTCAGCTTCTCGATCACCTTCTTTTCCCGGGACGCCTCGATGAAGGCTTCCCGGGCGGCCTCCGCGGCGAGGTCCGCCTTGGCGGCGGCCTCGATGAGCTGGTCCTTCTGCCTGTCGAGCCTGAGGATGTAGTGCTCGGCGCTGCGCATGTCGGCGACCGAGCGTCCGGGACGGAAGCGGTCGGCGGCGACGAGCGTCCGCTCCTCCGCGACCGCGCGGATGCGGCTCTCGATCGAAGAGAGCTCCCCCATCGCCCGCGCCAGTTCCAGTTCGGCTTCCCGCTCGCGGTATTCGCGCAGCTCGAGCAGCTTAGCCAGATCGAAGCGGAAGCGCTTCATTTTTCGTAGCCGCCGTATTCTTCGGTCGGGACTTCCATGCCGGCAAGCGAACCGAGCGCGTCCAGGGTCTGGACGACGCCGGATTTTTCCTCCACCGCCTGGATGAGGAATTCCTCGATTTCCTGCCGCTTCGCGACCGCCTCGTCGATGCCGGGGTTCGTGCCGCTCTTGTAGGCGCCGACCTCGATCATGTCCTCGGCCTCAGCGTAGGTCGCCATGAGGCGGCGCACGTAGCCGGCCGCCTTGCGGCTCACGGGACCGGACACGGCAGTCGAAAGGCGGGACACGCTCGAAAGCACGTCGATCGCCGGGTAGTGGTAGCGCTGAGCGAGCCGGCGGGACAGGACGATATGGCCGTCCAGGATTCCCCGGACGGTGTCCGCGATGGGCTCGTCCATATCGTCGCCGTCGACCAGAATCGTATAGAAGCCGGTGATCGTGCCCTTCTCCGCGGTGCCGCAGCGCTCGAGGAGCTTGGGCATCGAATCGAACACGCTCGGCGTGTAGCCGCGCGTAGCAGGCGGTTCGCCGACGGCGAGTCCTATCTCGCGCTGGGCGCGCGCGAAGCGCGTCACCGAATCGAACAGCAGCATGACGTCGAGGCCCTGGTCGCGGAAGTACTCGGCCACCGCGGTGGCCGTGTACGCGCCGCGCAGGCGCGCCAAGGGCGGCGCGCTCGACGGGGAGACGACGATGACCGAGCGGGCGAGCCCGTCGGGACCGAGGTCGTTCTCGATGAAGTCGTTCACCTCGCGGCCGCGCTCGCCGATGAGGGCGACCACGTTCACGTCCGCGTTCGTGTTCCGGGCGATCATGCCGAGCAGGGTCGACTTTCCGACGCCGGAGCCCGCGAAGATGCCCAGGCGCTGGCCCTTGCCGACCGGCAGGAGTCCGTCTATCGCGCGCACGCCGGTGGCCACGCGGTCCCTGATGCGCTTGCGCTTGAGGGGATCGGGCGGATCGGCGACGACCGGGTAGCGCAGAGACGATTCGATATCGCCCTTGTCGTCGGTGGGCAGACCCATGGAGTCGAGGGTGCGGCCGAGCAGCTTCGGCGAGACGGAAACGGAAAGCAGGGAACCGGAAGCGGTAACGGCGCAGCCGACCTCGATGCCGGCCGTATCGTCGAAGGCCATGAGCTGGACGATGTCGTCCCGAAGGCCCACGACCTCCGCCCGCACGACGCCCCTCCCCTTCGGGGCGGAAATGCGGCACACTTCACCGATGATGGCCTGCGGGCCGCGGCTCTCGATGAGAAGCCCCTGAACCTTCACGACCCGGCCCAGGCACTTGATCGGATCCTCGCGTTCGACGGCGCTCAGGTATTTCTCGAGTACCGTGTCCATCTCAGCGCTCGTCTATCGGCATCGTGCGCGCTTTGGTCCTGATCGGCGATATCTCGAGGATCTTCTGCTCGAGCTCCGCGAGCTGACTGGAGATGCGCGCGTCGATCTCGCCGAACTCGGTCTCGATGATGCATCCGCCGCGGTCCACCGAGGAATCCTCGACGACCGTGATCTCCTTCACGCTTTCGATGAGCCGGACGAAATCCTTGGAATGCTCGGTGGCGAGCTTCAGATCGTCGACGTTGACTCGGATGGCGATATCGCCCCGTCCCTTCACTTTCCGCAGGGCCTGGACGACGTTGGAGACGACCACGTTGCGCTGATTCTCCGAAATGACCTTCACGACCTTGCGCGTGATAAGGAGCACCAGGTCGACGATCTGCTGCTCGGTCTCGGCCAGGATCTCGGCCCGCTTGTCCTGCGCCCGCTCGAGCACCGTGTGGACGCGCTCGACCAGGCGCTCCACTTCGGCGCGGCCTTCGGCGAAGCCCGCCTCGCGCCCGGCCTCGAATCCGCGCCGTTCGGCCTCCGATTCGATTCCCTCGACCGACTTTCCGGCGGACGCCTCGATTTCCGCTGCCTTATCCTTCGCCTCGGCGATGATTCTGTCGGCCTCGTCCTCGGCCTGTCGCCTGACGGTCTGGGCCTGGTCGGTCTTCCGCTTGACTTCCTGGAACGCTGCCGACTCGGCGTCCTTGACGATGTTCGCGGCCTCCGCCTGGGCGGCGGCGATCATCGTCTCCTTCTCGCGTTCCCAATTCTCCCGGAACAGATCCGCCTCGCGGCGCAGATCGTCGGCGGTCGGGCCGGTGTATTCGTCGACCTCCTCCAGCTCGTCGACTTCGCTCGGCAGCTGCCCCAGGGGCATCATGCCGACGAACTGCTTGGGAGCCTCGAGAACGACCTTCTTGTCGGAAATCTGCACCTCGCCGTGCCTGAATACCGCCTTCGCCATACGCTACACCACCAGCTCGTCTTCGCCGGAGCGGGCGACGACGATTTCGCCGGTGTCCTCCAAATGACGGATGATGGACACGATCTTCTGCTGGGCTTCCTCGACGTCCTTCAGGCGTATCGGGCCCATGTACTCCATGTCCTCCTTGAGCATGCCAGCGGCGCGCTTACTCATGTTCCGGAAAATCTTGTCCTGGACTTCGGTGTCGACCGACTTGAGCGCCTTCGCGAGCTCCTGCGAGTCGACTTCGCGCATGACCTTCTGGATCGCGCGGTCGTCGAGCATGACGATGTCCTCGAACACGAACATGCGCTTCTTGATCTCCTCGGCCAGCTCCGGATCCTCGTCCTCGAGCGCTTCGATGATCATCTTCTCAGACGAGCGGTCGACGAGGTTGAGGATCTCGACGATGCTCTCGACGCCGCCGGCGGCCGTGTAGTCTTCGCTGGAGAGCGTCGACAGCTTCTTCTCGAGCACGCGCTCGACTTCGCGCAGGACTTCGGGGGAGGTCCGGTCCATGGTCGCGATGCGCCGGGCGACGTCGCTCTGAATCTCGTGCGGCAGGCTCTGCAGGATGATGGAGGCCTTGTTCGGCTCCAGGTACGCCAGGATCAGCGCGATGGTCTGCGGATGCTCCTGCTGAATGAAGTTGAGGAGGTGCGCCGGGTCCGTGCGCCGGATGAAATCGAAGGGACGCACCTGCAGGGAGCTGGTGAGCCGGTTGATGATGTCGATCGCCTTCTGGCTGCCGAGCGCCTTCTCCAAGAGCTCCCGCGCGTAGTCGATGCCGCCGGTGGAGATGAAGTCGGAGGCCATCATGAGTTCCTGGAACTCCATGAGGATGGAGTCCTTCTGGGCGGGCTCGATCGTCTCAAGGCGCGCGATCTCGAAGGTGAGCGTCTCGATCTCGTCTTCGCGCAGGTGCTTGAAGATCTCGGCGGAGATCTCGGAACCGATGGTCACCAGGAATACGGCGGCTTTCTGCCGACCGGTCAGATCCTTCGACCCCTTTCCTTTTTTTCCGCCCCCACCCGCTCCGCCCGCCTGCGCGGACGCGGGAGCCTTATCCTTGGCCATATGCCTATTCCTCCAAGAGCCAGGTGCGTATCAGCTGGGCGACGTCCTCGGGGTGCTCCTTGGCCATGTTGATCGCGTTCTCCTGGAGCTCCATGCGCTTGCGTTCCTCCACGGACATCGAAACCTCGACGCCCTCCTCCTCGGCCTGCCTGAGGGCGCTCTCGCGCAGCATCTGGTGCTGGCGGGAGAGTTCCTCCTCCCGAAGCCGGCGCCGGCGCTCGAGCTCGCGGGAGATGACGCGGAAGACGATGAAGGAGATCAGGAGGACCGCGAGGCCCGCCAGCGCGATCAGCACCGTCTGCTGGAACTGCTTCTGGCGCAGGAACGCCGCATCCTCGTCCGCGAACTGCCTCGAGCGGTCGAACTGGATATTCTGGACCGTCACCGAATCGCCGCGGTTCCTATTATACCCTATAGCGTCCTGAACGAGGGCCTGGGCTTTGCGCAATTCGTCGTCGGGGATGGGCACGTACTCGCGCTCCATGGAGCCGTTGGGCTTCGCGACGGGGCGGCCCTTGTCGTCGTACTTCAGCTGCCAGCGGCCGTCGATGTTGACCGAGACGCTGACCCGGTCGATCGTGGGGCTCCGCTCCTCCTGGATGTTGCGCTTGTTGATTTCCTCGTTCTGGGTGAGCGTCTGCTGCTCGACCTTGCCGTAGAGGTTCGACATGTCCTTGAACGCCGGAGGGGTCTGACCCTCGACTCCCGAAGGGCCTTCCGGATTGAAGCCGGTGCCTTCCCATTTGGTCGAGGAGTTGGACTGGGAACGGGTGATCGACTTGGCGAACTCCGAATCGTCGTAGGGGGTCTCCGGATTGTCCGGCTTGATCGTGATCGGGTAGAATTCTTCGGTCTGGATGGCCTTCTTGGACATGTCCATCGAGATCTTCAGGTTGAGGTCGCGCACGCGGTCGCTCGTGTAGATCTGCTGCAGCGCCTTGAGCACGGTCGCGCGGTACTGGGCTTCCAGGGACGTGATGAGCTTCTGCTCGCGCTTGGACAGCTCGAGGCGGTCGAGATCCTGCATGCCGGCGAAATCGTTGAGGATGTTTCCGTTCGTGTCGGTCACGACGATGTTGTCGTCCTTGAGCCCCTCGACGGCGAATTTGAGGATCTTCTGGATGCCTTCGATCTTCTTGCGGTTGGACAGGATGTCGCTGCCGGGCTTGGGCGTGATGATGACGCTCGCGGTGACCGGATTCTGATCGGCCTGGAAAAGCGTCTTCTCGGGCATGACCAGGGTCACGTTGGCGTCGTCGACGTCGTCCAGGGCCTTCACGTGCTCGGTGACCATCTGCGTGATGGACCGGCGCAGGTTCACGTTGCGCTCGAAATCGGTGATGGTCCACCGGTCCCGGTCGAACAGGGCCCAGGGATCGGTTCCGGAGGGCACGAGGTCTTCGCGGATAAGTATGGCGCGCATGCGCCGGGCCGTCGCCTCGTCGGGAACGCTTACGACGCCGGTCGAGCTGACCGTGGCGTGCACGCCTTCCTGGTTGAGCCGGGTGACGATCCGGTCGCGGGCGGCCTGGTCGGTGACGGCGGAGTCGATGACGGGCACCGCGCTCGGCGCGGAGGACACGGCGAAGAGCGCGGCGACGCCGGCGACGGCCGCTACGACGATGCCGACGAGTATGAGCTTCTGGACAAGCGTCCACTTGGACCAGAGTCCCTTGATCCGCTCGAGAAGCTTGGCAAACCATTCGTTCATGTTCCCCTCCCCAGAAGAACCTCCCGACTACGGAAGCGTCAACGCGTATTTATGATATCTTTCCATCCGCTCACGATGCGGCTGAGCACCGTGCGGGTGATGTTCAGGGACAGGTTGGCCTTGGCCATGCCGATCGTCACGTCGTGGGCGTCCACGGAATCCGGATCGGTGACCATCTTCTGCATGAGCGCGGCGCTCTCGGTCTGGTCGGCGTTGACCGAATCCAGGGCGTTCAGCATCGCGTTCTCGAAGGAGCCGGAGCGGGTCGCCGCGTCCGAGCCGATCTTGTCGCCGAGCGAAGCGAGAGCCTCGCCGGAAGCGGCGTAGCGGCCGGCCTGCGGCACCAGGTGCTTCGGGTTGGTGATCGCCATCGCGACCTTGTCTCCTGAAACAAGTTCGGGCTTGTACAGGGTCATCTATCGCCTCCCGCCGCCTAGCGGCTTCCTATATCCAGGGCTTTCATGAACATGGTCTTGGAGCCGTTCACGATCGAGGCGTTGGCCTCGTACGCGCGCGAAGCGGCGATCAGGTCGACCATTTCCGTCACGATGTTCACGTTCGGCATCTCGACGTAGCCCTGGCGCGGACCGGTCTTGATCGCGTCCGGGTGCGTCGGATCGTAGACGAGCTTGGGCTGCGCCGTGTCCTTCTCCACGCCGACGACCGCGACGCCCTTGCCGACGCCGCCGTCCATCATGTCGGGAAGGAAGGGCGAGCGCCAGAACGGCTGCTCCGTCCGCGGCCTGAGCACGACGCGGCTGCGGCGGAAGGGGCCGCCCTCGGCGGTCCGCGTCGTGTTCGCGTTGGCGACGTTGTCGGCGATGACGTCGGAGCGCAGGCGCTCGGCGGTCATGCCGGAGGAAGCTATATTGATCGAGCTGAAAAGTCCCATACCCTATCCTACCTCAGCACCAGGCTGACCTGGCCGAATTCGAAAGTCTGCGCCTGAGCCATCAGCGTATACGACATCTGATTCTGCAGCGCGAGCATCATTTCCTCTTCCGGATCGACGTTGTTGCCGTTGTTCTTGGCGGTCGTCACGTAGTCGAGCACGCGCCGCGGCTCCACCCGACGGTAGTCCTGAGCGCGCCAGTTGGGAATATGCTTCTCGTCGGTGAGCGTCAGCGCGAGCGCCGGCTTCTCCGTCTCGGAATCGAGGGCGCGCTTGAGCTCGCTCTCGAAATTGACGACGGTCCGCTTGAAGTTGGGCACGTCCGCGTTCGCCATGTTGTTGGCGATGACGTCGCGGCGCACCATGCTCGCGTCCATCGCCCTATGGAGAATGTCTACGGTCTTCGCGAAATCGTTGCCTATGTTCACCGGCCTGCCCCCTAAGGCGGAACGCCTCGGCGTTCCGAACTTCTTTACCTATATACCATCGGCGATTTTTCCCCGCCGGTTTACCTCTTCGTCGCCGCTTCGGGCGGCGACGCCGCGGAACGCCGCGCCTACAGGATGTAGCGCCCCAGGTCCTGGTCGGTCACGATATCCGAGAGGCGCTGGTCCACGTAGGCTGCCGTGATCGGCACCTTCTGCGGCGCGATGTCGGGAGCCTCGAACGAAAGCTCCTCGAGCAGCGCCTCCATGATCGTATGCAGCCGCCGCGCTCCGATGTTCTCCAAGCGCGAATTGACGTCCGCCGCGATGGAGGAAAGCCGATCGATCGCGTCCGGAGCGAAATCGATCTCGACGCCTTCGGTAGCCAGGAGGTCGGCGTACTGCTTGGTCAGCGCGTTCTTCGGCTCGGTCAGGATGCGGACGAAATCGTCCTTGCCCAGCGCCTCGAGCTCGACGCGGAGCGGAAAGCGGCCCTGGAGCTCGGGAATGAGGTCCGAGGGCTTGGAGACGTTGAACGCGCCGGCGGCGATGAACAGGATGTGGGAGGTGTCCACGGCGCCCCATTTCGTGCTCACGATCGATCCTTCCACGATGGGCAGGATGTCGCGCTGAACGCCTTCGCGCGATACGTCGGCGCCGCCGCCCCGGTCCC
This sequence comes from Treponema sp., assembly GCA_003245635.1. Lineage (GTDB taxonomy): Bacteria > Spirochaetota > Spirochaetia > Treponematales > Breznakiellaceae > SZUA-426. The sequence goes on from QKCO01000019.1 coordinate 8,359, forward strand.
CGCGCGAGGCGATCTTATCCACTTCGTCGAGGAATACTATGCCGGTCTCCTGCACGCGCCGGCGAGCCTCCTCGGCGACGCGCTCGCGGTCCACGAGCTTCTCGGCCTCCTCGGCGAAGAGCAGCTCCTTGGCCCGCGCGACGCTGACGAGCTTCTTCTTCTTGCCGCCGCCGAGAATGCCGGCGAGCCCGGACAGGCTCTGCTCGAGGTCCTCCAGATTCGCTCCGCCGAGGATCTCCATCGTCGGCATCTGCGCCTGGTGCTGGAGGGAAACCTCCACCCGCTTGTCGTCGAGCTTTCCGGCTCGCAGCATCGCGCGCAGCTTTTCTCGCGTGGCGTCGGCGCTTCCGCCCTGAGCGCCGCCAGAGTCCGACGCGGCGGACCCGTTCCCCGCCGCATCAGAGGGAGCCTCGATCAGGATCTCGTCGGCTTTGGGCGCGGCCGCCGCCTGAGACGCGGCCGTCTGGGTCCCGCCGCCGAAGATGGAGCCGAGGATGCCGCCCGAAGCGCCGGGGGCCTTCTTGGACGAGCCGGGAAGGAGCAGGTCGAGCAGGGCCTCCTCGGCCCTCTTCTCCGCTTCGGCCCGGACGCTCTCGCGCATCTCTTCCTTGACCATCTGCACGCCTGAAGCCATGAGGTCGCGGATCATGGACTCGACGTCGCGGCCGACGTAGCCGACCTCGGTGTACTTGGTCGCCTCGACCTTGAGGAAGGGGGCGCCCGAAAGCTTGGCCAGGCGGCGCGCGATCTCCGTCTTGCCGACGCCCGTCGGCCCGATCATCAGTATGTTCTTCGGCGCGATGTCGTCGCGCGTCTCGGGATCGAGCTTCAGGCGCCTGATGCGGTTGCGCAGGGCGACCGCGACGGCGCGCTTGGCCTTCTTCTGCCCGATGATGTACTTGTCCAGTTCCGCGACGATCTCGCGCGGGGTCAGGCGGTCCATGTCGATCATGGCTAGGCGAGCTCCTCTACGGTGATATGGTCGTTCGTGTAGATGCAGATGTTCCCGGCGATCTTGAGGCTCTTCTCCGCGATTTCCTTCGCGGAGAACTGACCGGCTTCCAGGTACGCCAGCGCGGCAGCGTAGGCGTAGGAGCCGCCCGAACCGATCGCCAGACAGTCGTCGGCCGGTTCGATCACGTCGCCGGTGCCGGAAATCAGCAGAATTTTTTCCTTGTCGGCCACTAGGAGCATCGCCTCGAGCCGGCGCAGCGCGCGGTCGGTGCGCCAGTCCTTGGCCAGCTCGACGGCGCTCCGGGTCAGGTCGCCCGAGTACTCCTTGAGCTTGGCCTCGAAGCGCTCGAAGAGCGTGAACGCGTCCGCGGTCGCGCCGGCGAAGCCGGAGAGGACCCGGCCGTCGAGCATTCGCCTGACCTTGCGCGCGTTGTTCTTCATCACGGTGTTTCCCGCGGTCACCTGGCCGTCTCCGGCCATGGCGACTTTCCCGTCCTTCCTCACGGCGATCACCGTGGTGCTTCGTATCCTCATGCTATTCTCCATGCGGGTGGGCTTTCGCGTACACCCGCTTCAGTCGTTCCATATTGACGTGCGTATAGCGCTGCGTCGTCGAAAGGCTCGCGTGGCCGAGCAGTTCCTGCACCACGCGGATGTCGCAGCCCGAGTTCACCAGATGCGTCGCGAAGCTGTGCCTGAGCGAATGCGGATAGATCGGCTTGTCCAGGCCCGAGCGCTCGGCGTAGCGCTCGATGATCCAGCGGACGCCCCGGATGCTGAGCGGAGCGCCGCGGCGGCTGACGAACAGGGCTCCGGTCGGCTTCACGGCCTTGACCCGCTCGGCGCGCGCGGGAAGATAGGCGGCGATCGCGTCTCGGGCCTCGGAGGAGAAGAACACGCGCCTCTCCTTGTCGCCCTTGCCGACGATGCGCGCGCTCGAATAGTCGCGCTCCAGACCCGAAAGCGTGAGCGAGGCCGCTTCGGATACGCGGAGCCCCGCCGAATAGACCGACAGGACTAGAGCCGTATCGCGGAGCGGCCAGAGAATTCCCGCCTTTTCCGGCAGGGCCGCGAAAGAGGCCATCTCCTCTTCCCAGAGGAAGGACGGCAGGGTCCTCCCCGTCTTGAGATTGCGGATCGAGGCGCTCGGATCGTCCTTGCGGATCTCATAGCGGACCAGATAGCGGTGGAAGCCGCGCACGGCGGACAAAGCGCGGTTCGCGCTCGTCGCGGCGGCGCCGTTCAGGGAAAGGCGCGCGGTGAAGCGGCGGACGTCCGAAACGGTCGCCGTTTCGGGCTCCGCGCCGCTTTCCCGGCACGAGGACGCGTATTCCGCCAGATCCCGCGAGTACGCCTCGACCGAACGCGGCGAGAGGCCGCGGACGCCTTCGAGGTACTCGAGGAATTCCTCAATCTTCCCCTTCATGCTCCCCTTCCTCGTCCGGGCTGTGCAGATAATCGCAGTCCGGATTGATGCACGCCTTGTGCGAGCCGTGCTTCTTGTCGTACTTCTCCACGAGGAAGCGCCCGCACTTGGGGCAGTTCATCGGGAGGGGCTTGTAGTGGCTGATGAAGTCGCACTCGGGGTACCGGGTGCAGCCGAAGAATTCCTTGCCGCGGCCCTTCGTCCGCCGGGAAACGATCTCGCCGTCGCAGCCGGGCATCGGGCACTTGGCCAGCGGGATGCTGCGGGTGCTGCGGCACTCCGGGAATCCTGAACAGGCAAGGAAATAGCCGAAGCGCCCGAGCTTCTTGAGCATCGGCCGGCCGCAGACCTCGCACTTATGCTCGGTCACCTCGTCCATCGATCCCTTGAACGATTCGAGGGACTTGGACACCTCGTCGAGCCGCTCCTTGAACGGGCCGTAGAAGCCGCCGATCATGAGCGACCACTGGATGCGGTTCTCCTCGACCTCGTCCAGCCGCGTCTCCAGGCCCGCGGTGAAGCCGACGTCGACCACATTCGGAAAGTACTCCACCAGCATGTCGCAGATCATCCGGCCCAGGAGCGTCGGCACCAGCTGCTTGTTCGATCGGGTGATGTAGTAGCGCTCGAGCAGCACCGAGATGATCGGCGCGTAGGTGGACGGCCGGCCGATGCCCTGCTCCTCGAGCGTCTTGACGATGGAAGCGTCGGTGTATCGGGACGGCCCCTGCGTGAAGTGCTGCTCCGGATGGAACTTGAGGAGTTCGAGCTTCTCGCCCTTCTTGAGCTCGGGAAGCGGCGATTCCTTCTCTTCCTTGGACGAGAGCGTCTTGATGACCTTGTAGAAGCCTTTCTCGATGAGCTTGGAGCCCGAAATCCGGAACACCGCTTCGCCGGCGGCGATGTCCAGGCTCGTCGTGCGGCTGCGCGCCGGAATCATCTGGCTCGAGACGAAGCGCTCCCAGATGATCGAATACAGGCGCAGCTGGTCGCGGGTGAGGTGGTCCTTCACCGAGTCGGGCGTGTAGGAAACGTAGGTCGGCCGGATGGCCTCGTGCGCGTCCTGGGCCTTCTTCTCGACGGCGTATTCGACCGCCGCCTCGGGCAGCTCCGCGGGGTAATGCTCGGTCAGCCACGCGCGGACTTCCTCGAGCGCCACCGGCGAGATGCGCACCGAGTCGGTACGCATGTAGGTGATGAGGCCCACGCGGGTCGAGCCGATGTTGACGCCTTCGTAGAGCTGCTGGGCGATCTGCATCGTCTTCTTGCTGGTGAAGCCCAGCCGGTTGGCCGCCGCCTGCTGCAGCTTGGAGGTGGTGAACGGCGCCTTCGGCCGCACGCTCTTCTCGGTCTCGCGGACGTCGGAAACCACGCAGTCGGCCTTGCCGATCTCGTCGATGATCTTCTGGACCGCCTGCTCGTTCTTCAGCTCGGGCTTCTCGCCGCGGTTGGAGACCAGCTGGGCGGTGAAGGCCGAGCGGCCCTTCTTGAAGTCCGCGTCGAGCGTCCAGTATTCCTCGGGAATGAAGGATTCGACTTCCTTTTCCCGGTCGACCACGAGCCGGAGCGCCACGGACTGGACCCGCCCGGCGGAAAGCCCGTTCTTCACCTTCTTCCAGAGCAGGGGCGACAGGTTGTAGCCCACCAGCCGGTCGAGCACGCGGCGGGCCTTCTGGGCGTTCACCTTCGAATCGTCGATCTCTCCGGGATGGGAGACCGCGTCCTTTATGGCGGCGGGAGTGATCTCGTTGAACACGATGCGCTTGATCGGAACGTCGGGGGCCTTCGCGTGCAGCGCGTTGCCCAGGTGGAAGGCGATCGCCTCTCCCTCGCGGTCGTTATCGCTCGCCAGCAGGATGGCTTCGGCCTTTTTGGCGTCTCCCTGCAGTTCCTTGAGCAGCTTCGCGCGGCCGCGCACCGTGATGTACTCCGGCTCGAAACCGTGCTCCGCGTCTATCGCGATGCGCGATTTCGGCAGATCGATCAAGTGCCCCATGGACGCCTTCACTATGTACTTCGCGCCGAGGTACTTCTCGATCGTCTTCGCCTTGGCCGGCGACTCGACGATCACCAAGGTCTTCTTTTTTACCGTCGTCTTCTTTGCGGGCTTCGTGGCCGCCATCAGCGTACTCCTAAGGTCGCCGGATCCGCCTGGGGCGAATCCGAGCCGAAATGAAACTCCAAATCCAAAGCCTTCGCCGCGCGGAGGGCGAACGATCTCGCCGAAAGCGGAGCCGGCCGCCCGCCGGCGCGCCGATCCGTCTCCGGCACCGGCAGGCCCCACTCGGAAACCGCCTCGAAGGCGCTCCGCGCGATGCGCGCGCCGTCGGAGACCAGAGCGCGGCAGCCGGCGTCCGCACCGGAAGAAAGGCACGCGGAGGCGACCCACAGGTCGCGTCCCTGATCCAGCGCAAAATCGGCGCTGATCAGCGCGCCCGACTTCGCTGGGGCCTCCACCACGACCATGCCGCGGCACAGGCCGGCGATGATCCGGTTCCGCGCGGGAAAGTGGTGCTTGAGGGCGGCGGTTCCCGGCAGATACTCGCTGAGCAGAGCGCCGCCGCCTTCGATTATCCGCCTCGCGAGCTCCCGGTTCGATGCCGGATACACCGAATCGAGCCCGTTCCCGAGCACCGCGACGGTAGGAGCGCCCGCGTCGGCGTTCCCCCGGTGGGCCATGGCGTCGACGCCGCGCGCGAGCCCGGAGACGACGGCGATGCCCGAGCGGCCGAAATCCCTTCCGAACTCGTAGGCCGCGCGCGCGCCTTCGGCGCTCGGGAGCCTGGTGCCCACGACGGCCGCCAGCGGCTTCTCCGGATCGCTCAAGACGCCCCGGTAGAACAGCACCGTCGGAGGATCGGCGATCTCCCGCAGCAGCGGCGGATACGCCGCCTCGCCGTAGGCGACGTGCGAGATACCGCGCCGCGCGCAGGCCTCGCGGTCTCCGGCCGCAGCGGCAAGGAAGGAAGCGGGCGAAGCGGCGCGCGGACCGAGGGGCCGCCGCAGCATGCGTTCGAGGTCCGAAACCGAAAGTAAGGACAAATCCTCAGCGCGGTCAAGAGACCGGGAGAGAAAAACGCGCTCGGACGCTTTGAGGAAGGTCATCCGCGCTATGGCCAGATCGAGATCACCGCGCGCCATAGTCCGCTTCCAATACCGTTTTCTTGTTGGCGTCGGCTTCCGCCTTCTTCTTTTCGTCCTGGGTGACCGAGATGATCCGGTCGTAGAGCTTCACGGCGTCGTCGTTCCGGCCGACCATGTAGTACGCCCGGGCCAGGACGAACATGCCGTCCGCGTCCTTCGAGCGGAGCGTCAGGTAGCGCTCCAGGTAGGGAATCGCGTCGGCGGGACGATTGAGCTCGAACACGTACAGCACCCCGAGCGCATAGAGCGGCCGGGCGTAGCGGGGATCGAGTTCGATCGCGCGCTTGTGCGCTTCCTCGGCGAGCGCGAACAGGCGCTCCCGTTCGCGGTTGCGTCCGGTCGCCGCGTAGTCGTGCGACGACTTGCCGAGGACGGCCGCCGAAAGGCCGGTCAGATAGTGGAGCGTCGCGTCCTCGGGGAAATACTCGACCGCGCTCTTGAGCGCCTCGAGGGCTTCCCCGTACATCGAACGGTCGATGTAGCGGACCGCGAGAATCTTCCAGTAAATGCCCGCCTGGGCCGCGGCGTCGGAGGTCGTCTGAACCTTGGCCTCGTAGGCGGCGATGGCCGAGCGCAGGCCTTCCATGGTTTCGGGCGGAGATCCGCCGGGAGAATATTCGGCGATTCGGCGGGCCAGAGCCGACGGCCGCAGGAAGGTGAACGCGCCGACGCCCAGCAGGGCGGCGAGCGCGAGCACGGCGAAAAGAATCCACGTACGTTTGGGCGCCTTCATCGGGTTCCTCCCTCCGGAGGGTATGAAGCTCTTCCGCGCTCCGCTTGCGTTCGCCTTCATCTTTCCCGCTCCGTCAGCCGAGGCAGGTAGCGCGCATGGGCGGCGCGCAGCGAGGAAGCGTCCACGTGCGTGTAGATCTGGGTCGTATTGAGATCGGCGTGCCCGAGCAGTTCCTGCACGGAACGGAGATCCGCGCCGCCGTTCAAGAGCTCGGTAGCGAAGCTGTGCCTGAGGGTGTGCAGCTTCGATCCGGTGCCGGCGAGGGCGGCGGCGGCGGCGTAGTTCTTCCAGATCCCCTTGCGGCCGAGCCGGCCTCCGCTCCGGTTGAGGAAGACCGCGGAACTCCGCTTTGCCTTGGCTAGCGCGGGGCGGGCGACGTCCAGATACTCCCGAAGGAGGGTCGCGGCGCGCGTCCCGAAGGGAACCAGGCGTTCCTTGTTCCCTTTGCCGCGCACTCGCGCGAGTCCTTCCCCGAAGGAAAGGTCGGCCAGGTCGAGGCCGACCGCCTCGGAAATGCGCAGGCCGGAAGAATAGATCAATTCGAAGAGCGCCCGGTCCCGCAGCCCCCGCGGAGTTCCGGCGTCGACGGCTGCGAGGACCGCTTCGACCGCCTCCCGGGGAAGCACGTCCGGCAGGCGGCGCCCCGCGCGCGGCCGCTCCAGGAGAGCCGCCGGATTATCGACGCGGAGTCCTTCGTCCATCAAATGACGGAAAAAAGACCGCAGGGCGGAAACGGCTTTGGCGACCGAGCGGTCGTCCAGGCCGTCGGCGCGGCGCGAGAGGAGGTAATCGGTCAATCCGAGCGCGTCGATCGTCGCGGCGTCCGCCCCGATCTCCGCCAAGCGCTCGAGGCACCGGCGGATCTCGGCTACGTACGTTTCGACGGTCAGGGGGGAGCGTCGCTCCACGGCGACCAGACGCGATCGGTAGCCCTCCAGGAGGCGCCGGCCGTCGTCCATGCCGCCTACGCTTCCTTCTTCTCTGCGGCGAACTTCCGGTCCCGGATCACGGTCGGGACGTCGAGATCATCCTCCCTGAAATTCCTATAGGAGAGGAACTCGGCCGGCGCCTGCTTGGGCTTCTCGGTCATGGTCTTCCATTCGTCGTAGCGGATGAAGTCGTTCTCGTCCCGCCTGACCGTTTCCTCGACCTTGGCCGGCGCAGCGACGGAGGAAGTCTCCGACTGGAATCCGGTCGCGATGACCGTGACCTGCACGCGGTCGCGCAGCTCGGGATCCTGGGCGTTGCCCGCGATGATGAGCGCGTTCGGGTCTGAATTGGCCGTAATGATGCTCACGACTTCTTGGAACTCGGTCAGGGAAAGATCCTCGCCGCCGGAAACGTTCACGAGGATGCGCTTGGCTCCCTCGATCCGGCAGTCCTCGAGCAGAGGATTGTTGATGGCGTTGGTGGCGGCGTCGACGGCGCGGTTGTCCCCCGTGCCGATGCCGATGCCCATGAGCGCGTCGCCCTGCCCCTGCATCGTGGTCTTCACGTCGGCGAAGTCGATGTTGATGATGCCGGGCACGGTGATCAGGTCGGAAATGCCCTGCACGCCCTGCCTGAGCACATCGTCGGCGATGAGGAACGCTTCCTTGATCGGCGTCTTGCGCTCGACGATCTTCAGGAGATGCTGGTTGGGAATGACGATGAGCGTATCGACCGATTCGCGCAGCTTCGCGATGCCTTCCTCGGCAAGCCGCATCTTGTAGCGGCCTTCGAACTCGAAGGGTTTGGTCACGACGCCGACGGTGAGCGCGCCGATCTCGCGGGCGGCTTGCGCGATGACGGGCGCGGAGCCCGTGCCGGTGCCGCCGCCCATGCCGGCGGTGACGAAGACCATGTCCGCGCCCTTGAGCACGTTCATGAGCATTTCCTTGTCTTCGAGCGCGGCCTTCTCGCCGACGTCGGGCTTGCCGCCCGCGCCGAGTCCGCCGGTCAATTTCGAGCCGAGCGGCAGCTTGACCGGCGCGTTCGATAGGGCAAGCGCCTGCAAGTCGGTATTCGCCACGATGAATTGCACGTTCTGCAATCCGCTCGCGATCATCCGGTTGACCGCGTTGGATCCGCCGCCGCCCGCGCCGATCACCTTGATGACCGTCGGGCTCGCTGTTCTTTCGTCGAGCACTTCGATATTCATGTTCCCCCCCCAGGCAACACCTTGCGGCCGGCCGCGCATCTACCGCGGCCGCGCCTAACCTAAAAAAATTCCTTTTTCAGCCATTCGGTCAATTTCCCGAACAGGGGCGACTGGCCGCCCTGAGCCTTCCCTTTCTCCCTCGGCCGCGGCTCCGCGCCGCCCCGATCCGTCTGGCGGTCCGCGCCCTCGAGCACGAGACCGACGGCGGTCGAATAGGCGGGGCTGCGGTATTCCTCGACCAGCCCGCCGACCGACATGGGAACGCCGACGCGCACCGGCATGTCCAGAACCAGGGAAGCCAGCTCCGCGACGCCCGCAAGCTGCGAACCGCCGCCGGTCAGGACGACGCCGCCGCCGAGCGGGCGGGAAAGCGCCAGCTTCTCGATCCGATCGAGCGTCATGCGGAAAAGCTCCTCCATGCGCGGCTGGATGATCGAGCAGACCTGCGTCCGCGGAATCGCCAGAGGAGCGCGTCCGCCGACGCCCGGCACGAGAATCTCCTCGCCCGGCTCCACCATCGGGGCCCAGCAGCAGCCGGCCTCGAGCTTGATGCGCTCGGCGGTCTCGAACGAAAGGCCGTTGAGGATCGAGATGTCGCTGGTGACCTGGGAACCGCCGACGGGAATGGTCGTCGTGAAGTACGGCGATCCTTCCTGGAACACCAGGATGTCGGTCGTGCCGCCGCCCAGATCCACCAGGGCAACGCCGACTTCCTTCTCTTCCTGAGTCAGGGTCGATCGCGCCGCCGCGAGCGACTGCAGCAGGAGGTCCTCGACGCGGAATCCGGCGCGGTTGACGCACTTCACCAGATTCTGCGCGCTCGTGACCGAGCCGGTGATGATGTGCACCTCGGCCTCGAGCCGCACGCCGATCATGTCCAGGGGGTTGCGTATGCCCTTCTGGTCGTCGACGATGTAGGACTGAGGTATGACGTGCAGCACCTGCCGATCCATGGGGATCACGACCGCGCGCGCGGCCTCGATCACCCGATCCACGTCGGCTTGGGCGATTTCCCTCGTTTCCCGGCCCTTCCCCGTCACGGCGACCACGCCGCGGGAATTGAGCCCGTCTATATGCGCGCCGCCGATGCCGGTCCAGCACGCGTGAACTTCCCTTCCGCTCATCATCTCCGCAGCTTCCACCGCGGCGGAAACGGAACGCAGAGTGGACTCGATATTGACGACGACGCCCTTGCGGAGCCCCGTGGACGGGCTGGTGCCTATCCCGGTTATCTCGAGGACGCCGTTCTCATTGCGCTCGCCTATGACGGCGCATACCTTCGTCGTGCCGATATCGAGGCCGACGACCAACCCGTCGCTAGCCAGATCAGCCCTCCTTCATCCGGTACGACGCCGTACCCGTTCGAAAATCCAACTCGTCGGTATCTATTCCTTTAGAGGAAAGCACGTCGAGAAGCAGCATCATATACCGTAAGACATCTTCGTTCAACTGCGAACCGATCCGAACGCGCACCGGCCGGAACGTCGGATACAGCACGAGCTCGTACGCGTCGTAGGCCTTCTTCACGACGCGTATTTCCGAAAGGGCGTCGAGAAGAGCCGGATTGGTCGCCCTGAGGCGGGCGATGTCCGCCGCGAGCGACCTGAGGAACACGGGCAGGCGCACGCCCGGCTGCGGATTCTCGAAGCGCAGACCCGATATGATCGGACCGGCGTTCGCGGCGGCGCCGATCTTGAAGACGACGCCGTTCCGGTCAATGGAAACCGGAATGCTACGGCCGTCCGCGTCGGCAGCCAATGCGACGGCGACCTGCGTGCGCATCGTCACGGAAATCCGCGCCCCGTCGGGAAAGCGGCGGGCGACCGAGGCGGCTTCCACTTCGGGCAGGGCTTCGATGCCGCGCGCCGCGGCCAGCGGATCGAGGGTGAAGAAGGCGGTCTTCGCGTCGATGCCGGCGGCCGCGAGCAGCGAGGCCCTCGCGACGCCGTCCGCGCCGGAAAGCTCCACGTCCCGCAGGGGGAGGCAGGGCACTACGACGGCGAACCAGACGGCTTCGACGACGAGCACGGAGGCGAGCGCGAAGACGCACCATTTGAGGACCCGCTCGAAGCGGCCGCGGGAATCGGCTTTCTCCGCCGGGGCGGCGTCGTCAAGAAAAAGGCCGCTATCTGACATCGGCGTCCTCCCGGATATCGGCGGAGCTGCGGGACACGTTGATCAGGAGCCCCGCCATCACGAGCGTCGTCGCCAGCGACGAACCGCCGGCCGAAAAGAAGGGCAGCGGCACGCCCGTCGCGGGCACCGCGCCGACGACGACGGCGAAATTGAGCAGAGCCTGACTGGCGATCATCGTCGTCAGCCCGTACGCCAGCAAGCGCTTGAACGCATCGTCGGAACGAAAACCGGATCTGAGGCCGCGGTACGCGAACAGCGCGAACAGCGCGAACAGCAGCAGTACGCCGATGAAACCGAATTCCTCGCCGAACGCCGCGAAGATGAAGTCCGAATGGACTTCCGGCACGCTCGCGATCTTGCGAGTGCCGCTTCCGAGTCCCTTTCCCCAGAATCCGCCCGAAACGAGCGTCATCACCGACGCATGCACCTGATAGCCGGCGCCGAGCGGATCCTTCTCCGGCTCGATGAACGCCATCAGCCGGGCGACGCGATACTCCTTGGAGAAGATCATCAGGAACGCGATGGGAGCCGCCACCAGGGCGGTGACGGCGAAGTGCCGCAGCTTGATCCCCGCCAGAAAGAAGATCGCCAGCGCGTTGAAGGCGATGAACGCGGCCGTCGAAAAATCGTTCTGCAGGTAGATGAGCAGACAGAAGACTCCCGTGATGATGGCGGGAGGGAGAACGCCGGAGGCGACCTCGTCGAGCCGGTCTTCCTTCTTCGCGAAGAAATGCGCCAGGTAGAATGGGATCGCCAATTTGGCCAGTTCCGACGGCTGGTAGGAGAAAGAGCCGAACCGTATCCAGCGCGCCGCGCCGTTCTTGGCTATTCCGATGCCCGGAACGAAGGTCAGCACGCACAGGAGCAGGGTTCCCATGGTGATCGGTTTGACCCAGCGCCTGATCGTCTCTATATCGACGGTCGAGGCCAGCAGCATCAGCGCGAGCCCGAATACGCCGAAGATCGCCTGCTTGCGCAGGAAAAAAGCCGCATCACCGAAAAAGCGTTCGGAGAAGGAGGAGGAAGCGGAATACAGGACGACCAGCCCCACGCCGGCGAGCAGGATGACCGCCGACACCAGGATGGAGTCGGCAGGACGCGAGGACTTCATCTTTTCGACGTCGAACCGGTATGCGCTCATTGTATTTTCAAGGTGGACAAGGCGATGATGGCGAAAAGGCCCCCAAGGATCCAAAAACGGATGACGACCTTCGTCTCCGCCCAGCCGGACAATTCAAAATGATGGTGCAGCGGCGCCATCCGGAATACGCGCTTCTTGCGCAGCTTGAACGAGGCGACCTGGATCATCACCGAAAGCGCCTCGAGCACGAAGACGCCCCCGACGATGAGGACGAGGACTTCCTTCTTGATGGCCAGTGATACGGTCGCCATGGCGCCGCCGAAGGCGAGGCTGCCCACATCGCCCATGAATACTTCCGCCGGATGCGCGTTGAACCAAAGGAAGCCTACGCAGGCGCCGACCATCGCCAGGCAGAATACGGTCAGCTCGCCTGCGCCGCGGATGTACGGGATGCCGAGGTACGCCGAGAAATCGGCGCGGCCGGACAGGTAGGTCAGCGCGGAAAGGGTCAGGAATACCATGATCGTCAGCCCCGTCGCCAGCCCGTCCAGCCCGTCGGTGAGGTTGACCGCGTTCGATTCCCACACCAGGAGCAGCATGGCGAAAGGTATCCAGAGGACGCCCAGATCCACGACCGGATTCTTGAAGAACGGCAGGTACAGGTACGTCGTCCGCTCGTCGCCGGCGAAGTACAGCGTCAGGACCACCGCAGCGGCTACCGCGAATTGGCCGACCAGCTTGGCCCAGGCGGGCAGGCCGTCGGAATTGCGCAGCTTCACCTTGAGGAAATCGTCGATGAAGCCGACCGCGCCGAATCCGACGAACGCGCCGGTCGCCAGCCATACGTGGAAATTGTGCAGATCCTGCCAAAGCATGACCGCGGCGGTGACGCCGAGAATCACCAGTACGCCGCCCATCGTCGGCGTGCCGCCCTTCTTCAGGTGCGTCTGGGGACCATCGTCTCGGATGGACTGCCCGACCTTGAGCAGGCGCAGCTTCTCGATGATGAAAGGCCCGAACAGGTAGGCGATCAGCAGAGCCGTCAGGGCCGCGTACGCGCTGCGGAAGGTGAGATACCTGAACACGTTGAACGGCGTGAAATACTGAACCAAGGGATACAACCATTCCAAGAACACGGGTCAGGCTCCTTTCGCCAAGATATCGGTCAGACGTTCCAACGCGGTCCCCCGCGATCCCTTGAGCAGCACGAAATCGCCCTCGGCGGCCTCGGCGCCGAGCGCGGCGGACAGCTCGTCGATATTGTCGAAGCGCAGCGTTCGCTTGCTCGCGCCGATGGCCGCCTCCGCGTCGGCCGTTTCCGGGCCGAACAGGAATACGGTGTCAGCGCGGGAACGGGCGAGCCGCTTCCCGAGTTCGCGGTGGCCTTCGGCCGAAAGAACGCCGAGCTCCCTCATGGCGCCGATGACGTAGAGGCGCCGCCCCTTCCATTCGACCGAGTCGCAGAAATCGATCGCGGCCTCCATGGCCTCGGGGTTGGCGTTGTAGCAGTCGCGGACGACCGTTATCGGCCCGCGGAACACCTCGGCGCGCCCGAACAAGGGCTTCGCCTCCGATATCGCGGCGCGGATGTCGGCCGCCGAGGCGCCGACGGCTTCGGCTATCGCGGCGGCGGCCAGCGCGTTCTTCAGGTTGTGCGCGCCCGGCAGGGGGAGCACCGCGGGGATCCCGTCCCACACGATTTCCGTTCCATCCAGCCCGAGCGGGCGGGCTCCGCCGAAGGCGGGCAGCGACGACGGGCCATAGCGCCGGATCGTCCCAAGGGCCCCTTCGGCGAGAAAAGCGGCGTACGCATCGTCCTCGGGGACGAAACCGAGCTCATCGCCCGAGAACCGCGAAAATAATTCTTTTTTCTCCTCAGCTATCGCGTCCCGCGTGCCGAGAATTCCGATATGGGCAGTCCCGACATTCGTAATGAGCGCGACGCGAGGACGAAGGACGGCGGCCAATTCCGCGATCTCTCCCCGACGGTTCATACCCATCTCGAAAACGCCCACCTCATGCTCGGCCCGCACGGTGAACGCCGAAAGCGGCAGTCCCGTCTCGGAATTGAGATTTCCGACATTCATGACGGTCCTGAACGATTTGCCGATCATGGCGGCGGCGAGTTCCTTCGTCGTCGTCTTGCCGGCCGACCCGGTGATGCCGACCTTCAATAGTCGCGGAAATTTGTCCAGGTACGCGGCGGCGGCGTGCTGCAGCCCCTTCAAGGTTTCCGGCACGATCACGATCGGGACGCCCGCCTTCTCGGCGGCGGCCTTCGCGCTCTCGGACCTCGATCCGCAGACCAGAGCCGCCGAAGCGCCGGAGGCGAAAGCGGAAGCCAGAAAATCATGACCATCTCGCTCGGTGCCGATCAGCGCGACGAATAGGGAGCCGGGAGCGACCTTACGGCTGTCGATCTGAACCGTGGAGAATGCGGCATCGAGAGCGCCCGAAGCCGGAACGAAAACGTCGCCGCCGGTAGCGGCCGCCAGGTCCAGGACGGTCATCAGAACGGCTTCACCCATCGATGCCCCCTCCCGAGCGCGCTATGCGCACCTGCAGGACCGATTCGGGCTTGATTCTGCGCATGCCCAAGTCCCTCACGGCGATATCCTCGATGCGGGAGGATGAGCCGAGGACGGCGATGCCCGCTATCAGGCGCTTATTGCTTTCTATCCATTCGGCCTGCGTTTTCTCCAACGTGCGCAGCTCGGCTTCGACCCGCGCGTAGCGCGTCGACTGCCAGGTCTGAAGGCCGAGCAGGAGCGGTATCGAGAACGCGAATGCATATAGGAACAAGCGATTTTTCATCTCGGTCCGTCCTCGTCCAGCACCTTTTCGGCGACGCGCAGCTTCGCGCTCCGAGACGGCGGATTCGCGCGGATCTCCGCCTCGCTCGGGGCTACCGCCTTGCGCGTCAGAATGTTGAGCGAGCGTCGGCCTCCACATGTACATATCGGCGCTTCGCTCGGACAGGTGCAGTCCTTGTTTTTTTCACGGAAGAAATTTTTGACGATCCGGTCTTCCAGCGAGTGGAAAGTGATCACGCCCATCCGTCCGCCGGGCTCGAGAGCCCTGAAAGCGGCCTCGAGCAGCTCCTGAAGACGGGACAGCTCCCCGTTGACCGCGATCCTGAGGGCCTGGAAAGTCCGCGTCGCCGCATGGATGGGGCCGCGGCGGTATTGGGCGGGAACGGCCGATTCCACGATCGCGGCCAAAGCCGCCGTCGTGCCGATGCGCCCGCGGCCGCGCGCTTCGACGATCGCCCGGGCGATGCGCCGCGAAAAACGCTCTTCGGCGTTGGCGTAGATGAGATCGGCCAGGTCCTTTTCGCTTAAGGAGGAAATCAGGTCGGCCGCGCTGTTACCCGACTCGGGATCGATCCGCATATCCAGAGCTTCGTCCTTGCGGAAGCTGAAGCCTCGGCCGCTTTTCTCGTAATGGAACACGCTTACGCCCAAATCGAGCAGAATCGTATCCGGACGCTTGATGTCCGCGTCCAGATCGGCGAAGAAATCGTGGGACCAGCCGTTGTAGAAGTGGATGCGGTCGCCGAACGGCGCCAAGCGCTCCCGCGCGATTTTCTGTATGTCGGGATCCGCGTCGACTCCGACGATGCGCAGCGACGGGAAACGGGAGAGGAACGCGTAGCTGTGTCCGCCTTCGCCGAGAGTGCCGTCCACCATGAGCTCCCCCTCCGAACGGGGAGCCAAATAGGAGAGCGTCTCTTCGAGCAGCACCGGCGTATGGACGATATCCTGCATACGGATTTCCTATAGAAGCACGGATCCGAGCTCTTCGGCGGCGGCCCGGAATTCGGCTTCGTTTTCCTCCCAATAGGCGCGGTACTGTTCCGCGTCCCAAATTTCGACGTATTTATCGATCCCGAGCACCACGCAATCCTTCGTGAGGCCCGCGAACTCGCGCAGACTCTGCGGCACGGCTATCCTGCCTGCCTTATCGATCTCGGCCTCCTGGGCAGGGGCGATGATCCGCCGCTGAACCAAACGGGCCCGAGCCTGAAAAGGAGAAGTGGTTTCCATGAGTTTCCTGGAGAGGATCTTCCACTGTTCGGGCGGAAACAGCCACAAGCAGCGGTCGATACCCTGGGTGAGGATCAGGACGTTACCCGGCAATTCCGAGCGAAGGCGCGCGGGAAGACTAACCCGCCCTTTATCGTCCAAAGTGTTTCTGAACTCACCTGTTAACAACTCCATTCCACTTTTTCCTATTTTTTCCCACTTTATCCCACTAACTGACATTATTGACACGTAAAATTCTCACGTCAATCCCGATAAAGGAAAGAATGTTTTTTTTCGCGCTGCCGGTTCCGGAAACAACTACACAATCGTTTAGGACGACAATAAACGCTATTGATCCGAGCCTTTTCCCGCGCTATGGTGGCGGCATGCGCATCGACGACTTCTTCATCGTGTTTCCCGAAGGCGACGTACAGGAAATCTCCGGCAGGCTCAGGATCAATGCCCTGGTGGACTTGAACGGCAGCCCGCTCCGGCTGCCCCTGAGCGATCCGCACATCATCGCTTTCCGCGTGGACAGGGTATCCACCAAGGAGGGACGGGGCGGCAGCGAAACCTACCACTACCTCAGCCTCGTGAGCGCAGCCGAGCTGAGCGCCTATGCCCGCCGCTGAAGGCATCGGCACCCGGAAGGAGAAGTCCCTCCACGCGGCCTTGAAGCAAAGATACGCGGGAAGCGGCGGCAGAACGGAAGCCGAAATCGGACCGTACGTCTGCGACGCCGTCGACCAGTACGGCGTCATCGTCGAGGTCCAAACAGGGAATTTCGGCGCGATAAAGCGAAAGCTCTCCGATCTGACAAAAAACGCGCGGGTCGTCCTCGTCCACCCCATTTCCGTCTCCCGCACCATCGAACTGAGGAGCATCGAAGGAGAGCTGATCCGCACCCGAAAAAGCCCGCGGAAAGGGAAGCCGGCGGATATTTTCGCGCACTTGGTGCGGGCGCCGTACCTGCCGGCCTTGCCGGGCCTTGAAATCGAATTGGCGATGGTCGACGAAACGGAACTGAGGACGGACGACGGCGCCGGATCGTGGAGGAGGAAGGGAGTCAGCATCGTCGACCGCAAGCTGGACGCCGTCCGCGAAACGATCAGGCTTTCAGGCCCCGCCGATTACCGCCGATTCCTTCCCGACGCGTTGCCCGATCCGTTCACGTCGAAGGATCTCGCCGCGGCGCTTTCGGTGCGCGCCGAACTCGCGCGCAAAGCGCTTTTCGTCCTTTCGAGGCTCGGACTCGCAACAGATTGCGGAAAAAAGGGGAACGCGAAGCTCTACCGGAAAACGGCAGACAGGGAAACCGCGAGCGGGCGTGAATAGAGATCCCGATAGAGCCGCGTTTTTTCCCCGCGGCGAGAATACGCCCCGCTCCCTCGCTTGCGCGAGCATAAAAAAAGGCCGCCCGATCGGCGGCCTTCTTCGAGGGCGGATGCCCGTTTATTTCCAATAGTCGACCATATCGTCGGGATCGCGGTTGTCCTCGGCGAAAAGATCGGTGACGGCCCGCAGATCGTCAAGGTAGACGTAATAGCTGCCGTAGGCTTCCATCGGATCGCATTCGATCTTGAAGCCGACCACCTTCAGGCCCATGTGGGTGTTGTAGTGGTAATTCCGCTGGATGATTCCGCTCTTTCCGTCCGGGCTCTGCGGGGGAATCGCGACGGTCAGCTTCTTCCATCCCTGGAAGTTGAGCTTGCCCATGTACAGCTCGAACTTGTTGTTGAAGAAATCCTGCACCAGGATCTTCAGCGTATGGTTGTAGTTGCGGCCGACGACCCAAACCGAGATCGTTTTCGAGATGCCTTCGATCGGAATGGGACGGATGGGATAGAGCGTAAAATCGGTGGCTCCGCGGCGCAAGAAGTCGACGCGGGTACCGAGCACGTATTTGTCGGGAAGGTTCAGATCCTTCTCTTCCTCGACGGGCTGCTTGCCCGCGGGACCGCCCTCGAAAAGACGGGTTGTCGTGTAGCCCTCGTCGGTGGACATGGACGAGAGCCAGAAGCCGGCGGCTTCGAACTTATCGACCGAAACTTCCTTCAGCTTCTGCTGGGCGGAATCGACGCCTACGCGCTGCGGATCGGGAGTTCCGAGTTCCGAAGACTGGGAAAAGGCGAAAACGGCAACAAACGAGAAGATGACGGCGATTGACGCTCGTTTCATGGAATTCTCCTTTCCTTATTTACCTGACGCGGAGTTCCACAACTCCTCGACGCGATTCGGATCGGCCAGTTCATCGCCGTCGAACAAGGATTCGAACGTATCGGTGAGCACCTTCAGCTGATCGAGATAGATCTGGAAATCGTCGACATGCTCGGAGGGCCGAGTCCAAATCCGGAACTTCACGAACGCCAAGCCCTGACGGGAAGGAGCCGTGCGGCGAGCCTGCATGATGCTGTCGGGAACATTTACCCGCAGGTTCTTCCAGCCGACGAAGTTCAGATCGCCGAGATTGAGCAAATGGACGACGCCCTTGGCGTCGCGCAGGTAAAGCTCCATATAATAGTTGAAATTCGATCCCCACACCCAGAGGTCGAGCATCTTCGCGCGTCCGGGAAGCGGAATCTCGACGGCGGTCTTATCGTCTCCGCCTTCCTTCGCGACCGGGTACAGGTCGATCCAGTTGTACCCCATGCGATCGAAACGCCCCCAAACGCCGAGACTCTTGAGATCCTTTCCCTCGCGGTTCGTTCCGTGGAGAGCGGCGGGCCAGGAAGGCACGTACAGAATCTTCGGGTAGGTTTCGTTGTCAGTCTTGGAAGCGAACTTGCTTGCGGTCGCCTTCCAAACATACGCTGAGTCTCCATCGAAACTCTCGAGCACACGGGACTCGAGATTAACGGTCCTTTCATCCGCGTAAACGGACAGGACCGCGATGCATGTCATGAGAGCGAGGCAAGCAGCTTTGAAACCGCCTTGTTTCATCCCATACTCCTTTTGCCGATCTTCGCGGATTCGAGGTCGGTATGATTATATTTCCTAGCATTTCCTTTGTCAAACGATCAAAAGGAAATACGACGCTCCTTTCAGTGTCGGCGCGGGGCGAGCGCCCCTTGAATGAGCAGATACTCGTCCAAGAATTCTTTTCCCCCGAAAGGCATGAAGACGCGCGATTCTGCCGATACGGATTTCCGAGCCCTTGCGGCCCGATACGCCGCGTAAAGGCTGGCGTAGACCGAGTCGTCGAAGACGGCGGCGGCCCCCTTCGGCAGTAGAGCCGGATCGAGCCACGTGAAGGCGATATAGCGGCCGTTCGGGGCGGCGGGAACGCCGGTCTCTTCCACCGGCAAGACGGAGCCTTCCCTCCCAGCGGCGATCGCGGCGATCCGGCCGGCGAGGCGCAGATCGGCGGCTCGGTCCGGAACGACGGCCCCGGCGCCCGAGATCGAGCGCCGGGGATCGCCGACGATTGCCAGAGGAATCAGCGGATTACGGGAGGCGAAGACAGCGGCGCCGGATTCGTACCTTGAGGGAAACACGACGGCTGCGGCTCCGCGCCCCGCGGATGCTGCGGCTGCGGCATCCGCGGCGGACTCCGGCGCGGCCTGCTCCGATACGAGCACGAGGACGACCCTGCGGCAAACGGCGGAGGACAAGAACGCCCGGGCCGCCGCCGCCCTCCCCTCTCCGTACAGCGATTCGAAAGCGGCGTCGCTCACCACGACGACCGGCGCGCGGTACAAAAAAGCAAGCAGAGGCGACAAGAGACATGCCGCGAGAATAATGGCGGGGCTGATCGCGCGCGCGTATTTCATTTCCACGGGAAGAATACAAAGCCCCGGACACGCGGTCAAGCATCGTGCGCATCCGGTGCGAGTTCTTGACCAAGGGCGCTCCGATGCATAGAATCGGATAAAACCAGTCAACCAAGGAGTTTCCTATGACCAGCTATAAGGAACTGGGCCTCGTCAACACCATCGAGATGTTCAAGAAGGCGGTGGAGGGCGGCTATGCCATTCCGGCGTACAACTTCAACAACATGGAGCAGATGCAGTCGATCATCCAGGCCTGCGTCGAGACCAAATCGCCCGTCATTCTCCAAGTATCCGCGGGCGCCCGGAAGTACGCTAACCAGACGCTCCTTCGCCACATGGCGGCGGGCGCGGTCGAGTACGCGCACGAGCTCGGCTACGATATTCCGGTGGTCCTGCACCTCGACCACGGCGACAGCTTCGAAATCTGCAAGGACTGCATCGAATCCGGATTCTCCTCCGTCATGATCGACGGTTCGCATTTCCCTTATGAAGAGAACGTCGCGCTGACCCGCAAGGTCTGCGAGTTCGCCCACTCCCGCAAGGACTACGTCTCCGTAGAAGGCGAGCTCGGCGTTCTCGCCGGCGTCGAGGACGACGTCGTCGCCGAGCACAGCAACTATACCCAGCCCGAGGAAGTCGAGGACTTCGTGAAGAAGACCGGCGTCGACTCCCTGGCCATCTCCATCGGCACGAGCCACGGCCGCACCAAGTTCAAGCCCGAGCAGTGCACCCGCGACGCGAACGGCATCCTCATTCCCCCGCCCCTCCGCTTCGACATTCTCGAAGCGATCGAGAAGCGGATCCCCGGCTTCCCCATCGTCCTGCACGGTTCTTCCTCCGTTCCGCAGGAGTACGTGAAGATGATCGAGCAGTTCGGCGGCGTTCTCAAGGACTCCGTCGGCATCCCCGAGGAGCAGCTGCGCAAGGCCGCCAAGAGCGCCGTGTGCAAGATCAACATCGACTCCGACGGACGGCTCGCGATGACCGCGCTCATCCGCAAGGTCCTTACGGAGAAGAAGGACGAATTCGATCCGCGCAAGTACCTCGGTCCGGCCCGCGATGAGCTGAAGAAGCTCTACATGCACAAGAACCAGAACGTGCTCGGCTCCGCCGGCCACGCCTGATCCGACTCCAAGCGAATCTTTTCAATAGAAAAAGCCGGTTTCCGTTGTACGGGGACCGGCTTTTTCATAACCTCAGCGCGGGATGCCGCGTTTCAGCTGGCGGCGCGCCGCCGCGCGGCGAAATAGGCGGGGACGGCGGACGCAGCGGCCAAAAGCAGCAGGGGCGCTCCTAAAAGCGTCCGATTGGTGAACAGAAGCCAAGCCGTGCAGGGAACCAGCAAAGGCAGCGCCAGGAAGGCCAATATGGAAAGGGCCATCTCCAAGCCGTAGGAATCGAGCATCCGCCCTATCCAGTACGGCCAGGAAAGCGCGAGAGCCGAGTAAAGAATCGGCATGGCGACCAGACGCACCGCGTCGGGCGAGGCTCCGTAGTACAGGGCCCGAAACGCGAAAACGGGAGCGATCCACGCGAGCATCCAATCGGCGGCCTCCTCGGCATCGAATCGGAGCCCTGCGCCGCTTGCGCGGCGCGCGATCAAATACGAGAGGAGCGGCAGGATACCGTCCCAGACGAGCCCGTCCAGCATCGGCACGAAAGCGGAAATGCCCGTTCCTCTAAGGACCAGGCTTTCGCCGGAAAGGAAGCGAACGGAAGCGACGGCGGCACCCAGCAGAAAACCGACGATGCTGCCCCTATCGGCTCGGAGCTGCTCGACGGAAGCAGGCCATGATCGGCGCCAAAAATACAGCGCAGGCACGAACAGGAAACAGAAAAGGCTCATGGCTGAAAAATACCACGCCCAGGACCCGCATCGCAAGCGGCGATGTCCGGCTGCGATGCGCAAGTACTGGACAGAGATCGGTCTATTTTGATATAGTAGCTGATAAGTCGTCGACGCTGGCCCCGTTGCGTCGGCTTCGTACGAGGAGGTCAGTTGGCGGACAAGGATTTGCGGATCAATGAACAGATCCGTGTGCGCGAAGTGCGTCTGATAAGCGACGATGGTGAGCAGCAGGGAATCGTGCCCACGCTCGAAGCGCTGCGGATGGCCAAGGAACAGGGTCTCGATCTCGTGGAAGTGGCTCCTCAGGCCGCTCCCCCGGTATGCAAGATCCTTGACTACGGCAAGTTCAAATTCGAGAACGAGAAAAAAGTTCGGGACTCCAAGAAAAAGCAGAAGCTCCTGAAACTTAAAGAGATCCGGATGCAGCCGAAGATCGACGACCACGATCTGGATTTCAAGTCGAAACACGTTCGCGAATTCCTTGCTGAAGGCAACAAGGTTAAAGTAACGGTACGCTTCCGCGGCCGCGAACTAGCCCACACCGAACTCGGCCTGGATGTCCTTAAGGACGTCTTAAAAAGGATCGAAGGCGAGTACGTCATGGATAAGCCCCCCTCGATGGAAGGGCGCTTCATGTCCATGGTCCTCAGCCAGAAGGTCAAGAAATAACGAGAGGATGGCGTCATGCCGAAGATGAAGACGAAGAAAAGCGCCGCTAAGCGCTTTTCGTTTACCGGGACCGGCAAGGTCAAGTACAAGAAGCAGAACCTTCGCCATATCCTTACCAAGAAGTCGAGCAAGCGTAAGCGCGGTCTGCGCCATGCCGGTATCCTGTCCGACGACAACGTGCCGGTTATCCGAAAGAAACTTTTACCCTACGGTTAAGTAAGGACGGTTTTTCATGTCTAGAGCAGTTGACGGTACCCGGAGAAAGGAACACCGTAAAAAGATCCTCAAGCTCGCCAAAGGCTATTGGGGACGCCGACATTCGAATTTCAAGGTCGCCAAAGACGCCGTCGCGAAGGGCCTCTCCTACGCGTACCGCGATCGCCGCGACCGGAAGGGCGACTTCCGCAGCCTCTGGATCATCAGGATCAACGCCGCGTGCCGCGCCGAGGGACTCTCCTACTCCCGCCTGATCAACGGTCTGGCGAAAGCCGGCATCGAGATCGACCGGAAGGCGCTCGCCTACCTCGCCGTCGAAGACCAGGCCGCGTTCAAGGCCGTCGTCGAAAAGGCGAAAGCGGCCGTCGGAGCGTAAGCGATGGTGACGCTCGAGCAAGTCAAGCTGCTGGAATCGAAGGTAGGCAAGGCGCTCTCGTACATCGAGACGCTTTCGTCCGAAAACGCGACCCTGCGCGAAAAACTCGACGGCTATCGCCGTCGCATCGACGAGCTCGAGTCCGTCGTCCTTGCGTTCAAGGAAGACCAGGGGCGCATCGAGGCGGGAATCGTTTCCGCCTTGGAGCGCCTCAACCAATTCGAAGACGCGGTGGAACGAGGCATCAGCGACGCCCGCTCGACCGCGACCCAATCCGCTATCGAGCAGGAACCTTCCGTCGCCCCGGAAGAAGGCGAAACCGTCGAAACGGCCGCGGAACCGGAAGAAGAGCCGACGGCAAATGACGATTCCGAAGAAGTTGAAGCCGAAGACAAGAACGGCGAACTCGACATCTTTTAAGGCGGGTCCGCATGCCGCAGGAAGGCCTCCGCATCGACCTGCTGGGTACCTCGTTCACCATCAAGACCGATAAAGATCCCGAATATCTTAAAAAACTGCTGGATCGGTACAAGCGTGTGATCGAAGACACTCAGAGAGGCACCGGCCTCTCCGATCCCATCAAAGTTTCCATTCTGGCCGGCATCGTCTTGTGCGACGAGATTGAAAAAAACCGCAGCGAAACGAATCTTTTCGACAAAGCCGAAACGGAGCGCATCGCGACAAATCTTATCGCCCGCCTCAATGAGGCGATAAAAGACTAACCCCATGCGTCTCATATACGAGCTGCGAAATACGGTTCAGCACTATGCCTGGGGATCTCCCGATGCCATACCCAAGCTGCTTTCGATCCCGAACCCTACAGCTATGCCGTTCGCCGAACTCTGGATGGGAACGCATCCAGACGCGCCTTCCCGCGTGGAGTCCGACGGGACCGAAACCGGTCTCGATGGACTTATAGGCGAAGCGCCGGCAGAGATGCTGGGGGCCGCGTGCGCCTCCCGATTCGAGTCGAAGCTTCCTTTTCTTTTCAAGCTTCTCGCCGCGGCGCAACCGCTCTCCATCCAAGCCCATCCGACGAAAGCCCAAGCAGAAAGCGGGTGGGAACGAGAGAACGCGCTCGGAATCGCGTTGAACGATCCGAATCGAAACTATAAAGACGCGAACCATAAGCCTGAAATCATCTGCGCGATCACGCCGTTCGAAGGCCTCTGCGGATTCAGGCAGCTCGACGAAATCAGCCGCCTCTGCGGACGCCTCGAACTTCCCTGCCCGTCCGATCTCAAAACCATGCTGCGCGAAGGCCCCGCAAACGCGGCATTCAAGCGGCTGATCGAATGGACTACGGATTCTTCACCGACCGAAAAAGCCGAGACGGCTCGGATCGTAGCCCGCCGAGCGCAGTTGCTCTCGACGGACGACGCCGATGCGGAGCTTTGGAAGCTGATCGTCCGCCTGTCGTCGTTCGCGGCGGAAGATTCTTCTATCATTGCGCCGATTTTTCTCAACTATGTGCGGCTCGAGCCCGGTGAGGCGATGTTTCTCCCCGCCGGCGTTCTTCACGCGTATCTCGACGGATTCGGCGTCGAGCTGATGGCCAATTCGAACAATGTCCTACGAGGCGGTCTCACCCCCAAGCATGTCGATTCCGCCGAATTGGCTAAGGTCCTACGATTCGAACCCTACCGGCCCGCCGTGCTTCTGCCGGCATCTTCCCGGTACCCCGGACTTTCGGAATACCGTACGCCCGCAGAAGAATTCCGCCTGTACGCGCTCGACTCGCGCGGAGGCTCGAGGAATGCGGCGCTTCCGGATGGCGTTCCCTCGATCGTCGTCGTGATCGACGGCAGTTTCATGATCAAACAGAATAGGGGTTCGCATACGACGATCGGCAAGGGCGGCTCGTTTTTCGTCGCGGCCGGCGCCGACTCAGCGGCGCTCGAAGGCGTCGGTCTGGCCTACATCGCGAGCGTGCCCCAATGACCGTGTGGGTCGACGCGGACTCGTGCCCGCGCCAGGTCCGAGACATCGTCGTGAGGGCGGCGAAGCGGACCGGAGCGCGGGCGGTCTTCGTCGCCAATACTCAAGTTCCCGGCCTGGACAAGAAATTCGCCGAATTCATCCTCTGCCCCGCAGGAGCGGACGCGGCGGATGACCGAATCGTCGAAGAAGCCCGGCACGGGGATCTCGCGGTCACGCGTGACATACCGCTCGCGGCGCGTCTGGTGGAAGCGCACGTTCCCGTGATCAACGACCGCGGCATCGTCTACACCGCCGAGAACGTACGGGAACGCCTGTCCGTCCGCAATTTCATGATGGAACTCAACATGAGCGGCCTGAGCCCCGAGCGCGTACACAGCTACGGGGCGAAGGAAGTGAAAGCCTTCGCCGACGGCTTCGACCGGGAGCTGAACAGGCTGCTCCGCGCCGAGAATTCCGCGCGGGGCAGCTGAGCTATTCCGCCTGCTCGGGATAGAGCTCGCGGATCTGCTTGATGCTCGGAAGGATCTCGAAGAAAATATCGACGAGCTCGGGATCGAACTTCTTGCCGGAAAGAGCGCGGATTTCATCGAAGACGTCCTGCTCTTCCCATGCTTTCTTGTATACCCGCTTGGAGGACAACGCGTCGAACACGTCGGCGAGGGCGACGATCCTCCCGCCGAGAGGGATCTCCTCCGTCTTCCGGCCGAGCGGCTTGCCGTCCGCGGCGGCCTTCACCGGAGTTCCCGTCATGGGGTCGACCCAGCCCGGGTATCCGGTGCCGTCCCAATTCTCATGATGGGTAAGCGCGACGTCCGCCGCGATGCTGTCGAGCGGCGACTGCGGATCGTCGAACAGCCGGGCTCCGTAGATCGTGTGGGCCTTCATGATCTCGTACTCTTCGGGAGTGAACTTCGCCGGCTTCTTGAGAATGATGTCGGAAATCGCGACCTTGCCGACATCGTGCAGCATCGCCGCGATCTTGAGCGTATCGCGCGTTTTCTCGCGTTCCGTTTCGGAAAGCCCGTGCGCGTAGGCCCACTTATTGTAGATCTCGACCGCGTAGCCGGCGACCCGATTGACGTGGGCGCCGGTTTCCTTCGGATCGCGGAGCTCCGACATCTTGATCATCCGCAGGATCATCGCGCGGGTGATGTACGCCCGCTGAAGAGCCACCGTTGCGTTCGCCGCGAAATGCGAGATAAGCAGCTCGTCGTTCCGCACGAACATGGACGTGATTCCGTTCGAATCGCGGGCATTTATCACTTGTATGACGCCGAGCAGGCGGCCGTCCGGCGTCTTGAGCGGAATGGTAAGGGTCGAAGTCGTCTTATAGCCGGAAATGCGATCGAAAGACGTGTTGAAAGAATAGGGCGCATCGGTGGGGATGTCGTACACGTCGGGAACGTTCACCAGTTTCCCGGTCAGAGCGCAGTAGCCGGAAAGCGTACCCTCGCTGATGGGAACGGAGAATACCGAATAGATGAGCTTTTGACCGGGCGGCAGCTCTTTCTGCTTCGTATCATTCTGAGCGTACTTGATGACCAGACGATCGCCTTCCTTTACGTAAATGGAGCCGGCATCCGCGTTGACCACCCGCCTGGCTTCCAGCAGGATGCGCTCGAGCAGAAGATCCAAGTCCTGGATCTGATTGAGTTCGGAATCGATGCGGATGATCGCCTCTAGGTCCGTACGCTTGCTTTTTCCGGCCATTGAGCACCTCTGGAAGCCATTCTAGCCGAATAGTTCCGGCAAATCAAAACTATTCTCTGCGCCCGGTCAGTTTTATCAGGTGATAGCCGAACTGGGTCTGAACCACATCGCTCACCGATCCGACGGACAGCCTTTTCGCGGCAGATTCGAAGGCCGCGACCATCTTTCCGGTTCCGAACCAGCCGAGATCGCCTCCGCTCGATTTCGAAGGACAGGTCGAGAATTCGCGCGCGAGCGACTCGAAGGACGAACCTTGCTTGACCCGCTTCGAGAGCTCCATAGCGAGCGCCTTGTCCTTCACCAATATGTGGCTTGCTCTCCACTCCATCGCAGACTCCTTTACCGAACAATAAGTTGCGTATAGTATTCTCATACAACGCGCTTGCTGTTCAAGCGCGAATACGGTTCGGAGAGGCCTATGGTATTCCGCCGCCTGATCGGCAACGCGCTCATCTTCCTCGGCGCCGTCCAAATCCTCAACTTCTATTCGCCGCGGCCCATTCCCACGTTCGGCATCTCCGCCTTCATTTTCGGCGCGCTGTTCGTCGGGACGGGACTATACCTGCGAGGAAGGAAGGAAGATTCCGCTTCCGGCTTCGCGAAGCGTCTTTTCGGCCGCCGGGAAGAGCCGCGGATACGCAAGGGAGCGGCCGATCCGCTCCTCGCCGTACGGGTACTCAGGCTCGCTTCCGAAAATGGCGGCGCTCTGACCGTATCGCTGGCGGCCATGGAGCTCGACGTCCCCCTCGACGATGCGGAAGCGGCGCTCGACGAATGCGCCTCGAAAGGCAGCGCCTACATCGAGATCGACCCGGCATCGGGAATCGCGAACTACCGTTTCCCGGAATTCCTGAAAGGCGACAGCTGAAACGATCCCGGCTATATGTGCAGAGCCCTCCCTTCCGAAGCCAGGGCAGCTTCCTTGACGGCCTCCGACAGCGTCGGATGGGCATGCACCATCGAAAAGACATCTTCCGCCAAGAGCTCAGCCTTTTTCGCGAGCAGCAATTCATGCACGAGTTCGGTCGCTTCGGCTCCGACGAGAGACGCGCCGAGCATACCGCCCGAAACCGGATCCCAGAGGATCTTCACGAAACCTTCCGGCTCGCCGGCGGCGACCGCCTTTCCGACTCCCCGGAAGGGGAACGAACTCGCCCTATACGCGGTGCCGGCCGCCTTCAGCGCGTCCTCGCGAGGACCGAAGCCGGCAAGCTGGGGAATGCAGTAGACGGCGCTCGGCACGAGGCCCAGGTCGATGCGTTCCCGGTCGGGTCCCTTCCCCTTTCCCAGAAGCTGCGCGACGCGCTCCACGACGATTTCGCCCTGAGCCGATGCGACGTGCGCGAGCTGGGGCTCGCCCAGCACCACGTCGCCGATCGCGTAGATGCCGGCCGCCGCCGTCTCGTAGTACGGCCCCGTCTCCACGAACGATCGGTTCAAGACGACGCCGTGCTTTTCCAAATCGAGCCCGTCGGTATTCGGTTCGCGGCCGATGGACACCAGCGCCGCATCGGCTTCTATGTTTTCCGAAGGGGCCGAGGAAGCGGAAGGTCCGACGGCCAGCGACAGCGGGCCGCTCCCCTTCCCCTTATCCAAAGAGAAAGCCTTGAATCCCGTCAGGAAGCGGACGCCGCGTTCTTCGAACGCCTTGCGCGCTACGGCCGCGGCGTCGGCATCCTCCATGGGGAGGATGCGGTCGAGCATTTCAATGACCGTGACTTCGACGCCGAACGAATTGAGGATGTACGCGAATTCCATGCCGATGGCGCCCGCGCCGAGGATGGCGATCCGCTTCGGAAGCCGTTTCATCATGAGCGCGCCGGTCGAAGAAAGCACGCGATCCTCGTCGAACTCGAAGCCCGGCACGATCCGCGGCCGGGAACCGGATGCGATCGCTATCGAATGGGACGATAGGGTCCTGAGCCCGCCGTCGGAGACCTTCACCGCCAGCTCGTGCGAACCGGAAACGCGCGCTTCGCCGCGCACCAGCTCCACGCCGTTCTTCTTGAGCAGGAAGTCCACGCCCCGCGAAAGCGTCTCAGCGGCTGTACGGGAAGCGGAGTGGATCGATCCATAGTCGAATGAACTCAAATCCGCCTTGACGCCGTAAAGGGAGAGTTCTTCCAAGGCACGGAATTTCGACGCTTTGTCGATGAGCGCCTTCGACGGTATGCAGCCGATGTTGAGGCACACGCCGCCGGGCTTGTCCTTTTCAACGACGACCGTCTTGAGACCGAGCTGGCGCGCGCGGATCGCAGCGGTATAGCCGCCGGGTCCCGCGCCGATGAAGGCGATATCATAATCGAAGCTCGCCACAGGGGCCTCCTTGCTACAGTAAAGCTCTCGCCGGTTCTTCGAACGAATCCTTGAGATCCTTGAGGAATGCTGCGCCGACCGCGCCGTCTATGACCCGGTGATCGCAGGAAAGGGTCGCGCGCAGCGTCCGCCGGACGACGATATGATCGCCTGAAGGATCGGTCCCGACGACGGCCTCCTTCGAAATCGCCCCGAGCGCGAGTATGGCGCTTCCGGGCGGATTGATGATCGCGGTGAACTCCTCGACGCCCCAGGCCCCGAGGTTCGATACGGTGAAGCTCGCGTCGGCGTAATCGCTCGGCTGGAGCGTTCCCGTCTTGGCCTTCTCGATGAGCAATCGGAACTCGGCCTCTATCGCCTCGATGCCCTTTTGCGCGCAATCCCTGACGACGGGAGCGACAAGACCGTCGGGCAAAGCCACGGCGAGCGCGACGTCAACGCTTTTTCGCAGCCGGATGAGCTCCCCTTCCCAGGAAGCGTTCACCATGGGATGCCGAGCGATCGCGGAAGCCGCGAGCTTGACGAAGAAGCTGTTCAGGGAAATCTTCTCGGCGCGCTTCTCGTTGATGAGTTCGCGCGCTTCGAGCAGCCGTTCCGCGTCGACCGCGGCGCGGAGGAAGAAATGGGGAGCTTCGCGCATCGACTCGGAAAGCCGCCGGGCGACCGCGGCGCGCATGCCTGAAAGCGGAACGAACGTATCGTCGAGCCGCGCGGCTGGATGAAGGCTCGGTTGGACCGCATGTTTCAGCGCAGCCGGATCAGATGCGGCATAGACCTCTATGTCGCGCTTGACCACGCGGCCGCCGGGGCCGGACCCGGAAATCGCGCGGATGTCGATGCCGGCCCGGCGGGCAAGAACGCGGGCGAGAGGAGACGAACGGGGAACGCCCGGAGCGTAGCTCGGAGCCGATCCGACGGCCGATGAAAAGGAAGCAGCTGCATTCCGCACGGCCGCAACCGCAGGACGCGCATCGGAAATCGATTGAGGAACCGACGGTTCCGGCGATGGAGCCGAAGCAGGGGGGGAAGCCGCAAGAATCGCCGCGATGTCCTCGCCGACCGTTCCCGCCACGGCTATGAGATCTCCCACGGCGGCTTTGCTACCGGCGGGCCTCGTGATCTTCAGCAGTGTCCCGCCAACCGGAGCCTCGTAATCCATGACGGCCTTATCGGTTTCCACTTCGCAGAGCACCGAACCTTTCTTGATCGCGTCGCCTTCGGCGTATTTCCAGGATGCGATCGTGCCCTCCGTCATAGTCGGCGAAAGGGCGAGCATAAGGATTTTGTCTGCCATAGCTACTCCAAATACAAAGCGCGCTTCGCGGCGGCCACGATTTTGGCCGCGCTCGGCTGAACGGCGAGCTCCAGCGCATGGTTGTAGGGCATCGGGACATCTTCGGATGCGACGAGCTCAACCGGCGCGTCCAGACTGTCGAAGCGGTTCGCGGAAATGAGCTGAGCGACATGGCTGCCGACCGACGCGTACGGCCAGGCTTCGTCGACTACGACCGCGCGGTTGGTCTTCTCGACCGACGCGTAGACCGCGTCGGCATCGAGCGGCCTCAGGCTGCGCAGATCGATGACTTCAGCCGAAACGCCGAGCTTCTCCAATTCGGCGGCCGCCTCCATGCAGGCCTTTATAGGCTTCGAGAAGGTGACGATGGAAACGTCCGTCCCCTCCCTCGCGATGCGCGCCTTGCCGATCGGCACGAGGGTTTCCGCCTCCGGAACATCTCCCGTCCAGCCGTACATCATTTCGGCTTCGAGCACGACGACCGGGTCGTCGTCGCGTATGGCGCTCTTCAGGAGGCCGTACGCGTCTGCGGGAGTAGCCGGGGCGACCACCTTGAGGCCGGGCACATGCGCCCAATAGGAAGCGAAAGACTGCGAATGCTGGCTCGCCAAATATTCTGCCGGACCGTTCGGACCGCGGAAAACGATCGGCATCTTGAAGCGGCCGCCGGACATATACCTCATCTTCGCGGCATTGTTGACCACCTGATCCAAGGCCAGCAGCGCAAAATTGTGCGTCATCCACTCGATGACCGGTCGGAGCCCCGCCTGGGCGGCTCCGACGCCGACCCCGGTGAAGCCGAGTTCGGTGATAGGCGTATCGATGACCCGCTTGGCCCCGTACTTGGCCAAAAGCCCCTTCGAAACCTTATAAGCTCCGTCGTACTCGGCGACTTCCTCGCCCATGAGGAACACCGACGGATCCCTGGCCATTTCCTCGTCCAGCGCACGATTGAGGGCTTCACGATAACTCATGACAGGCATCGCTCACCTCCCCGCCGCGGAAGCGCTCGGATAAGGGCCCGAATATACGTCTTCGAACAAGGTGGCCAGCGCCGGTTCCGGACTCGATTCGGCGAACGAGACCGATTCCTCCACGATCGCGTCGATTTCGGTTTCCATCCCAGCCAAAGTTTTTTCGTCGACTATTTTCTCCCCTTCGAGACGGTCTCGGAACAAGACGATCGGATCGCGGCGGCGGTACTCCTCGACTTCGTCCTTCGACCGGTACTTCTGAGGATCGCTCATCGAATGGCCTTTGTAGCGGTACGTCTTCATTTCGAGGAATACCGGCAAGCCGCTCCGAGCCGATTCGACGGCCTCTCCGACGGCCTCTCCGACGGCCTCGACATCCATGCCGTCGACCTGCTTCCCGGGAATGCCGTAACTCGCGCCCATAACCGAGAAATCCGCGACGGAAGACACGCGCTTCCAGCTGGTGCCCATGCCGAACTGATTGTTCTCGCAAATGAAGACCACCGGCAGCTCCCATATCTTCGCCATGTTGAGGCTTTCGTGGAACGCGCCCTGATGGATGGCGCCGTCGCCGAAAAACACGAGCGTCGCGCCGCCTGATCCTTCATACTTCTGCGAAAAGGCGACCCCGGTCGCGATCGGGATCTGCGCCCCGACAATTCCGTTGCCGCCGAGGAAATGCAGCTTTTCATCGAAAAGATGCATCGAGCCTCCCTTTCCGCGCGACGAACCGGTGATTTTCCCGAAAAGTTCGGCCATCACGGCTTTAGGCTCCATCCCGCAGGCAAGCGCATAGCCATGATCCCGATAACCGGTCAAAAGATAATCCTTCGACAGATCCAGCGCCGAGACGGCGCCGACAGCGACCGATTCCTGCCCGTTGTACAGATGACAGAAACCGCCGATTTTGCGCAGGCCGTACATCTGGCCCGCTTTTTCCTCGAAGCTGCGGATGAGCATCATATCGTAGAGAAGCTTTCGTCTGCGTTCGGCATCGTTGGACATGGCTACCCCCGGCTCGCGCTATGGCGCTCGTTCTTCATAGGGAAGAAGCTGGAAATTTCTTCGATTTCGGTTTCTACGACGACCAGATTTTTTGCGTTGGGATTCGTCCTCCAGAAAATCTGGAGTCGAGGACCGATAGCTTCGATAGCCTCGGCTTTCGCCTGCGGATCATCAATCAGCCGAACCCGGCCCCGCACCGATAGGATCTCGTCGAGCGAATTGCTCTGGAAAGTCCATTCGACCGTCGGCCGTTCCCTTACGTGCCTCGTCTTGGTAGAATCGGCGGCGGTGACGGCATACAGAAAACCGGGCCGGCCTTTAGCGAACGAAGGAGTCATCCAGCGGCTCCGAGGGTAGCCGTCGGTACCGACGGTGACCAGAACGCCGACCCCAGCGGCGTCTAAAAGCCGTTCAAGACGCGAATACAGCTCGGAATATTCCATCGGGGCCCCCTAATCGAGATCGGAGGACGAGCGGCGTCGAAGCCGCGGAAAAATCCCCCGGCGATAGCGTGATCATTGATATGATCTTCTATGTCTTAATACATAGTCTACTAACGGGAGCGACTAAAAGGCGAGCGTTTTCGGAATCGCGGAAAAGGCGATCTATCCGTATATAAGGCGGCGAATTTGGCGTTCGGTCAATGGAGGCGAAGAAAAACGCCGCGACGGCAATTCGGCGACGATCAACCGGTAGATTTCATCATTTTTGAGACCCTGACGCTGAAGGCGGATATGCCGGCTGCGCACCCATTCTTCGGGGGTAGCAGAGAAGGTCACCAAAATGTCTTCTACGATGCGTTCGGCTAGAGTGCTGTCCAAGCCATAAGAAGCGACTAGGCGGGAAACGAGTTCAGGATCAACCGTGTAATGGCCGTTGTCGCTATTTTGCACAAGCATAGTATGCGCTATCCGGTGAGGGGACGGCAAGGCGCCGAACCTCGCCCGCCCCATTCCCGGGTTGAGACGGAAAGAGGCAGGACGGCTTTTATGCCGCCCTGCCCCGGGTACGAAGAACGGAACGACGCTCCGTTACAGCCTGAAGAGCAGATCCTCGTAGGTCGGAAGCGGCCAGACATCCTTTGCCACGAGAATCTCGATAGCATCGGCGCGAGCGCGGACGGCGCTCATCTGGGCGAAGACCTTCTCGCGGTACGCTTTCGCCTGAGCGAAAGCGTCCTCGATTTCCTGAGCCTCTGCGAGGACCTTTTCGAGCTTCTCGGTCTCGTCGTACAGTTCGGCGGTCAGCTCGGCGATGCGCTTGGCCCTCTTTTCCTGAGGAGCGCTCATCGCGCCGATGGCGGCCAGCGACGCGGATTCGCGCGCAAGAGTGCCTGCATAACCGGTGGCGGCCGGGAAAATGATGCGCTTAGCCATATCGATCATGACACCCGCTTCGATGTTGATCTGCTTGGAATACTTCTCCAGGTAGATGTGGTAGCGGCTCTCCATCTCTGCCTTCGACAGGACCTTGTGCTTCTCGAACAGAGAAATGACTTCGCTCTGAACGAGCACAGGAAGGACGTCGACGGTCGAGCGGACATTCGGCAGACCGCGATGCTCAGCTTCCTTGACCCATTCGTCGGCGTAGCCGTTTCCGTTGAATACGACGCGTCCGTGCTTGGAATAGGCGTCCTTGACCAAAGACTGAATGAGGGCGGTCTTGTCCGAAGCTTTCTCGAGCTTGTCGGCGAACTCGGAGAGCACTTGAGCGACCGCGATATTCAGGTAGGTGTTGGGCGGCGCGATGGACTGCGAAGAGCCGACCATACGGAACTCGAACTTGTTGCCGGTGAATGCGAAGGGGCTCGTGCGGTTGCGGTCCGAAAGGTCCTTCGGCAGGGACGGCAGGCTCGTGACTCCGAGCTTGATGGTCTCGCCGGCCTTCTGGGCGTAGGCCTTCCCGCCGACGATGGATTCGAAAATCTCGGTGAGCTGCGTGCCGAGGAATACGGAGATGATCGCAGGAGGAGCCTCGTTGGCGCCGAGACGGTGATCGTTTCCGGAGGTGGCGGCAGAAGCGCGGATCAGCAGCGCGTAGCGGTCGACGGCCTCGATGACGGCGGCGACGAACAGCAGGAAGCGCGCGTTGGATTCGGGATTGGCGCCCGGCTCGAGGAGGTTCAAACCATCGTCGGTAGCCATGGACCAGTTGTTGTGCTTTCCGGAGCCGTTGACGCCGGCGAAAGGCTTCTCGTGGAGGAGCGCTTCCATACCGTGGCGGGTCGCGACCTTCTTGATGGTTTCCATGACCATCTGGTTGCCGTCGACGGCGACGTTGGTCGTGGAGAAGATCGGCGCGATCTCGAACTGGTTGGGGGCGACTTCGTTGTGCTGGGTCTTAGCGGCGACGCCGACCTTCCACAGCTCGAAGTTGAGTTCCCGCATGAAGAGCGCTACGCGCTCCTTGATGGCGCCGAAGTAGTGGTCTTCCATCTCCTGGCCCTTGGCGGGCATGGATCCGAAAACCGTGCGGCCGGTGAGCATCAGGTCGGGGCGCTTCTTGTAGTACTCGGCGTCGATCAGGAAATATTCCTGCTCGGGACCGACGGTGGTGAGAACGCGCTTGCTGGACTCATGGCCAAGGGCCTTGAGCACGCGGATGGCCTGCTTGCTGAGAGCGTCCATCGAACGAAGGAGCGGCACTTTCTTGTCGAGCGCATGGCCGTAGTAGCCGATGAACGCGGTCGGGATGCAGAGAGTGGTGCCGGTCGGGTCCTGCTTCAGGAAAGCAGGGCT
>QKCO01000056.1 GCA_003245635.1 Treponema sp.
GACAAAGGAAAAGCCCAAAAATCTTGGCGACCTTTGCGCCCTTCGTGTATACCCCCTCCCTAAAAATCCCTGCGATCCCTGTGGTTTTTTACGCCCGTCGCTACCGCTCCGGGTACTGATTCAATGATCTTTGGTCAATGAAAATCGTGCGACTCTCCGTAAAGGCTTATAAATGAAAGCCGCTCGAAATACATTCCCTTCACGAGCGTCTGGACGCCGTTGTTCTCCACCTGGCCTTTTATAAGCAGATACGGGCTCTCGATTATCGTCTGCCGGAATCGGTCGAACACATCCGGCATCACGATGAAGTTCGAGATCCCCTCCTCGTCCTCGAGGCTTACGAACAACACCCCCTTCGCCGTTCCCGGTCTCTGGCGGCAGATGACGGCTCCCGCCACCGCCACCGCCGAGCGTTTCTCCCTTTTCGTCACCTCAGCCGAGGACAAAATCCCCTTCCTTCTCAGCACTTCGCGAATAAGCGCCATCGGATGCTTCTCCACCGTCAGCCCCGTCACTGCGAAATCGGCGTGCAGGTTCTCCAACTCGCTCATAGGCAGAAGCGGAGACCGCTTAGGCCTCTCGCGCAGGTTCCTCAGGAGCGGCCCGACATTCTGTATCTCGCGCTCGGCATCCCAAAGCGATCCCCGTCGGTCCTTCCCGAACGTCAGCGCGCCGGCCAGCGAAAGCTGCCGTATCTCGCGCTTGTTTACCGAGGGAACGCGCCTGAGCAGATCGGCTATCCCTCCGAACGGCCCGTTGCGTTTCCTTTCCTCCTCGATCCCGAGCCCCGTGCTTTTCCGAAGCCCCTTTACATACATCAGCCCGATGCGGATCTTCGGCGCGTCCCCGGTACCCTCGAGAGAACAAAGGTAATCGGACGCCTGGATATCCACCGGAAGAAATTCCTGCCCGTGGCGCTCGGCATCCTTGATGAGTGTCGCCGGAGAATAGAATCCCATGGGCTGGTTGTTCAGAAGCCCGGCGGTGAACGCCGCCAGGTAATGGCATTTCAGGTATGCGCTGGCGTAGGTGATGAGCGCGAAGCTCGCCGCGTGCGATTCCGGGAAACCGTATATTGCGAACGAGTTGACCGCCTTCGCTATCTTCTCCTGCGTCGCCTCGTTGATGCCGTTGCGCTTCATGCCTTCCATCAGCCTGGCGGTTATCTCGGGCACCTTCTTGTCCGCGCGCTTGAACCCGAACGCCCGCCTCAGTTCCTCGGCCTCGCCGCCCGAGAAATCGGCCGCGACCATCGCGATCTTCAGAAGCTGTTCCTGGAACAGCGGCACCCCGAGCGTCTTTTGCAGGATCGGTTTGAGCCGCGGGTCCATGTAATCGACATCCTCTTCGCCGAGACGCCTTCGCACATAGGGACCGTACATCTGGCCGACTATCGGACCGGGCCGGATGATAGCGACCTGCACGACAAGGTCATAGAACTTTCTCGGCAGCGTCTTCGGCAGAGAGCTCATCTGCGCCCGGCTCTCGACCTGGAACATCCCGACCGTGTCCGCCTTCTGCAGTGTCTCGTAAACGAGCGGATCGTCCTTGGGGATCTTCGCAAGGTCCACCTCCTCCTTGTAGTGGCTGCGGATTAGGTTCACCGTGTCGCGGACCGCGGCGAGCATGCCGAGGCCGAGAAGATCGACCTTGATGATGCCGACATTGGCGCAGTCGTCCTTGTCCCACTGCACGACCACCCGGCCGGGCATAGTCGCGGGCTCAAGCGGGACGACGTGGTCCAGTTTGCCCTTGAAGACGATCATCCCGCCGGAATGCTGGCCGAGGTGACGCGGGTAGTCCTGTATTCGCTCGACCAGCTCGGCAAATTTCACTACGCGCTTGTTCACGCCGAGCTCCGAATTCTCTCGAAGCCGTTCGAAGAAGTTGCCGTCAGAATGCCTGAAGTGCGAGGCGAGCTTTGCAAGCTTTCCGACCTGCTCTTCGGGGATCTCGAACACCTTGCCGGTCTCTCGTATTGCAGAGCGCTGGCGGTAAGTGATGATGTTCGCGGTCATCGCCGCGCCGTGCTGTCCGTACTTTTGATAGAGGTACTGGATGGCGAGCTCGCGGTCGGGGCCGCTCGGCAGGTCGAGGTCGATGTCGGGACATTCCTCGCGCTCCTCGGAAAGGAACCGTTCAAAGAGAAGGTCGCTCGTCGCGGGGTCGACGGCGGTTATCCCCAGGCAGTAGCAGACCGCGCTGTTCGCCGCCGAGCCCCGGCCCTGGACGAGTATGTCGTGGCGGCGGCAGAAATCGACGATGTCCCAGACGACGAGGAAGTACCCGCACAGGTCGAGCTTTTCGATCATCGACAGCTCTTTTTCTATCTGCCGAGCGACCTTTTCCGGGACCTTTCCCCGGTAGCGCCTGTACGTTCCCTTTCGGGTGATGCGCCTCAGGAAGCTCTGCATCGTTTCGCCTTCGGGGACCTCGTAGTCCGGGAACCTGTAGCCGAGGCGGTCCATCGAGAACTCGACCATAGAAGCGATCTCGCCCGTCATCTCGACCGCCCGCCGGCGGTCGCCGAAGAGCTTGAACATGTACGCGGGCGTCTTGATATGGCGCTCGGCGTTAAGCGACATCAGGCGGCCCGCTGTCCTGACCGTGGCCGAGTTCCTTATGCAGGTGAAGAGGTCGGCTATCTCGCGGTCGTACTTGTCCGCGTAGGTAACGCCGTTCGTCGCGACGAGCGGGACGCCGGTGCGTTCCGATAGCTCGATCAGGCTCTGGTTGATCCGCTCTTCATCGCGCCTCAAGTGGCGCTGAAGCTCGAGATAGAAACGGTCCTTGTAGATCGAGCGGAGCCTGTCGAAGTGGTGAAGGACTACATTGCGGTCATCGCCGCGGATGGCGTTGGCCAGAAGGCCGTCGTCGGGCGAGCCCGAAAGGCACACGACGCCTTCGGAGAACTGCTCGAGGTCGTCGAAGGTCGCCCGGTGCTCGCCTTTTTCGGCGCGCAGTTTGGCGGCGGTCAGGAGCTGGCAGACGTTCTGGTAGCCCTTCAGCGTGAGGGGGATGAGCGGAAGCGCGGTGCCGTCGAACATCGTGACCTCGGCCCCGATGACGGGTTTGACGCCGAGGTCCCTTGCGCGCCGGTGGAACCGGACGGCCCCGCTGACGTTGTCGCGGTCGAGCTGGGCGACGGCGGGGATGCCGTTCTCGGCGGCGGCTTCGGCGAGGCGCTCCGGCAGCGACCCGCCGCGCAGGAAGCTGAATGCCGAGGATGTGTGGAGCTCGCAAAACATGTGTCAGATATCAGTACCCGGAGCGGTAGCGACGGGCAATCAGTACCCGGAGCGGTAGCGACGGGCATGAATTAACCGCAGAGGGCGCAGAGGTTTTTAGGGAGGGGGTAAACGCAAAGGTCGCTAAGGACGCAAAGATTTTTGGGGGTTCTTTTGTGAAACGATTTCAGCTTCCATGAGTATTGCTACAAGTTGAT
>QKCO01000042.1 GCA_003245635.1 Treponema sp.
GAAGGTCGCGGCGGCGTCCGTGCCGCTGGAGAACGCGCGGGCGCGTTCTCCATTGCCTACCACGAGGCGGCATCCATGCCGCCCAAGGCCGAGCAAAGCCTAAAAGTCTTTCTCTGCCTTCTTCTCGAAGTGCGAGAATTCCATCGCGAAGGTCGCTGCGGCGTCCATGCCGCTGGAGAACGCGCTGGCGCGTTCTCCATACAAACCACTAGGCGGCATCCATGCCGCCCCAAGGCCGCGCGAAACCTAAAAGTCTTTCTCTGCCTTCTTCTCGAAATGACTGAACTCCATCGCGAAGGTCGCGCGGCCTTGACTGACGGAGCGGAGGGCGGTCATGAAGCCGAACATCTTGGCCATGGGGGCCTGGGCCTTCACGTGGTCGATGGACGTGCGGGATTCCATGCTCTGCACGAGCCCGCCGCGCTGCACGACCAGGCTGATGACGTCGCCGACGAATTCCTTCGGGGAGAGGAGATCGACGGCCATGATGGGCTCGAGCAGGATCGGGACGGCCTTGCGGCAGGCCTCGTCGAGGCCGAGGCTCGCGCAGGCCTCGAACGAGAACTCGGTGCCGGTCAGCTCGGAGTACTTGAGGCCGACCAGGGTCACTCCGACGTCGATGCAGGGATAGCCGAGAACGATGCCGGAAGGCAGCGCGTTCAGCACGCCGCGTTCGACGGCGTCGAGGATCGCCTCCGGAGCGTCGCTCTTCTTGAGCGCGCAGGTATAGCGGTTGCCCGAACCGCGCGGCAGCGGCTCCACTCGGAGGGTGAGCTCCGCGGCGTTTTCCTTGCCGGCGAGCACCTTCGAGAAGGATTCGGAGTGCTCAACCTTCTGAGAGATCGACTCGCGGTAGGTGACCTGCGGATTGCCAACCTTCGCGGCGACCTTGTACTCCTTGATCATCCGGGTCACCAGGACGTCCAGATGGAGCTCGCCCATGCCCGAGATGATGAGCTGGCCGGTCTCCTCGTTCTCCCGCGTCGTGAAGGTCGGGTCTTCCTTGGCGAGGATCTCGAGCGTATCCTTGAGCTTGGCCTGCTCGCTCATCGTTTTAGGCTCGATGGCGACCGAGATGACCGGCTCGGGGAAGTGCATCTTCTCCAGCAGGACCGGCCAGCCCTCGCTGCCGATCGTATCGCCGGTCTGCGCGAGCTTCATGCCGACGATGACGGCGATGTCCCCGGCTTTCACCTCGTCCAGGGGATCGGATTTGTTGGAGTGCATGCGCAGGATGCGGTTCGCCCGCTCCCT
Source organism: Treponema sp. (assembly GCA_003245635.1). Lineage (GTDB taxonomy): Bacteria > Spirochaetota > Spirochaetia > Treponematales > Breznakiellaceae > SZUA-426. Next base: position 1,255 of record QKCO01000042.1, read on the forward strand.
CTTCTTCTTGCCGACGTTGAAGACGGTGCTCCCGGTCTTGATCGAGCCCGAATACATCCTGACGTAGCAGAGGCTGCCGGCTTCGCGGTCGTTCTGGATCTTGAACACGAGACCGAGCGGCGTGCCGGCCGGGTCGCAGGGGACGGCGATGTCCTCTTCCTTCTTGAGGTGATGGCCGACCGCGGGAACGACTTCGTCCGGCGCGGGCAGATAGTCGACGACCGCGTCGATGAGGGGCTGCACCCCCTGATTCCGTCGGGAGGCGCCGCAGAGCACCGGCACCACGGCGCGGCCGATCGTACCTTCGCGGAGTACCTTCTTGATCAGTTCGGCGGGAATCTCCTCCCCGCCGAGGTAGAGCTCGGTGAGCTCGTCGGAAAGCGATGAAAGCGAGTCGATCATCTTCTCCCGCCATTCGGCGGCGAGGATCTCGCGGTCTTCGGCGATGGGCGCGTATTCCATCGTCTCGCCGTCGCTGCCCTGGTCCCAGCGGATCTCCCGCATCTCGATCAGGTCGATGACGCCTTCGAAGGCGCTCTCCTTCCCGATCGGCAGCTGGACCGGTACGACCGGGGCGTGGAGCTTCGCCTTGATATCCTCGATGACGGCGAAGAAGTCGGCGCCGATGCGGTCCATCTTGTTGACGAAGCCGATGCGGGGAACCTTGTAGCGGTCGGCCTGGTGCCAGACCGTCTCGGTCTGGGGCTCGACGCCGCCGACAGCGCAGAAGACGCCGACCGCGCCGTCAAGGACGCGGAGGGAACGCTCCACCTCGGCCGTGAAGTCAACGTGGCCGGGAGTATCGATGATGTTGATCTGGAAATCGCGCCAGTAGGTGGTCGTCGCGGCGCTCTGGATGGTGATCCCGCGCTCCTGCTCCTGCTCCATCCAGTCCATCACGGCTTCGCCGTCGTCGACCTCGCCTATCTTGTGGCTCTTGCCGGTATAGAAGAGGATCCGTTCGGTCGTGGTGGTCTTGCCGGCGTCGATGTGGGCCATGATGCCGATGTTGCGCATGCGGTCGAGCATTTTCGCGTTCTCCTGTATATGGGCGCATGATACCGGAAGACGCCGCCATACGCAACCGCGCGGCGCGGTCTACAGCCTGAAGAGCTTGCGCAGAGTCGCCCGGTTGACCACCCGATAATGCAGGTAGAAGAGAATAGCCGCCGTCGGCACGAGCGCGAAGGCGACGATCACCGACCAGCCGTACGAGAGGGCGCCGCGCAGGTTGAAGTCGAGCGTCGTCTCGAGGGCTATGCAGACGACGGCGGCGCCGCAGAGAAAGAGGGCGACCACGTTGAGCCCCTTGCGCTTCTGGGCGCCGACCAGGGCGCCGACGCCGGCGGAGGTCGCGGCGAAGCTGACGGCGATGGGGAGCCCGTAGCCGAGGAACCAGGATATCCGCCCGTCGAACGCGTCCATGAGGAAGACGAGCGCGGTCAGGGACGGCGCGAGCGTCGCGAACAGCAGCCAAGGCCTCCGGTAGAAGATCAGGGGCATCGACGCCACCAGCCATACGCCGACGATGGCCGACGATGAATACCGAGACCAGGAGAAGCGCCGGTTCGCGAACAGATCCGCCAGGATGGAGACCGCCAGGCCGATGCCGAAGGCGACCGACAGGAGCTCCACGGCGATGCGGCGCCGCTCGGCCGAGCTCAAGACGTCCTCCTCCCGCGCGGGCGTACCGGCACCGGCGCCATGCTCGTCTTCGGCGCTGCGCTGCGGCGGATAGTCCGCGCCGCCTGAATCCGCGGACGGTGGCTTGCGGGGAACGGATGCGGCTCCGCAGAGGGGACAGCGGGCCGAGCCGGAGGCGAGGACGACTCCGCAGCGGGGACAGTAAGTCATGGGTTCGCTCCTTCGCCGCGCGCGCGGCTGGACTCGACGACTACGGGGCAGCCGAGCCCCGCGAGCCGGGAAAAGAAGGCCTGCTCGAATTCGGGCGTCTCGACGACGCTCCCGACGCACACGGAAAGTTCGCCGTTCCAGCTGAGGACGCCGATGTTCGCCCCCGTATCGGCTGAACGGGAGGGAAGGAAGCCGAAGCGCCGGACACGGGAGGCGAACGGTTCCGGGAGGGAGACGGAGCCGAGATTCGAAAGGGACCCCGAATACGCGCCCGCCCCGATCGAGGCGTAGATCGCGCGGAGCGCCAGCAGCTTGAGCGGCAGGAAAATCACCCGGCTGAACGGATGGCGTTCCCCGCCCACGTTCCGGCGCAGCTGCCGGAGCAGCTCCTTCTTCTCCAGGCCCAGCCGGAGCGCGTGGTGCGCCCGGCGCAGCAGCTCATCGAAGGACCACTCGCCCAGATTGAGGTCGATGGAGGGCGCGACGAAGAGGAAGAAATTGCGGAGCGTGCGCGACGGATAGATCGGCCGGAGGTTCACCGGAACCTGCACGGAAATGGTCCGGCGCGTCGCCGCGCGCGCCCGCGGCGGCATCCGGCGGCGCACGTCCTGCAGGGCGGCCAAGTGCGCCGCGACGAGCAATTCGGTCAGCGTGACCTTGTGGGCTTTCGCGAGCGCGAGCGCCCGGTCGAGCGGCATGCGTCCGATCGTCTCCCAATAGGCGTCCCTCCGCCGTCTTCCCGGCAGCAGGAAGGCCCTCGGAACCGTGTCCGGCAGGGGGACTTCCTTGCGGAAATAGCGGTCGTACGCGTCCTCCTCCTCCTCCGAATCGTAGGGATCGCCGGGACGCGCGATTCCCGCGAAGGCTTCGGAAGGAAGATCGGAGCCCGTGCCGAGGAGGGTCAAGTATTCGACCGCCAGCGCGCGGACGAACGCCAAGGCGCCTGTGCCGTCGGTGACCGCGTGGTGGAATTCGCAGGCGAGCCGCCGGCCGTACGCGCTGAGCCGCACGAGCGGACGGCCGCGTCGGTACCGTATCGGGGCGGCCGGATACGGCGCCTCGGCCGAGACGCGCGGAGGATGATGCAGGGGATCGAGGTAATGCCAGAATACGCCGTGGCCGAGCGCCACGAACAGGAAGGGGAAACGGGGCCGGAGCGCGGCGAGCGCGGCCTCCAGCTCGGGCAAGCGCACCGGAGCGTCGAAATCGCAGGAAAGCCTGAAAACGAACGGACCGGACGCGCCCGCGACCGCCGCCGTGAGCATGGCGCTGTTGTCCGGCACGTAGAATCGATCGTCGGCGATCTTCTGGTCCATACTGAAAGTATATATCCTTGGGGGGCCGGAAGGCGAACGGCGGCTATTTCAGCCTGAATCTCGCGAGCTCTTCGCTGAGGACCAGGAATCCTTCCTTATTCTGGACGCTGACCCGGTCCAGGTGCGCCACGTCCGTACTGATCTCCTTGATGCCGACCGATATCTCTTCGATCGCGCGCTTGTTCTCGTCCGCCGTCTCCATGAGCACGCCCATCGAACGCTCTATGCTGTTCGACGCGTCGGTCAGGCCGACCATGGACAGGGTCAGATGCACGCTGACCTTCACCAGCTCGTTGTGCGCGTCGAGCATCGCCTGCGTCGTGCCGGAAAGGCCCGCCAGGCGCTCGCTGACGCGCAGGACCTCGTCGACGGCGCTCCCAATCCTCGAAAGGAACGAGGCGAGGGCCGATCCGGACTCGGCGGACAGTTCGGCTCCGGTCTTCGCCGATTCGGCGGCGGCCGAGAGCCGTTCGGCTATAGAGGAGGAATTCGAACGGGCGAGATCGGCGAGCTTGCGGATTTCCTGCGCGACCACGGAAAAGCCCTTACCGGCGGCGCCCGACCGGGCGGCCTCGATGGAGGCGTTTATCCCGAGCACGGTGATGCGCTCGGCGATGTCGTCGATGGTCGCGATGTACGAACCGACCCGCTCGATTTCCTCCCGCAATTCGCCCATCTTCTTCGCGACCCGATCGATATCGCCGATCCGGTCGTGAGAGAGGGCGAGCACCTCGCGTATGCCCGAAAGGCGATTCTCCGTGTCCGAGGAAATGCCGCGCACCGCTGAAACGGAATCCTCGATGAGGGCCGACAGCGCCGTCAGCGAATCGGACTGCGTATCGATATTCTCGGAAACGCGCACCGATGCCTCGTTTATCGAGCGGCGGGCTTCGTCTACCTCGTCGACCTCGTTCAGCAGCAAGTGCGTCTGTTCGTTGATCTGCTGCATGTGCCGGGAAATCTGTTCGGAGGCGGCCGAGGTTTCCGTACTGTTCGCGGCGAGCTCGAGGCCTATCAGCCGCGATTTGTCGGTCACCTCGTCCAGCTGCTCGACGAGGCTGCGCAGCTTTGACAGGAACCGGTTGAACGCGTCGGCCAGCCTGCCGACGCAGTCCGAAGAGCGCAGCGGGATTTCGTAGGAAAGATCGGCTTCATCGGCGGCGAGAGAGGAAAGCCGGGAAGCCAGATCGGAAATGAACCGGAGGACGGTGAGGCGGCCGATGAGGAAGGAGGAAACGCCTACCAGGACTCCGGCGAGGAGGCACCCGGCCGCGAACAGGATTTTTTTGTCGGCGCTCTTGAAATCGATGAAAAAAGACGCGTATACCGGGAAGGCGGCCCCGACGGCCGCGCCGAAACCGACCGACCAGAACAGGTAGACTCGAACGATGCTGTATCCACGCGCTGTCGATTGCTTTGACATCCGAATTATCCCCTCAGCCGCCCGGCGAATGCGTATCTTTCTATTGTCGGATCGATCGAACGGATCTATACCGTTTCCGGCCCCTTCGCGGTCCCGATCTTGACAGGCGTTCGGCGGATGGCTATACATTACTATCTAGATCATATTTATCCGGCTTCAAGGAGGACGAGATGGCTGACAACCAGAAGGACGCGGGCTTCGCGACAAATGCCGTGCACGGCGGGCAGAGCCCCGATCCGACGACTCTTTCGCGGGCGGCGCCGATCTACCGGACCAGCTCGTTCGTGTTCAAGAGCGCCGAGCACGCCGCGAACCTGTTCGCGCTGAAGGAATTCGGCAACATCTATTCGCGGCTCGGCAATCCGACCAACGAAGTCCTCGAGAACCGCGTGACCGCGCTCGAGGGGGGCGCCGCGTCGGTCGCGGTTTCCTCCGGCACGAGCGCGATCTTCTATACGATCATCACCATCGCGAAAGCCGGCGACGAGATCGTCTCGGCCGCGGGGCTCTACGGCGGCACCTACACCATGTTCGACGCGATTCTCCCGGACATGGGCATCGAGACCCGCTGGGCCGATGCGCGCGACCCCGCATCCTTCGAGCAGGCGATCACGGACAAGACCAAGCTCCTGTACCTCGAGACGATCGGGAACCCCGTGCTCGACTTCGCGGACGTCGCGGCCGTATCGAAGATAGCCAAGAAGCACAAGCTGCCGCTCGTCGTCGACGGAACCTTCACCACGCCCTACCTATTCCGCGCCATCGAGCACGGCGCCGACATCGTGATCAACTCGCTGACAAAGTGGATGGGCGGGCACGGCACGGCGATCGGCGGCATCGTCACCGACGCGGGGACCTTCGACTGGACGGATCCCAAGTTCGTGCAGTTCACCCGACCGGACAAGAACTACCACGGCCTGCGCTGGGCGCTCGACCTGCCGCCGGAGCTGGCTAAAATCGCCTTCGCGCTCCGCTTCCGGACGGTGCCGCTGCGCAACCTGGGCGCCTGCCTTTCCCCGGACAACGCGTGGCTCTTCCTCCAGGGACTCGAGACCCTCCACGTCCGCATGCCGCGCCACTGCGAGAACGCCCTCGCGGCAGCGCGCTTTCTCAAGGACCACCCGAAAGTTTCCTGGGTCCGCTACCCCGGCCTCGAAAGCGATCCCTCCTACGCGACTGCCTCGAAATACCTGAAAAAGGGCTTCGGCGGCATGGTTGTCTTCGGCGTAAAGGGAGGACGGGAAGCCGGACAAAAGTTCATCGAGAGCCTTTCCCTCTTCAGCCACCTGGCGAACGTCGGCGACGCGAAATCCCTCGCGCTCCACCCGGCCAGCACCTCGCACTCGCAGCTTTCGGACGAACAGCAGAAGGAGGGAGGGCTCTCCCCGGACCTGGTGCGGCTCTCCATCGGCATCGAGTCGATAGAGGACATCTTGGCGGATTTGGAGGGGGCGCTGGGCAAGGCATAGGAAGAAGGAGCGGGAGAAAGCGATCCCGCTCCTCACATCGATTTTTCCAGCGGGGTCGTGAGGGTGAACTTGGTGAACGGATCCCGATCGACTTCGATACCCCCGCCAAGCACCTGCGCGAGGCTATTGCACAGTTTCAGGCCGCGGCCCTTCGGATTTTGTATGTCGAAATCTTCCGGCAGAGGATCGCCTTCGCTCGAAAGCGTGACGAAGATGTTATCGCTTCGCTGCCTTATCGAAAGCACGCAGCGTCCGGAGCGGCCGCCTTTGAACGAATACTTGATCGAATTGGTGAGCAGTTCATTGAGGATCAGGCCGTACGACGAAGCGGCGCTCTCGCTCACGACGACATCGTCGCCGTACACCTCGAAGCTTATCTTTCCGGACGTGGGAACGGTCCCTTCGAGGATGGACCGCATCACCTTCGCCAGGTAGCTGTCCAGGCGAACGACGTGGGAGTGTCCGGTCGAATAGAGCGTCGAGTACAGATCGGAGAGCGTAGAGATTCGGCTTTTCAACGCGTCGAGGGACTCCTTCACGGCGGGCTCCGGCGCATCGGAAACTTCCAGGCTGATGAGGGAGCAGATCGAATTAAAGGTATTCTTGATGCGGTGCTGGAGTTCGTGCAGAAGGAGTTCGTTCTTCGCCTCCGCCGTCTTCGCGGTGCTTTCGGCGTCCTTCATCTTCTGCACGTCGCTCATGACGATCCGGAATCCGGGTTCGCCCGTCGACTTGTCGATCTCGATAGACATGACGATATGCGCCCAGAAGTCGCGTCCATCCGGGCGGAGAACGCGGAACTCCTCCGACTGGGGTTCTCCCGTCTCGAGGAGCTTCGTGCGCGCTTTGAAAAACCGCCCGTGATCGGGGGTAAGTATCCATGAGCTCAATTTAGTCGAGCGCAGTTTCCCGCGCTCAATACCCAGCATCCGAGCGGCGGTGAGGTTGCTTTCCAGGATCGTCATGCGCGAGTCCGCCGTGAGATAGCCTACGGGAGCGAGGTCGTAGAGATCGAAGTAGCGAGCGCGGGAGAGAGCCAGTTCCTCCTCGGCCCGACGGAGCTCCTCGTTCTGCATCTCGAGCTCGATCTTGTGGACATGCAGCTCGTGGACGATATTCCGCATGTCTTTCCTGACCGATTCATCTTCATAGAATTTCTTGCTCGAGGCTATCTTCTCGGCTTCGGCCCTGCGGTCGGCCTTGTTCTCGATCGAATACGGCCCGGATTCCATGCTTGATTCGATCATCGCCCTCACCTCCACAGCTTCTGACCTGAAAGAATTGCCGGCGGCCTCACTCTGCAGGCGCGGAGACTATACTTTACTTTGAAATAAGCTCTTTACGATCCGAATCGGCGATGGCCACGAGGAGCCGCGCTTCATAGCCGCTGTCGCTCGCTATTTGACGGATATTCAGCGACAGCGTCCGGGGCCCCTGTTTCTCCGAATGGAAGGGCATTTTGAAGCCTTCGATATCCTCGCCGCCTACAAAGCAGTCTTCCAGCGTCTTGCGAAGCTCCGGCCGGTCCCAGCCGCCTTCCGAAAGCTCGAAGAGCGAGCGGCTTTTCGCCGTGTCGGGAATCTCTCCGAACTTCCGGTAAAACGCGAGATTCGCGGTCACGATGACGAGCTGCCTGTTGAGCACGAGGAAGGGTTCGCGAATCGTCTCGCTGAGGCATTCCAGGAAACGGTCTTTATCCCTGAGGCTGCTTTCCATCTCCTTCCTGGCCGTGATGTCCACGAATGTGATCACGACACCCTCGATGATGTGTTCCTGAGTCCTATAGGGCCGTATCCGCATGAGGTACCAAACGCCCCCCTTCGAGCGAACTTCGACATCCCTCGGAACGAGGCTGTCGAGCACCTCCTTAAGGTCCTCAACCAGGCGATCGTAGTTAGCCAGATTGGAAACGATGTGGCCGATCGGACGTCCAACGTCGCTTTCGATGAGGTTGATGATCTGCGTGGCGGAGGGCGTGAAGCGGGAAATCTTGAGCTGCTGGTTCACGAAGAGCGTGGCAACTCCCGTGCTCGCTAGGAGATTCTCCATGTCGCTGTTCGCCCGAGAAAGGTCCGCCACTTTATTTTGAAGCTCGGCGTTGGCGGTGGCGTGTTCCTCGTTGATCGACTGCAGTTCCTCCTTGGAAGTTTCCAGCTCCTCATTGGTCGACTGCAGCTCCTCGTTGACCGACTGCAGCTCCTCGTTCGAGGCGCGAAGCTCCTCGGTCGAGGTCTGCATCTCTTCGATGCTGGTTTGGAGGTACTCCTCTTTGGATCGCAAGGCATCCTCGAGGGCGGCGATCCGTTCGTCGGAACGGACCGTCGATTCCCCTTCGCTCGGCGAGGCCTCATCGGTTTCTTCTTCGCGATCCTCGCGCTCCTCGAACAGCACGAGGTAGAGATCCCTGGCAGGGTTTTCCGACATGGCCGCGACGGGGCGCACGATGACATCCGCGATCAAAAAGGAGTCCCCGTTCTGCACGTGCAGGCCCCGTCGCCGAATCGGCTCCTTTTTCACCACCGCGCTGTGGAGAGCGGTCGAAAGGTCCTGCATGAGGCCCTCCCTCGCCATGGCGATGACGTTCATTTCCGCATCTCCCGGAGCCGGCTCGAGATATTTGCCCGTGCGGCCGTAGATATGAAGGATGTCCCCGCGATCCGTGGTCAGGAGCGCCGCCTGCACGTAATGATCGAGAAGGGCGCACTCCATGAGGTTGCGAAAATCGCTCGCTATGCCTCCCGCCTGTTTCCGTATGCCGCCGGCCGGCCCTTCGGCATGATCCTTTGTCGGAGGAAAGAGGCCGAAAGTGGAGTAGGCGGCTTCAGAAACGCCGGCCAGCCGCTGGTATACCTTCGCTTTGCGATCCACGACCGAAAAAAGATTCGTAAACTCGCCGATGCTCTCAGAGGTGCCCAGAAACAGCGCTCCGTTCTGGTTGAGGGCGTAGTGGAACATGGATATGATTTTTTTCTGGGGTTCGCTGGAAAGGTAGATGAGCAGATTCCTGCAGCTTATGAGGTCCAACTTCGAAAAGGGCGGGTCCCTTATGACGTCCTGCTCGGAAAACACAAGGAAATCGCGAATGGACCGCTTGATCTGATAGGCGTCGCCGCCTGGAGCGTGGATGAAAAAGCGGGTCAGCCTCTCGGCGGATACGTCGTCGGCGATGCTCGCGGGGTAGAGCCCTCCCCGCGCCTGCTCTATCGCATGCTTGTCGAGGTCGGTCGCGAAGATTTGCAGCTTGATGTCCCGCTTCAGGATATCGGCCTGCTCCTGGAGGAGCATGGCGATTGAGTAGGCCTCCTCTCCGGTGGAGCAGCCGCAGACCCATACGCGAAGGACATCCCCAGGCCGCTTGCCCTCGAAGAGCTTCGGGACGACTTTCTTTTCAAGCACGGCGAAGGCCTCGGCATCGCGGAAGAAGCTCGTTACGCCTATAAGGAGATCGCGGTACAGCAACTCTATTTCGCGGGAGGTCTGCTGCAGGTACCGCTGATAGTCATCGATATTGTCGATCTGGAGTATGGCCATGCGCCGTTCGATGCGGCGAACGAGCGTGTTGAGCTTGTACTGGGAAAAGTCGTGGCCGGACTTGTCGCGCAAAACGATGCAGATTTTCTTGAGGCCGTCCTCGGTCCTGAAGGCCGGGCGCGCCGAATCGATCCGGCGCTTGCTGCCGAATGCGTGCGAGACGTAGGCCATAAGCCGGGCGGGCATCTTCTCGGGAGGAAGGACGTAGTCGACCAGTCCGGTGGCGATGGCGCTCCTGGGCATGCTGTCGTATTCGGTCGTGTCCGGATCCTGGACGATCGCAACACCGCCCTCGCCCTTGACCGCGCGGAGGCCCAGGGTGCCGTCGCTGCCTGTCCCGGACAGCACGATGCCGATCGCCCGCTCCCGCCGGTCCTGAGCCAAGGACCGGAAGAAAAAATCGATGGAATGCCGTGTCGGATCCGGTTCGAAAAGGTGGAGCGCGCCGTCTTGGAGAGCCATGTCGCGGTTCGGGGGAATGACATAGACGCAGTTCGGCTCAACTTTCATGCGGTCCTTGACCTCGACCACCTGCATCCGCGTATAGCGCTTGATAATATCGCCCAGGAGGCTCTTATGGTCGGGAGCAAGGTGCTGAACCATGATGAAGGCCATCTTGAGCTCCACCTCGGTCGGCATTTCGGAGAAAAAGGCCTCTACAGCCGACAAACCGCCGGCAGAAGCGCCGATACCGACGATGGGGAAGCCGGCCGCGGGCTTAGCCTCGGGATTTCGCGAGGAGCTTCGCTGCTTTTTTACTTGCGTTCGCGAGTCGACCACTCCTTCAGAAGCGGGATCTTCCGGAACCGACTTGTCCTCCGTCACTTTCCTCATCCCGGCCCCTTTGTCTTTAACATCTTTAATAATAGTATTAAACCCCGACGAATCAAGAAAGATTAACCTAAAAAGGCGCTGGTTCATACCCCCAGTCTTGCGGCGAGACTTTCAATTCACGTTGCCGGGAATATCGTTTGGGCTGAAGAGGAGGGCGGCCGATCAGATGCTTCCGAGCGAGAAGTCTCCGATTATCTTGAAGCGCGGGCCGTCGCGCACGACTTCGAGCTTCCGTTCGGGGAAATAGCGAGGCAGGAGCTCCCGCAGGGTTTCCGCGGCTTCCTCCATAAAGGCTTCGAAACGCTCGGGGGGGACCCGTTCCAGGGTCGCCACCCGCAGCGAAACGATGTACCCCCGACCCCGCTCCGACCCGATGCCGGCGGTAAAGTCTGCGGCGGTCTCGAACAGGCCGTCCATCGCGGGGTTGTCGGTCTCTCCGCGGCGGGGCCGGTTGGGGTGGCGCGCGAAGGCGTCGCCCCAGCGGTCCTCGAGCCGCATGTCGACCTCCCGGAAGAGAGCCTCCATGCGGTTCTCGAAATCCCGCAGCTTCGGATGAGCGTACACGGAGCCCTCGATCCTCAGTCCGGCAGGATGAGCGCGGCGACGTCCTCGAAGCGCTCGACCGGGTGGAACGAAATGCCCTTCTTCACGTGCTCGGGGATGTCGTCCAAATCGCGCACGTTATTCTTGGGGATGATGATATCCTTCGCGGCGTTCCTCCGCGCGGCGATCGTCTTCTCCTTGAGTCCGCCGATCGGCAGCACCTGTCCGGTCAGGCTCAGCTCTCCGGTCATCGCGAAGCGGTCCTTGATCGTCTTCCCGCGCACAAGGGACAGGAGCGCCGTCGCCATGGTGATGCCCGCCGACGGGCCGTCTTTAGGGGTCGCGCCCTCGGGGATATGCAAGTGGATGTGGTTCTTCTCGAACCATTCGAGCGCCACCCCGTACTTCTCCACGGCGAGCTTGCGCACGTAGGTGTACGCGATCGACGCCGACTCCTTCATCACCTCGCCCATCTTGCCGGTGAGCGTGATGCCTTCTTTCCCCGGAACCGAGACCGCCTCGATCACCAGCGTATCGCCGCCCATGCTCGTCCACGCCAGGCCCACGGTCATGCCGGGGCGGTCGGCCTTCTTCACTTCCTCTTCGGCGAAGATGGGCTTCCCGAGGTGCTT
>QKCO01000086.1 GCA_003245635.1 Treponema sp.
GCGCGCTGAAGCGGCGCGCTGAAGCGCGGTGCTAGAAGCGCATGCCGATGCCGAAGCGCGCCTCGGTCCTGTCAGTCGCCAGGTTTCGGGCTACGGTCAGGTCCATGGCGGGCATGGCGACCTTCGCCACGTACAGCCTGATGCCGCCGACGGGGCCGTGGGCTCCGACCGTGCCGATCAGTTCGCCCTCCGCGGCCGCCGCTTCATAGCCGGCGATCGCGCTGAGCGTTCCGAAGCGGAATCGGGCCAGCCTGATCTCGGCTCCGGCGTAGGCGCCGGCCAGGCTCCGCGCCGCGAAATCGGAAGGCAGCAGCGAGATTCCGACGGCCGATGGGCTGCGGTCGACCGCGGCGGGGGCGTCGGGAGCGTATTCCGCCGCGGCGCGCAAGCGGAGCCTGAACGCCGCGCCGAGTGGGATATCCGCGGCGGATCTGAGGTCGGCTTCCCAGTAAGGCGCGCCGACGAGCGCGTAGGCGTAGGAAACCCCGGCGCGGATCGAACGCGCGGACAGGAAGGTGCCGTTCCAGGAATGAGCGTCGGCCGACGTTCCGATCCGTGCGCTGATCGTGCGGGAGGCTTCGGCGGGCGCGGCGATGGACCCGCTTTCGACGCCGATTGCCGTTTCCCGGAAGGAAAGCGACGCTTCCGCGTCGGCGAAGGGCAGGACCGCGAAGCTGGCCGATACGGCGGCTCCTACGGTCCGGGAACGGTAGCGGCGGAGGGTGTCGCCGTATATGTCCGCGTCTTCTCTCGTCTTATCTGCAAGATACGCGGCCAGGGTCTGCCGGCGCAGCTTCTTTCCCGCGCGGTTGCCTACGAAGGCCGCGCTCGCGAACCAGCCGTCCGGCGCGAAGAGGGCGACGGCCATGAGGGCGTCCGCCCTGCCGAAGGCGTTGGCGTCGATGAACGCGCCGCCGCCGCTCGCTCCGCCCTCGTCCAAGTAGAACAGGGGCAGGGCGATGCGGGCGAATTTCTCGTCCACCGTCACTTCGAGCCGCGCGGCCTTTCCCGTCTCGTCGGGAACCGCGGCGCTGCGCACGTTTTCGAACAGGCCCGTGCCCACCAGGACCGCCGCGACGGCTTCCGGCGTCGCCTCCGAGGCCGGCTTGCCGACGAAGCGATGGAGCAGTTCGGCGACGGTTTCTTCGGAGGTGCGGCGCAGGCCGGATACGCTGACTGACGCGATGATCGGTTCCTCGGGAGCGCATTGCTGCGCGGGAAGGACCGCGGCTAGGGCGGAAAGGATCAGAACCGCTGTGAATCGGTGGATATTCATCGCCTAAAATCCCAGCTCGTCCACCAGCAGCACACGCATCGATCGGTACGCTTGCGCGGGGCCATTTCCCGGCTCCCGGCCCGCGGCGGCGACGATCCGTCGCCAGGCTTCGTCGTTGGTGAGGACGGCGGCCGCGCTGATCGTCGCGGCGGTGGCCAGATGGATCGCGTCGGCGAAGCCGAGGGCGGGCGCGAGCGCACCGAGGCGGGCCGCCTCCTCGGCGATCGCGATATCGACCGGCTCGAAAGCAATGCGGCTCCCCTCGGTCAGCGCAGTCCTGATACGGTCCGCGCTCGCCGGATCCGCTGCCTTGAACGGGCCTGCCAGGCATTCGGTCCATGCGAGCGTGGACGCCGCGAGGCGCAGCGCGCCTGAGGCAGCCTCGAAAAAGCCGCGGACCGCTTCGGCGCGGTCCGCGTCGCGCGCGGAGACGGAATCGACCAGGTAGATGAGCGGCGCGCTGTCGATCAGCAAGAGGCTTCCGCGCGAGAGTTCCCATTCGTCCAAATCGAACATGCGATGAGTATACAGTGTACTCGGCGTGGTACAATACTCGCGCGCTTTTCTGCGCGCTCGGGAGGAAAACATGAAGCGGATAATCGTATACGGAATGGGCGGGATCGGCGGCTACATCGGCGCCCGGCTGGGAACCATCGCCGGAGGGAATGAACTCGTCTTCATCGCGCGGGGCGCGCACCTCGAGGCGATCAGGGAGAAGGGGCTGCGCTTCCGCTCTCCGGACGGTAGCGAGAAGACGACAAAGCCCGCGCTCGCGACCGACGATCCGGCTGCTGCCGGCGTCGCCGACTTCGTTTTCCTCTGCGTGAAGGGCTACGACCTGGAGAAATCCTGCCGCGCGCTCCTTCCGGCGGTCGGTCCCGGCACGACGATAGTGCCTCTGCTCAACGGCGCCGACATCCGCGAACGCGTGCGCGCGGTCATCAAAGACGGGGCGGTGCTTCCTGCTGCCATCTACATCGCATCGAGCATCGCGGAGCCGGGCCTGGTCGCGCACGCGGGCGGGAAGGGCAACCTGGTTCTCGGGCGGGAGCTGGAAAAGGTCGCGTACGATCCCTCCCCGCTGCGTTCCCTGCTCGATGAAGCGGGCATTCCCTACGATTGGTTCGAGGATCCCCTGCCCGCCGTCTGGACCAAGTACCTGTTCATCGCTTCCTACGGCCTGGTGACCGCGCGCAGCGGCCTGGGGATCGGCAAGGTGATCGCGGATCCCCAATGGGCGCAAGCGGTAAAAGAAATCGCGGGCGAGATCGCCGCGATCGCGAAGGCCAAAGGCGTGTCGCTGCCGGCAGACGCCGCGGAACAGGCTTTCGAGAAGGGAAAGGCCTTCGCTCCAGACACCAAGACCTCCTACCAGCGGGACGTCGAGGTCCGCGGCAAGCCGAACGAAGGAGAGCTTTTCGGCGGCACGATACAGCGCTTCGGGAAGGAGCTCGGCATCCCGACGCCGAAGACTGACGGTATCTACAAGGAGATCATGCTCCGGTCGGCAGGGTACTGAGGGCTCGCCGGCTGTTCGCTTCTCGGACGCCTGCCGGCGGGATGAGCGCGAGGACGAGTCCAAACAGCGTCATCGAAGTCGCGATCTCGAAGCCGTGCGCGTAGCGGACGGCTTCGGGCATGATGGGGTTCTCGAAGATCAGGGCCAAGCAGGAGAATAAAGGCAACCCGCCGCCGAGGACCGCGACCGCATGCTCGCGCTTTTCGAGCACGCTTGCCGTTATCAGGGCAAAGCCAGCCCAGAGCGCTCCCCGGAACGCCTGGAAACCGACCAGCACGAACTGGTTCCGAGTCGCGTCGACGCTGCGGTAGAATTCAACGGCTGCATGGTTTCCGTACGCTACGCAATATCCGAAAACGAAATAGATTATCGGGTACAGCACCATGCTCGCCGCGATGACGGGCCAGCGGGTCTTGAATTCGTCGATAAGACGCGGGGCGGGCGATGCCGGTTTCTTCCAGCGTCCTTCTACCGTGATGACGAGGACCGAAAACAGTGTGCCGACCACGGCGGCGTTGAGCAGGAGCAGCAGCACGTCGCGAGGCGGCAGAAGCGGGAAGGCTTGGCCGAAGAAGAGGGTCTCGATCTGCATCATGATGGCGGTGCCCACATACAGGCTGGCCAACGCCAGGAAAAGTCGCCACCCTCCCGTGCGCGCGTTGCGCGCGATGAACTGCATCGTCAGCGCGTATAGACCGTAGACGAGCAGCAGCGAGGCGATAGCTCGCAATGGATCGTCGGGCTGCCCAATCCCGTTCATGACCGCAGGCCTCGGCAGCAGCCCGCGGGCCGCCATGGTCAACGCCGTAAGCGCTGCAAGCAGGACCACGAACTTCCAGACATCGGTGAAGGGATTCTTGATCTTCATAACGAACCTCCTGTCGTTTTCTTCTCGAACAGCACAAAAGCGCCCCCCGCTTCCTCCAGGAGCCGCACTATTCGGACGTCGTCGAAGGGGCCGGCAGTTCCCAATGCCAGAGCCGTCGCCAGACCATGAACGAAGAAATAGGATTTAAATGCGATGGATCCCAAAGTCTTCTCGTCTATCGGACCGAACCATTGCGAACGGGCTCCTCCATCCGGCCGGCGGAGCGGGTAGATCGCATCTTGGTCTTCCATGGAGACGGGAGACTCGATAAAGAGGAACCGAAACAGGTTTCGTTCGTTCTGGGAGAATTTAACGTACCCGACGGCTTGGTTCAGGTACGGGTTTTCGGTGTATTCGGTCAGCTGATATCCATCGAGAACTGCGAGAGCCCGCTTGCGTAGCTCGGCCGTCAGCGCATCCATCGATCCCATCGCCGAATAGATGGGCATGGTCGACGCGCCGAGCGCCGATGCTATCGATCGGGCCGTAACGGCGGGAAATCCCTCTTCCCGTAGCAATCGGAAAGCCGTTTCGGCGATTTGGGCCATGGAAAATCTTTTTTTGGGAGGCATTGTATAACAATGGTAATATAACAAATGTTATTTGTAAAGCAGAATAGGTCCGCTATGAAAAGGGGTGAAGCCCGAGAGGTCACCCCTTTTAAAAAATATATGGATGAAACGTTAACCTCAGGCTTAGAAGACTTTCGTCCGCAGCCCCAAGGACATGCGGAAGATGACGCCGCCGTCGACCTCCGCCGAAATGACCCAGGTCTGCAGTTCGGTGAAGAAGGACAGAGTCCGGAAGGCGCTCAGCTTATCGAAAGTGACTCGCGGGAATTCCGCTTGGGCGACGACGGCGCTCAGGGTCAAGGGGTTCCCGCCCGGCGTCTCGGTGTAGTACGAGAAGCAGGCGCCGACGGCGAAGGCGGCTTCCAGGAAATTCCAATCGGGACCGAACGCGAACGAGAAGGGGAAAGTGGCGATATTCGCCAGGAGCTTCGCGCTCAATACGCTGCCGTAAAAACGTTGGACGGAACCGTCTATGAGGTCCGGGACGTAGCCGTAGATTCCCTCGAGCTTGACGGCGTCGTCGAAGAAGCTCAGACCGGCTCCGACCGAGTAGAGCGTTCCGCCGAACATGCTCGTGTCCAAGAAGAGTCCCTCAATGAAGGACGGAAGCTTGTATCCCGCCTTGTCTCCCTCGCGGAACGCAAGGGAAACCGTACGGAGCTCTACATTGTCGGAGGCGGTGCCGGATACGGTCACCGTATCGTTGAACCGATCGTTCTCGTCGGGCGAAAGGATCGTCAGCTTCGGCGGCGTCTTGTCCAGGTTGAGGAATATGCGCGAAACGGCGCTCTCGCCGTTTCTGAACGAAGCGCGCAGGACCAGGGGCGTGGCCCCCTCCGGATAGTCCTGCGTCTCGAGCCTGAACCGCCATGCGGCCCGACCCTTCGCTTCCCGGAAGGTGCGGCCGTTGTCAAGGCTCACTTCGACCTTCGCGACTTCGCGTCCCTTGGCAGCCGCTTCAGCCGACTTCTTGTCCGCGGCTGCTGGCGCGCCGCCGGAGGCCGCCGCGCTCTCCAAGCTCGCGCCGACCGTTCGCCAGCCGGCCTTGCCGCTGAGCCACGGCCTGGCGGGGACGAACGCCCCCGGCGCGAACGAGTCGACCGCGATCCAGGGCCCTTCCGATTCGAAGCTTACCGTCGCCGGTTCGCTTGAAATCGACGAGCCCGTCGAAGACTGGAAGCGGGCTTCGACGATGCGGCTTCCCGGCTCGATCCGATCAGGGTCCAGATCGGCGGAGAACCAGCCGTCTTTATTCGGCTCGCAGGACGCGACGTCTTTGCCGTCGATGAAGACGGCTACCGACGACGGAGGCTCCGGGGAACGAATCCTGCCTTGGACCCGGAACAAGCCGCGCAGCGTCTCGCCGTGCACGGGCGCGCTCAAGGCGACGCTTTCTTCCCTCCATCCGGACCGCAGCGTGAAGTCGCGGCTCGCCATGGTTTGGTTCCCGGCGGCGTCCCGAACGATTATCCTGAGGCCGTATTCTCCGTCGGGCGCTCCCTTCAGGTCCAAGGGCGCGGCGACGACGGTCGCCGTCCCCAGGTCGAACTTTTTCCCCTCCGACGACGAGCCGCGGGGGAACACCACGGCTTCGCAGGACGCGATGCCGCGCGAATCCGAGATTCTGCCGCTGAGGACGAGCGTGCCGTCGACTATGGCCCCGTCGGCGGGAAGGTCGAGGGAAACCGACGGAGCGGTGTTGTCCACCGAAATGAGGCTGGCGTAGAAGCCTTCGGTGCCGTACGAATCCTTCGGGCGCACGTATATCGAATGCAGGCCGTCCTTGAGGTTCCGCGTATCCAGCCGATATCGCCATGATTCGGTTCCTGCCACGCGTTCGAACGCCGCGGCGTTGTCGAACGACAGATCAGCCCCCGCGACGCCGTTCGCGTCCGATGCGCTGCCGACTATATCGACCACTCCTCGAACGGTCCGATCGAGCGGGGGCTCAGCGATCGCGGCTTTCGGTTCTTCGAGCGAAATCCTGAATTTCCTCGTCTCGGGCGATCCGGCCACGCCGTACATGTCCTCGGCGTAGGCCTCGACCGTATGCTCGTTGTCCGTCAAATCCGCGAGCGCCATCGGGATGGAGAAGCCGTTCCCGTCGACCGCTATCCGTTTCCATTCGCCTCCGTCCAGCCGGTAGTGGATCGCCGCGACCGCGTCGTCGTCCTCGGCGGAGCCGGAGACGGTGAAGTCTGCGCGAAGGATGTCATCCTCGACCGGGAGCAGTATCCGCGTCTTCGGCGCGTCCGCAACGTTGTCGACTGCAAAGGCAGGCAGCACGTCGGCGGTATTTCCCGACGCGTCCGTGGCTCTGAACAGGAGCTTGTCGACTCCCGGCACGAGAGCGAAGTCGACGAGCTCGCCGGCCCACCACGCGGCGTCTTCGGTTTTCCAGGTAGCACCGCCGTCCGATGAGAATTCCAATTTTCGGATTTCGCCTGAGTCCGAGAAGCGCGCGCCGATGGTCGTTCTGCCGTTCACCGAAGCCGAAGCTTCGGGTACCGCCACGGCGCCGGAGGGCGGAAGGGTATCTTTGTTCAGCACCCGCGACTGCTCGACGACGCGTCCTGCGGTATCCCGTACTCTGAAGCGCGCGAGCACTCCGCCGTCAGGCGCGTCCAGCTCCAAGGTTCCGGATCGGCGTTCGGGGTCGGCGTCTGCGGCGGGGAGCGGTTTCCAATTATCGCCGTCCAGGCTGTATTCCGCCGAATCCACTCCGACCGCGTCGGATATCTTGCCGTCGAACGCGAACGAAGCCGCATCCCATTCGCCGTCCGCGGGCTTGTCGAAGGCCAGTACCGGCGCCGAGCGGTCGACGGCGATCGAGAACGGGCCCCACGAGTATTCGTCGCCGTCCGCGGTTTTGACTTTCAGCGTCGTCTTTTCCCCGGTGCCTTCGGAACCGGGGGTGACCCTCACCGTCGCGGAGTCGAAGGATGTTTCCGCCAGAGCCGTCGCCGGCTCTAGGGTCACGGATTCGATGGGTCTGCCGACGAAACGGAGCACGAGCGGCGTATCGTCCAGGAAAAGGATACGGCGGTCGGCGTCCTGCCCGCCGGAGGCCAGACGAAGATCAGCGGTATGCAGGCCCTCCTCATCCAGGGCTTCGTCGACGGAGGGCAGGGCCACGCGGTACGCGAAGGTATCGTACGACCCGGCGTTTCCCGACGCGTCGGTCGCCTTAACCGCGATATCGAAGCGCTCGAACGGCAGATCGGCCGGGATCGGAACGGAGAAGGCCGCTTCGGTCGCGGATATTTTTCGTAGGGCCGCTTTCAGGGATTGCCTGCCGGAGAACGAGACATCTACCGATGCGATGCCTCCCGCCGCGGCGACTGTTCCTTCCGCGGTCATCCCGGCGGCGATGGCGAAGGCTCCGCCGGGAACGAAATCCGACTTTCCGTCCTTCCGCGCGAAAGCCGTCAGCGAGGGGACCGGCTTGGCGGCTGCCGCGCGTACGCTTCTCTTGACCGGAGCCGAAACGCGGCCTGCGGAATCGACGGCCCATACGGTCAGCGAGTGCGGGCCCGGCGTCAAGGAATCGAGCTTGAAGACCGCTCCTCCCGCCGTTTCCGTTTTTTTCTGTTCCTTTCCATCGACCGAGAAAAGCAGCGCCGCGATGCCGGATGCCGCCGTGCCGACCGCTTCGGCGTCGAACGAAGCGCCGGCCTCCGCTCCCTCGGCCGGGCGGATGAACCGCGCCGCCGGCATCGATGAAGCGGGATCGAACTGGAATTGGGATGAGACCGAGCCCGCTTTGCCGGCCGCGTCCTTCACCGCGACGCTCGCCGAAACGGCGCCGGACTTAGCCGCGAAGCTGTCGACGACTACGGCCGCGGCGAAGCGTCCGCCCTTTTCGGCGGCGGAGTCCGCGTTGAGGGGGATGAGGGAGGAGGCGTCGAAATTGCCGCGCCGCGATCCGAAGGACCAGTCGACTGAAGAAACGGGACGCGGCGAGTCGATCTCGACGAGCAGGATGGTTTCAGCTTCGATCAATCCCGCCGCGGGGAAAAGGATCTTCGCCGTCGGGACCGCTTTCGGATCGATCGCCGCGGGGACAGAGCTCGGCGGCGCGGGAGCTGCGGCGGGCGGGGGCGCTTCAGTTGAAGCAGGCGCATCTGTGATAACGGGCGTCGTGACGGAAGTAGGTGCCTCGGCAGAGGGCAGCGTCTCCGTGGGGACCGCGGCCGGTTCGGCGGGGGCTGCTTCTTCCGGCGCGGCGTCGGTCGCCGCCGCCTGCGCGAGCATGGCCAGCGGGGAACCGATCACTGCCGCCGTCTGCGGCGCATCCTCGAAGCCGGGTACGGGAATGATCGTCTCGTTGCCCGCGCGGTCCTTCGCGGCCAGGCTCGGCTTTATCGCCTTGTCCGTCCGAATGACGAAGGCCGTTTTCTTTTCGATCTCCGTGAAACGCTCGCCGTCCTCGGTATAGGAAAGGGAAGCCACTCCTCCCGGGTCCCGGACGAAACCGGCCGCGATGGGATAGCGGCCGCCGGAGGCCGGGGTAACGAAATCGATATGGGGGCCGGCGCTGTCCTTGTAGGCGTACAGGCGGGCCGTTGAGCTATTGCGCGCGGAATCTTCGGCGGTGACGATCGCGGTGAAGGGACCGTCCGCGGCTTGCGTGAGGTCTATCGCCGCCTCGAATTTGCCGGTTCCCTCGGCGGGGGAAAGGTCGCCTTCGGCGATGAGGGCGCCGTCGGCGGACTCGAGCCGGTAGCGGGCGCCCGCGATGCCGGTCGGGTCGGAGACTGACCCCGTCAGGGCGAACGTCTTGCCGGCGAAGCCCTTCGGCGTTTCCCCGGAAGCCTGTTCAGCGGCGATTTCCGGTCCCGCGACGTCGGAAACGAAGGTGAACGGCCCGGCCTTGAAGACGTGGCCCTTGTCGGTCGTGCCTATTATCGAAACATCCTTAGCCGCCGCGTCCGAGACGGGCTTCACGGTGACTTTCGGACCTTCGAAGGAGATGTCGAAAGCGGGAGACGGGGGCGATAATTCGACCGACTTGAGTACGGCGCCCACGAAGCGTCCGACGAGCGGCCTCCCTCCGGTCGGCAGCGAGACGACCCCGTCCGCTCCGATCCGTTCGTCGGCGAAGACGAAGGAGGGCTCCCCGCGCACCTTCGAGTAGTTCGTCACGTAGATATGGCTGACGGCCCGCGCCGTCCGTCCCGCCTCGTCGGTGACCGAGACGTCCGCCTCGATCGTTCCGTACAATCCTTCGGCAGGAATCGGCACGGGAAATACGGCGGCGTTCGCTTTCGGCGTCAGGTGGCCTTCTCTCCCTCCTGACAACTTCCAATCGATCGATGCGATCTTGGAACCGCTTTCCGCGGCGACGCGGATTGCCGCGGCAGAATCCGGAGCGGCTTCCATGCCCGGAGCGAACGGCTGCGTGCGTTCGGATTTCGATCCGAAGCCGAGAGCCAGTTCGCGGAATTCGACTTTCGGCGGCGCCCCGATATTGTCCACCTCGACCGAAGCCGTCGGTCCGGGGACTCCATCGATATCGAAGGCGCGGACTTGGAGCAGCCTCTTGCCGAAGGCCAGGCCCTCGAGGCGCACGCGGAACGCGCTCGCCGTTTCGATTTTCGTCGGAGGGTTCTTGTCGATCCAGTATTCCACGGCGGCTACGCCGTCGTCGTCGCGCGCGATTCCGGCCAGCTCGACCGATCCCTCTACGCGCGCGCCGGTTTTCGGTCCGAGCAGCGTCACGCGGGGTTTATTCTTGTCGGCGTCGTACGGAAGCTTGGCCAAGCGGTTCGTTCGGTTCCCGGCGGTATCCGTCGCTGTTATCCGGACGGAGATCTCCTTTTCCTTCACCTGCGGGAGCTTCACGGGGATGACCCAAAAGGGATCGCCGGGGTTCACGGCGACCGTTCCGGACTCCGAACCGGCCTGCCAGGTCAAGGACGCCAGCGCCACTCCGTCGCGGGCGTACCCGTAGAGAACGAAGCGGTCATCGACCGGCTCGCCGGGAGCGGGGGAAACGAGCGCGACTTCCGGCGCGGTATTGTCCACCACGAAGAGGAAGGGGGTGATGCCGACCGACCCGACGCTGTCGCGCGCGCGCACGAGCACGGTCAGCGGACCGTCGCTCAGGGCTTTGCTGTCGATCAGATACGAAAAATTGAACTTGCCGCTATTTTTTTCCGGCTTGCCGTCCGCCTTCGCGTACGTCTTGCCCCCGTCTATCGAGCATTCGACCGCGGCCACGCCGTTCGCGTCGGTGACCGTTCCCCGCAGCTGCTGTTTGCCGGAGACGATCGAACCGGCTTTGTGCGACCCGAGCGTCGCGATCGGCTTGCTCCTATCCAAATCGAAGAAAACGGATACGGCGGGGCCGACCAATCCGTTCGTGTCCACCCCGCGCGCGGACAAGCGGCGGCGGCCGTCCGGAACGCTATCCGCCGGCAGCGTTTTATGCCAAAACTCCGTTCCGTCGGCGGCGAACCATTCGCCTGAATCGATCTGCAGCTCGACGCGTCCGACGCCGTCGTCGTCCACGCAGGTTCCGACGAAATTCAAGTCGCTGCCGACGCGCATGCCCTCGAGCGGGTTCGAAATGACGGCGATGGGCAAGTCGGATTTCGGATCGACCTTGATGTTGATCGGGCCCGCGATCGATTTGTTTCCGGCGCTGTCGACGCCTTCGGCGAAGAGGTTGTACGTGCCGGCCTTCTTTCCGCTCACGTCGAAGGTACGGCGCCAATTGCGCGAACCTTCGGCCGGAACGGTCGACGAATCCTGCTTCCCGGCGCCGGAGACATTCAGGGCGAGCGCGCTCGCGAAGAAAACGAATAGGGCACGGCGGACCGACGATCGCATTTCCATGGGACCTCTCATAGCATTCACCGAATCGGCGCTTTTCGGCCGAGACAATTTTCTATTCTACATATCGGCTTTATATATAAAGAAATATACATCGTTTTGGCGAGAAAAGAGCCTTGCGCAGCAGGAAACGAGACACTTCATCGCGAATTCTTTCGCAGGTGGCGCCGAAGGTGATACGATACGGCAACGGGGGTATCGTGCGCCGTTCCAGAGTTGCGTTTTGGGTAGTTGTCTTATCCGTCTTGTCGGTCTCCTGCGCCCGCTCGGGGCGCGTCGGCGGAGAAGTCTCTGTTTCCGTGCAGTCGAGCGATCCCGCGCTGACTGCGGCCGCCGATCGGCTGGGCGTCCGATTGGTCGAACGCAAGAGGAACTCGTTCTGGTTCCAGAGCTATGCGGAGGACCTCCGTTCGGGAACAGCCGCCGATCTGTACGCTTCCGATTGGGCTCGGGACGTATTCCGTTCCGTGTCCCTTCAAAAGATGGAGCTCGCGGCTTCGCTTTGGAAGCGCTCGGAAGCCGCGAAGAATCCGCCTCGATGGCTGGAGGAGCTCCGCGCCGGGCCAGCGTACGGATTCTTCCCGACGGACGCCTACGCGTGGGGCCTTTTCTACAATAAAGCCGTTCTCGCCAAGCTCGGCGGCGAGGAGCCCCGGAGCATCGCTGAATTAGAGTCTCTGCTTGCTCGGGCGAAGTCCGCGGGGTTTGTGCCGATCGCGTTGGGGGCGGCCTTCGGATGGCCGGGCGCCGCCTGGTTCGTCATGCTGGACCTTCGCATCAATGGAGCCGCCGCCGTGTGGGACCGATACACCCTCGGCCGATCCTTCGACGATGAGGCGGGGACGGCGGTGGCGAGGGAGCTGGCTGTTTGGCGCGATGCGGGTTTCTTCTCCCCGAACGCCGCGAAGGCCGGCATGAGCGACGCGTTGGCGGAGGTCGAGAACGGAAACGCGCTTTTCGTGCTTACCGGTACTTTCAGCATCGATCGGTTCCGGTCCCCCGCATCGGTCGCTTTTATGCCCTTCCCCCGAGCGGAGAATCGGTCCGGAGCGGATTTCCCGGGCGAGCTGGTCGGCCTTTCGGGCTTCTTCATGCCGGCCGCTCCGGCGGAAGCCAAGAGCCGCGCGCGTCCCGTCGTCGCGCTCGTTTCTTCGTATATCACGGAAAGGGAAGCAGATCCCCTTTCATATCGGGTACCGATACGTTACCTGGCCGGAAAGAAATCCCTCGGGGAGAATAAGGCCGGATCGCCTTCGTCGCCTATGCAAAAGATACAGGCGGAAATGCTGAAGGCCGCCGCGCAGGTAGTTCCCGCCTACGAACGCGCGTTTTCCGCGCAGACGATTCAGAATACGATTCCGCTCTGGGCGAATTTCTTCGCGGCGGGCGGCACGGGAGCCTCTGATTTTATCGATGTATTGGCCGGAACCATCCGCGCTTCAGAAGGAGCCCTGAAATGAAGCGCGGGACGATCATCGCCGTCGCGGCCTGCGTCGCTTTTGTCTGCGCCGGAGGCGCTACCATCGCTTTCATGAACTCCCGTCCCGTCGTCATTCGGGTAAGGCTGCTCGTCGACGATGCGGCTAAAGCCGCTGTCGAGGAAAAGATCGCCGAATACGACGCGCGGCGGGACAAGGTGCAAGTCATCCTCGTTCCGTCCGAAGATAAGGAGCCGGCGGACCTTACTCTCGGCCCGTCGGCCGAAGGGCTCGTGTGGCGCTCGCGGGGCTGGCGGCTTTGGGCGCGGCTCGAAACCCTC
>QKCO01000007.1 GCA_003245635.1 Treponema sp.
CTTACCCATGACCGTATCCTCTCAAACTTTACGGTCTCCGGTAAACCCGGGGTGGTTCATAGATCCTTTTGGTCTCTTCTGAAACTTTTAATTGCTTAATATCAAATAATGTTAAGTCTTTTGTAAGATCTAAAGAGATAAAGGCATTATTAAAATGTACTTTTCGAAATCGGTCTTGCCGGTCAAGACTGATTTGACACGATCGAACCCGTATGGGCGAAGTTGAGATATCGATCGCCTTGATATTCGGCTTCCAGGTCTCCCGCGTACACCACGCAGCCGGGACCTATTTTTTCGCTCGCCTTGCGGAGCCTCGCGAAAGCTGTCGCGAACTCTTTGGAGAAGGTCATGGAAGCTTTGATCTCCACCGGCGTCAAACCATCGGCGCCATGGACGATCAAATCCGCCTCAAGGCCGTTGTTGTCTCTCCAGAAATAGAGGTTCGATTCTTCGCCCTTGTTGAACCGCGCCTTCAGCGCCTCAAGGACAACCATATTCTCGAATAAACCGCCGAGAAACGGACCTACCCCGATATGCTCGACCGAACCTACTCCGAGCAGCCAGGAAGCGAGACCGGGTTCGGTAAAATAGACCTTAGGCGCTTTTATCAGCCGCTTCCCGAAATTTTCGAAGTAAGGAGGCAGTCGAAATACGATGAACGAAGCCTCGAGGAGGCCGAGCCATTCGGAGAGGGTGGAGGCGCTCGTTCCGGTGGAATTCGCCAGATCGCTCATATTGACGACCTGTCCCACCCTGCCGGCCAGAAGGCGGATGAACGTTTCGAAAGCGATCACGTTTCGGATATTCGCCAGTTGGCGCACGTCCCGTTCCACATAGGTCTGGTAGTATTGCGCGTAGAGCACCCGCGGGCTCAGTTCGTCTTCATACAACCGAGGCATGAAACCGCGGTATAGATATTCGTCCCTGCTCAGTTTAATGCCGGCGCAGGTAAGTTCCGAGATAGCCAATGGCAGCAGACGTAAAAGCGCGGTCCTCCCGGCCAAGGACTGACTTACCGCGGACCTGAGTCCGAGCTGCTGACTACCGGTCAGAATGAAGGCTCCGCGGAGGGAACGGTCGGCATCAGCCATCACTTGTATATAGCTTAATAGGTCGGGAACCCTTTGGATTTCGTCCAAAATCACCGGCGGCGCGAAACGATTGAAAAAGCCCTTGGGATCGCTCTCCGCCAACAAACGCACATCGGGCTGTTCCAGGTTGACATACGTATGGCGTGGAAAGACCTTCTGAACGAGCGTCGTCTTTCCCGATTGCCGGGGACCGAGAATGGTGACCACCGGGAACGATTTAGCCATGGAAAGGACGGTCGGCTCGATGTCCCTTGCGATGTACGTGCTCATATACAAATCTTAAGTAGATTATACAATTCTAGTTTTGTATCGTCAATCCGTATGAATGTTCCGATCACGCCCCGTCCGGAACAAATATCTTAGCCGTATTTCTGAAATTGAGGGGATTGAGCTCTTCGCTGTTTATTTCCATATCGCCTGAGTGGATTTTGCATAAACCAGGCGATCAGTCAATACAAAAAGCCTAAGCTCCACAGCGGCAGGCTGTTGCCGGACGGGTAATCGGTATCGTCCCGTATAACGAAGTGTGAAGCCTTTCGCTTTTTGGAGGCTCCGCCGATCTCGAGGGAAATCGAATCGTCGATGAGGAAATCCCCTTGCGTTTCGTCCGCGGAAGAAGCGACGCGGCGGCCCCCTTCGCAGAGCATCGCCGCGGGCAACGACGCCGTTCGGCGCGCCATCGATTCGCTCAAGCGATCGATGAGTATATCGTTCGTCATACAGGAACGTTATAGCGCAATTGTTCCTGCGTCAAGAACACTAATCTACGAGCATTTCTCTAAGAACATCTTTCGTTTTTTGTATCGTATTTTCCTCAATCAATCCTAATTTCTGTATTAATCTCGTTTTATCGACTGTCCGGATTTGATCAAGCACTATCCAACCTTGTTTATTTTGAAAATTCAATTCAACACGCGTTGGATAGCAATGTGATTTCGTCGTCATCGGCGCAATAATGACTGTTCCAATGGTCTTATTCATTTCATCCGGGGAAATGACTAAACAAGGCCTTGTTATTTGTATTTCGTGCCCTTTGGTCGGATCTAGGTTAATTAAATACACTTCATATTGATGAACTACCATTCCCATTGAAAAGCCTCTGCCTCATCAGAATCGGGAATGAGCAGTATGTCTTCATTATTTGAACTCATATCTTTCAGCGCAACTTCCCACCCCTCGCGGGGTTTTCTGGAAATCGGTTTCAAAACAAGTTGCTTATCTTCAATTTCAAGATCAAGTTGATCTTGTATTTTGAGTTGCTCAATAATTGCTTTAGGAAGTCTGATTCCTCTTGAGTTACCAATAGAAATTACTGAAACGAGCATACCGACCTCTTGAATGTAATTATAATGTAATAACTCAAAAAGTCAATATTTCAGTTCGGACTTGATCCTGCCTCGAAAAAGAACCATGCACTCGCGCAGACCTATGGCGCTGACGCCGGGGGCGAGCTCGTACACGCTTTCGATGAGGCTGACGACGTAAGAGTGCTCGCACGGAATTTCGTCCAGCGTGGAGAGGAACGCTTTCGAGGCGGTCGGCGTGTACGTCGCCCTGCAGTCGAAGACGAAGCGGCGGGAGCCGCGCTCGAGCACCAGATCTAGTTCCGCGCCGCTGGCCCGGCGGTAGTAGGACGCCGTCCAATCGGGGAATGATGCGCAGATAGTCTCCACGCACAGGGCTTCCCAGCTTGCGGCGAAGGCGGCGTGGTCGATAAGGACTTCGGCGTTTTCGATGCCTAGAAGCGCGTTGCAGAGACCTGAGTCGC
The DNA here is from genome assembly GCA_003245635.1 of Treponema sp. Lineage (GTDB taxonomy): Bacteria > Spirochaetota > Spirochaetia > Treponematales > Breznakiellaceae > SZUA-426. The sequence goes on from QKCO01000007.1 coordinate 2,860, forward strand.
GGAAATACAGCTTGGGCGATCTCTGATCAAACGCTTATCGGTAGCCCCTTCCCAGGCAGGCAACAGCCTAATCAAGCGGGCTTTCTGCAGCGCATCCAGACGATCGCGGACGGCGGAGTTGGGCTGGCCGAGCGATTGGGCCAAGAGCGGCACGTCGAGCGGTTGGCCCTGGAGGCGCGCGCACTTCTTGAGGAAGCGCTTCATCGCGTGGACGTCTCCGTCCTCGATTTTGCGGAGATAGGCTTCGCGCCACGTCAAACTGGCGACGGCGTCGACGGCCATCGCCGATTCAGGGAAGCCGCCGCGCGAGATCAGCTCGAGCATCGCCTGCTCCGTGCCGGTACCTTTCAAGTATTCCGATGGGAAAAAAGGCGAAAGTTCGCGGTAGGCGATGCGGCCGGAGAGGCTTTCCGTGCCCTTTTCGAACGCTTCTCGCGAAAGGGAACTCGCTAGGAGAAACCGCCCCGGGCACGTGTTAACGGCTATCACGGCGCACAACAACGGGACGAGTTCATCCATCGACTGCACCTGATCGATACAGACGAACGCATTCGCGTTCGTTTCGGCGAAGCGCTGGGGATCGGCGAGCTTCGCCCTATCCCGGGGCTTTTCCAGATTCAGATAGAGGGCGGATGGGTAGGATTCGGCGATCTTCTTCGCCAAAAGCGTCTTACCGCATCGAGGCGGACCGAGGAGCGCTACGATGGGGACGCGCGCGAGATCGGCACGCACGTCCTCCGTTATAGATCGCTCGACATATTTTTGCATGCAGCCTCCGGTCAGCCGGCGGTCTGGTCCAGGTGCTTCTTTATCTCTTCGTTTTCTTCGATCATCTTTTCGACGATGCCGCGGATGAAGGCGTCGGTGATCGTGTAGATGCGCTTATTGCCCTGGACGGAGGAGTCGACGACGCCGTTCTCCTTGAGGACGGCCAGGTGCTGGCTGATGACCGGCTGGCTTTGGCCCAGGCAGGTCCAGAGGTTGGTGACGCAGGGTTCGCCCTGGCGGTGGATGAGGCACAGCAATTTGAGGCGGACCGGGTGCCCGCAGACTTTCAGTTTACGTGAGAATTCTTCAATTATAGAATCCGGGCACGCTTGTTCTTGAACCATAATGCTTTACGATCGCACGAATTCGTAGGCGAGTCAATAGCTTTCCTATATATAAAAAACACTCAGGTATTCGGCCTTACAATCGAGAAGAATATCCAGATATTAATTACAATATCGTGAATAATATCTGGATAATTTTCACGAATATTACTACACTATCGTATGATCGAGCGAGAAGAAACCGCATCCTTGCTTAAGCAGGCTGACCGACATCAGGTCACCATTCTGACCGGCAGCAGGCAAGTCGGGAAGTCGACCTTGATGCGGATGCTTCAAGAACGGATCGATATCGACTCCGCTTGGTACAATCTGGAAAACCCTGCCCATCTTGCTCTTTTCAACGAAGGCTACACTTCGTTCATCCGACAGAACAAAGCGAAACTGGTGTTCATCGACGAGTTTCAGTACTGTCCCGATATCTCATCGATTTTCAAGGCGATCTATGATATCAACCCGGAAATAAAGATATACGCTTCAGGGTCGTCTTCGCTCGAGATCCAAAGTCATCTGCGCGAATCTCTGGTCGGCAGAAAACTTGAACGCGTTATATATCCGCTGACTTTTTCCGAGTGGCTGACGTCGGTTCCGGATAGTCCAGCTCCGATACCCTCATTCGAAGACAGCGTGCCGATCGACCGTCACGAGCGTCTGCGCGCGATGGTCTCCGAGTTCATCCGCTACGGAGCGATGCCGGGATTGCTCGATTGTGAAGATGAAATCGATAAAAGGGAATATTTGCAGGGGATTTACCAAACCTATATAGCTAAGGACATAAAATCGTTTCTAAAGGAAGAATCGATACTCGCTTTCAACAAAATGCTCGGCTATCTTGCGCTCAACAATGGAACGATGCTGAACAAGAACACGCTTTCCACCGTATCCGGCGTTTCTTCTCGTCAGATCGACAGGCATATCGAGGTCATGGAAGGCACTTTCGTGCTGTCCCTCGTCAAACCCTTGTCCCGCAACGGCGGCAAAGAACTTACCAAAACGCCTAAATACTATTTGTACGACCAAGGCGTTCTCAACGCCATCGTCCAGGATTTCAGACCTGCGCAGCTCCGCGTCGACGCGGGGACGCTGCACGAACAGTTCGTTTATTGGGAGTTGAAGAAAAACCGCGATATCCGATACCAGATCAAATATTGGCGGACAGCCGATGGGAAAGAGGTAGATTTCGTCTTGGAGAAGGATAAGGAACTGCTCCCTATCGAAGTCAAGACGACCTGGCCTGCCGGCAAAATCCCTTCAGGGCTGGGCCACTTCCTAAAACAGTACCCGGACACGCGCGCAGCGCTTGTTCTCTATGACGGAACGGAACGAACCGTACGCCACGGCCATACGGACATATTCTTCGCTCCCTTATATAAAACCTGCCGAATCGACTCCCTTCTGTAGCGCTTGAGGCCTTCCCCGGGCTAGTATGGCGCCATGAAGCGCTTGTACTTCGACTGGGCGGCCACCAGCCCCCCCGACGCCCCCCTCCTCTCCCGCGCCCTCGAACAATCCTTAACCACCTACGCCAATCCGTCCTCTCCACACGACGACGGCAAAGCCGCGCGCAGCGCGCTCGAAGCCGCCCGCGCCCGCTGCGCGGCCGTGCTCGGCGTCCCTCCGCGCACGCTCGTCTTCACTTCCGGCGGCACCGAATCCAACAACCTGGCCCTGCAGCCCCTCCTCTTTTCCCGCGCCGCCGAGCGCCGTCTCTTCGTTTCCGCCGTCGAGCACCCGTCGGTGCTCGAACCGGCGCGGCGCTCGGCGCGGCTCGGCCTGCCGCCGACGCTTCTGCGGGTCGAGCGGGACGGCCGCGTCTCCCCCGCGCAGGTCGCCTCGGCCGTCGGAGAGTGCGGAGGCGCCTGCCAAGTCGCCATCCAGGCGGTCAACAACGAAACCGGCGCTGTCCACGACATCGCCGGGGCTGTCGCCGCCGTACGTTCGACTCCGTCCGGGAAGCGCGCGCTCTTCCACTGCGACGCGGTCCAGGCGCTCGGAAAGGTACCGTTGAACGTAACAGCCTGGGGAGTCGATACGGCCTCCTTCAGCGCGCACAAGATCGGCGGGCCGCGGGGAGTAGGTATCCTCTACGCGAAAAAGCCCTTCGAGGCGCTCTATTCGGGCGGCGAGCAGGAAGGCGGCCTTCGCGCGGGCACCGAAAACCTCTACGGGGCCCTCGCGTTCGCCGAACTGTTGGAAGCTTACGCCGCTCCCGAGCCGCTCGCGGCAGCCCGGGGCACCGCGACGCGGCTCATGGCGCGGCTTATTTCCGCTCTTCGCGCGATGCGCAGCGTCAGCCTGATCCCCGAAGACCGCTTGGACGCCGACGAACGGTTCTCGCCGTTCATCCTTCAGGCAGCCTTTCATGGGGTCCCGGGAGAAGTGCTCGTGCGCGTGCTCGACGATTCGGGCGTGTCGATATCGACCGGTTCGGCGTGTTCGAGCGCCTCGAAGAAGCGTCCGGTGCTCGAAGCGATGGGCATCGGCGAAAAGACCGCCTTCGAGGCGGTCCGTTTTTCCATCGGAAGAAGCACGAACGAAAACGACATCGACGAGCTGCTCGAACGGCTCGCCGGCGCACTCAGGAACCTAGCATGAAGCAAACGATGAATACCTACCTGCTCAAGCTCGGAGAGCTGACCCTCAAGGGCGGCAACCGGGAAGAATTCGAACTCTGCCTCAAGAACAACCTGCGCGCCATGGCGGGCGCCACGAGATTGCGCATACAGATGCGGGACGGGCGCTTTTTCGTGCGCTGTCCGGACAGCGACGCGCCGCTGGTCGAGGGCATCCTTTCGCGCCTGATCGGCATAGCGGGCTGGGCCAAGGCCGAAGCGGTCGAAAAGACGATGGAGGCGATCGGAGCGGCCTGCGCGAAAGTCGCCTTGGAGGCGCGCGGAAGAGGCGCGAAAACCTTCAAGATCGAAGCGCGGCGGGCGGACAAGAGCTTTCCCCTCGATTCGTACGGCATCATGCGGGAAGCCGGAGGCGCCGTGCTCGACGCCGTCGAGGGCCTTGCGGTCGACGTGAAAAAGCCCGACGCGGTCATCGAAGTGGAAGTACGCGACATCGTCTACGTCTACGGCGTCTCGAACGAAGGAAGGCGGGGCCTCCCCGTCGGAACCGGCGGCCGGGCGCTGCTCCTCCTTTCGGGCGGCATCGACTCCCCGGTGGCCGGCTACCTGATGGCCAAGCGCGGCATGCGGGTGAGCGCCGTCTACTTCCACGCCTACCCCTACACTTCCAAGGAGGCGCAGGAGAAGGTCGTCGACCTTGCCCGGCAGCTGGGAAGCTTCGCGCTGCCGGTGCGCCTCAGCGTCATTCCCTTCACCAAGGTGCAGCTGCGCATCCGGGAGAAGGCGCCGGCCGCCTGGGCGACCCTCCTTTCGCGCATGGCGATGATGGACATCGCTTCCCGCCTGGCGGGCGCGATCAAGGCCAAATGCCTGATCACCGGAGAAAGCGTCGGGCAGGTGGCGAGCCAGACGATAGAAAACATGAGCTGCACCGAAAGCCGAGCTTCCCTCCCCGTCCTCAGACCCCTGGTCGGCACGGACAAGATCGACACGATACGCATTGCCCAGAGCATCGGCACCTACGACATATCGATTCAGCCGTTCCCTGACTGCTGCGTGGTCTTCAGCCCCAGGCACCCCGTTCTCCGCGGCTCGCTCGAGGAGGCGAACGCGCTCTACCAGGCGCTTGAACTCGAACCGCTCCTCGAGGAAGCGTTCACGGGGCGGGAAACGCTGAAGTGCTGAAAACGGGAGCTTAGGGAACCGCGATATCCAGCACGAGCAGGATCCCCTGTTCGATCTGCGCGATCGTCGCCGACGGAAGCAGCGATACTTTCTCGAGAAGGCGCCGCTTGTCGATGGCGTTAAGATGGGAAACGACCGCAACCGAATCCTTTGGAAGGAAGGACTCTTCGATATCGATCAAAACATTGCCGGGCGCTTCCGCCAAACCGAGATTGGTCGTCAGAGGAACAACGACGACGGTGCGGATGGCGCTCAAATTGAAATCGTCGTTCTGAACGATGAGGACCGGCCGCCTGAAGCCGGTCTCGCTGCCGAAGGGAAGGCCGAAATCGGCCCACCGGATTTCACCACGCGTCATCGCGCGTCAGCGACCTCATCGACTCAAGACCGCTATCGGAAACCGTCTCCAAAAGGCTTTCAGGAACGGCGGAATAGACTTCATCGAGTTTTTCCCGCACCAGTTCGCGGTGATGCCGTTGAATGAATTCTTCCAACGCCTTGGCGATAAGGCGGCTTCGGGGCAAGCAGCCTTATTCCACGCCGAGAACGTCCTTGATAGCCTTGACGAGCGTCGCCTTGGGAAGCGCGCCCTGAGCAGCTTGGGGTTTTCCTTCCTTGGGGATGAACAGCAGGGTCGGGATCGACTGGATGCCGAAGACCGCGGAAAGCTCCTGCTCCTCGTCGGTGTTCACCTTGTAGACGTTCAGCTTGCCCTCGAAATCCTTGGAGAGCTGATCAAGGATGGGAGAAACCATCTTGCAGGGGCCGCACCAGTCGGCGTAGAAGTCGACGATCGCGGGCAGTTCGCCGGCATAATTCCATTCCTTGTCGGTCTCGTAGTTGAAAACCTTTTCTTTGAACTGGGCGGTATTGAGTCTTTCGGACATGCTGTTCTCCTTGCGACCTAATATATGAAAATATATATATTACGTCAACCGATTTTCGGCCGTTATTCGAGCGGCGGAAAATAGCCGGTCGCGTCGCGGCCGGAGCGGTCGATCAGATAGGCTTCCGCCTCGACCGGGAGGTAGGCGCGGCCGAAGTCGGTCGGCAGGGTCGAGGTGTACTTGAACGAATAGACGCCGCTCGGGGCTTCCCGGAGAGCCGATGTGAGCGGAGAGACGCCTTCGGGACGGTACGCGTAGACCGCCTTGCCGCCGGTCTGCTCGCAAAGGTACTCGATTTCCCGATCGGGTCGTTTGGCATCCAAGAGAGCCGCGTAGAAGACGATGCCGTTGTTCGCCAGGTACGAGGCGAGTTCGCTCAGGCCGTAGCGCTCGAAGGCGCGCTCGCCGAGCGTGCCGGAGCCGATGAAGAAAACCGCCCGCTTCTTTTGGCCGTCCAAGAGTTCGGTGGCCGCGAGGCGGAGCCCCAGATCGAAACGCCAGCCGCGCGAATAGGCCGCCGCCCTGCCTGCCGAGGCTTCCTCAAGCGCGGTCGGCCCGTCGATCCGCTCGAGCGAAGGATTCTGCCCCGCCGAGACGAAAACCGCAGCCTTCACCCCCGCCTTGAGGGCGTCGTGGGCCGTCTCGGCGACGTCGGGGCCCCTACCCCTCGTCGCTTCCGAGCGTTCGACCAGGAAGGCGACGTCGGCCTCCGTAGAGAGGGAGGACGCGCCGAGGAAGGTTTGCGCCGAAACCTGCCGGCCGCCTTCGCTCAGCACGAAGTTGCCCGCCGATAGGCCGACGATGGGCCGCCGCCGTCGGTCCTGCACGCTTAGCTCGAGGCCGACCTCCGGGAATTTGTCCGCGTTGACCCGCTCGATCTGCACGAAGAGGCCCGAGGCCAGATCGTCCATGCGGGTCAGAAGGGTCACCTGGCCCGTGCGGAAGTCGGCCGCGGCCAGGTTGCCGTTCGCGTCGGCGCAGACCGAGGCGACGCGGGCGGTGCCGCCGAGGTTGCCCAGTTCTCGCGCGAGGCCCGTCTTCGGATCGATCAGTACGACTCGGCCGCCGTCGGCGGACAGGAGCTTCCCGTCGGAGGTGGAGCGGAGGCTTTCAGGGCGCGCGAGCGCGCCTTCGGCGAAGGTATTCAGGTAATTGCCGCTCGGATCGAAGCGGACTATCGCGCGCAGAACGGCGTCGGCGACGAAGACTTCCCCGTCGATCGCGGCGATGCCGGTCGGGGACTCCAAGCCGCTGAAGGAATCCTTCTTGGAGCCGAAAGCGAGCACCGGCTTTCCGTCGGGGGCGAATTTGACCACGCGCCGGTTGCCGAAGTCTACCGCGTACAGGTAGCCCGCGCCGTCGACCGCCAGATTCTGGGGCCCGACGAACTGCCCCTCGCCCCGCCCTTTGGAACCGATGTAGGAGAGCCACTTGCCGGATGCGTCGAGGACGCTCACGCGGTTGCCTTTATATTCGGAGACGTACATGCGGCCGTCCGGCCCCCTCGCGATGTCGTAGGGCCGGTCGAAACCGTTGATCGGCCCGCGGACCCGCGTGCGGACGACGCCGTTCGGGTCGATGCGCACCAGCTCGTTCGAGCCGTAAGCGGCGACCCATACCGAACCGTCCCCGTTGGCCAGCACGGAAGTGGGCAGGCTGTAGACGGCGACGTCGCCGTTCCTGCTCGGGTAGCGGCCCGCCTCGACGTAGCGCGCGTTCTCGTCGAGTTCCGGGTAGAGGCCGCGGCGGTTGCGCACCGTCTCGATGCGGCCGTTCAGGAGAAGGCCCTCGGCGCTCGTCGGCGCGTAGGCGGCGTAGGCCGCCTGCCACTGGCGGATGGCCGTGGCCTCGAGCCCGGAGCGGTAATACGCGCGGCCGAGCCAGTCGAGGATCAACGCCTCGCCGGGCTTTCGGGAAAGGGCCTTCTCGAGCGAAAGGATCGCTTCATTGAAGGCGTAGCGGTCGTAGGCCTGTACGCCGCGCCTGAAATCCTCCGCGGCTAGCATGGCGTCGCGGTCGACGCCCGACTGCTGAGCGGCGGCCCCGAAAGCGGCGACGGCGGCCAGGGCGGCGGCGAGATAAGCTTTCTTCAGCATCAGGACCGGACCTCGCCGACGACGATGCGCATGTGCGTGACGATATCCTGCACCCGCGGCGCCAGGTCGAGCGCCCGGCGCAGCCAGGTGCGCGCCTCGGGAAGGTTTCCGTTCTTGAAATGGGCCCAGCCCAGGGAATCCATGTACGCCGGATTCTGCGGCTTCTTCTCCACGGCCTTCTTGCAGAGCGCGAGCCCCTTGCTAGGATCCTTGTCCGAATCGGTCAGGATGAAGCCCAGGCCGTTGAGCGCGTTGGCGTTCTCCCCATCCAGGTCGAGCGCCCTGCGGTAGAAGTCGACCGCCGGATCGACGCGTTTCTGCGTCCAGGCCGCGAAGCCGAGCGTCGAATAGATCTGCGGCGACTCGTAGCCTTCGTCGATCAGGTGCTTGAGTTCGAATTCGGCCAGTCGCGAGCGGCCGGTGATAGAATAGACGTAGGCCAGCGCCATGCGGCACTGGTAGGCGCGCAGGGGGTCGGGATCGGAAGTGACCACCTGTTCCAGGTACAGGAGCGCATCGTCGTAGCGCTCGAGCTTCGCGTAGCAGAGCCCGAGGTAGTAGGCGAGCTCGGCGTTGTCGCTGCCGTCGATGCTGGCGGGCTCCGCCTGCAGAAGCTCGGCGAGCGCGAGTTCCCATCGCTTGGCCTTGAAAAGCCTGATTCCTTCCCGCAGTCTGCCCGCCATGGCGCCCCCTAGCGCCGCGGCCGCGCGGAAGCGGCCGCGTGGTCGGGAACGTCGGCGCAGCTGTCGCGCCTGACGACCGGGTGGATGAACACGGGACTGGCGGACGCGTAGCCGCGCAGGATCGCGTCCTGATCGGACCCGTCCTCGGGCTCGGTGTCGATGCCGCCGCCGTCGATGAAGCAGTATTCGTTGCCGTCGGGAGCGCGGAAGACTGCCAGGCTGTCGTTGTAGCGCCGGCGCGAGGGGAAGGTGCATTCGAGCCCGCGAGGACCTGCGGAATCGTTGGGGATGTTCACGTTGATGAACACGTCGCCGATGCAGAGCGCCGCGAGCTCCTCGATGCGCTCGGCGGCGAAGGCGGCGGCGGCTTCCCAGGCCCAGGGACCCTCGTGCGAGGCGAGGCTGAAGGCGATGGCGGGAATGCCGTGGAGGGCCGCCTGCCGCGCTGCGGCGGCGGTGCCCGAATAAACGAGGTCCGTGCCGATGTTTGGACCGACGTTGATGCCGGAGACGACTAGATCGGGCTTGAACGGGAGACCGCCGAGCGCGGCGACGATGGCGCAGTCGGCGGGCGTGCCCGAGCAGGCCCAGGCGCGCTCGGAGCGCTTTACCAGGCGGATGGGGCCGCGCAGGGTGATGGAATGGGAAACGCCCGAACGGTTGCCGTCGGGAGCGACCACGTAGACTTCGTGCTTTTCGGTGCGGTTCAGGGCCTCGGCGAGATGCTTGATGCCCTCGCAGTCGATGCCGTCGTCATTTGTCAGCAGTATCCGCATGCGTCCCCTCTCGTACGAGCACGCGGGCGGCTCCCGCGCCGGATACCTCGTGTATGACGGGCCGGAAGCCGAAAATCCGTTCGTAGTCCTCGAGGCGGCGCTTGTATTCCTCGACCGACGCCTCGGCGATGATGGAGAACGTGCAGCCGCCGAAGCCCTGCCCGGTCATCCGGGAACACAGGACGCCTTCGATTTCCTGCGCCCGCTTCACCAGCCAGTCTATCTCAGGACAGGAGACTTCGTAAAGGTCCCGCAGGCTCTCGTGGGAATGGTAGACGAGCTTGGCGAAGGCGGCCAGGTCTCCCTTGCGGAACGCTTCCTCCGCGTCGAGCACGCGCAGGCTTTCCTTGACCACGTGCATGCTCCGCCGCCGGAGCTGCTCGGGGAGGAAGCCCATCGATTCGACCAGGTCCTCCGTAGCGTAGTCGCGCAGGCTCGCGCCCGGACGCTTCTTGGAAAGGAGCTCGATGCTCTTCTTGATGTCGGCGCGGCGCTGCTTGAGCTCGGACTCGACGCCGAAACGGGGCACCCGCGAATCGGTCAGGAG
>QKCO01000177.1 GCA_003245635.1 Treponema sp.
GTCGAGGCGGACCGGCTTCTCAACGAAACGGCAGGAGCCCTCGATCGTGCGAGGAAAGACGGAAGATTCCAGATTATGGCTTTCAAGCCGGATCCGGAGCGCTACCGGGCGTTCGTCGCGCAGTCCTAGCGGATAGGCGCACGCCTATCCGCCGAGAGTACGCTCAGTCCACGTATTCGAGCGGAAAAACCGCCCTATCTCGGGATAGCACTGTTTCAGGGAATATTTCCTGGGCTTCCTTCAACAGCTGTTTCAGATTGTGTTCGGTATAACGCGGGCTGTAATGGATGAGAGCCATCTTCTTGATTCCGCCCGCGGCTTTCGCGATGCGGGCGGCTTGCTCCGCCGTCATGTGCTTTTTCTCTTTCGCGCTTTCGGCCAGATCCCGTTCGAACATACCTTCGCAGACGAACAGGTCCGAGCCGGAAACTTCGGAAGCGATCTCGGGGAAGTAAAGCGAATCGGTAACGTAGGAGAATTTCCGGCCGGATCGGGGATCGCCGAGCACCTGCTGCGGATGCACGGCCGAACCGTCGGAAGCCTGCACGGATTCGCCCGACTGCAGCTTGGCCCAAAGCGGCCCGCGCGGCACGCCGAGAGCTTCAGCTTTTTCCGGGTGGAACGCGCCCGGACGGCCGTCCTCCTCGAAACAGTAGCCGACGCAGGGCTTCGTATGACGGAGCGGAAAGGCCCGTACGCGGAAGCCCTCTCCTTCGTACACGACGCCCGGCTCGGTTATTTCCTTCACTATGATCTCGTAATTGATGTACATATCGAGAACGCGGCGGCTCGATTCGATGTATTCGGCTATGCGGGGAGGCCCGACTATGACGAGCGGATCGTCCCTATCGACCTGAGCGGAAAGCATGAGGATGCCCGGAAGTCCCGTGACATGGTCGGCATGCGTGTGGCTGACGAAAATGGCCGATATTTTCTTCCAACGCAGATTAAGGCGGCGGAGGGATACTTGCGTCCCCTCCCCGCCGTCGAAAAGAAACAGTTCGCCCTCTCGGCGGAGCAGAACGGAAGTCAAATGCCGGTTCGGCAAAGGCATCATACCGCCGGAACCGAGAACGAAGGCTTCGAGATTCATATTTCGACAATATAGCGACTTAAGGGAAAAGGATCAACGTCGCGCGGTCGGTACTCATTCCGCAGGAATAGAAGACTTCCGCAAAAGCTTCCGCAGCGATTTCCGGGCGGACCGAAGGGACTTCCGGGCGGCTTCAGCAGCTCGGAACAGCCCAGTCGCAAATGGCTTGTAGGCATAATCCCAGCTTCCGCTTCGGTGGATAATGTTGCCGCCGAACCCGGTTTTGAAACGGAACAGACCGCTCATGGGGTGGTCTGGATCGTCGCGGGGAGGTATGCCGAAGAAATCGTACTCGGCGCAGCCGGCGGCCTTCGCGTCCCGTATCGCCTGCCATTGGAGCGCGTATGAAGGCATGAGCGACCGCTTCGAATCGGAAGATGCGCCGTAAAGATAGGTGGCGGTATCGCCGCGGATAAGCACGATGATGGCAGCCAGAGCCTCGCCCTCGTGCTCCGCGACGTATAAGCGGATTTCGGGGCAATCCAGCTCCGAGCCGCAGCCGTGGGAAAATAAGGCTGAATAGTAATCAATGCCGTGGATCGCGATCTTGTCGCGCAATGCGGTCTGACGGTACAGGCGGTAGAACACGTCCAGCTCGGAAGGATCGGCGATGCGGACGCGGACTCCTTTCCGCTCAGCAAGGCGAATATTGTAGCGCCATTTCGTCTTCATTCCCGCGAGCAGACCGGACTCGTCGGAGCGAAGATCGAGCACGACGGTATCCGGCGGCTGCACGTCGGCGCCGGCGCGGATGAAAGGCGCATCTATCGCCGGGGCCGCCGTATCGGCGCCTATCGTTGCCCAAGGGGGATCGAAACGGATGAAGGCGGTATCCGGAGGCAATTCTCGGCGGAGTCCGGCGGCGATCGTCCTGAGCGCCTCGTTCCTGGCCGAATCTTCCTGGGGAAATCCGTCCGGCAATTCGGGCCCCCATGGGACGTAGGCGAACGACATGCCCGCTGCCAATTTCCGCCGAATCACGAGCAGCGGCGCCTTGACCTCACCGCCCCAATCGACGACGAAGGCGCGCGCGTTCCAGCCGAACCGAGCCTTGAAGCTGCCCCAGAAACCGGATTGAAGGAAAGTACGAGCGGAATCGCACTTTTTCAATTCCGTCGGCGAGATTCCGCGGACGGAATAACCCATCAGCCGACCTCGCCGTCGGACACCTTGGCGCTCACGAGCGCTTTTCCCGCCACGCAGAGGTTCTTGCCGCCTACGCGCACCGCGTGGTCGGCGGCGACGATCGGGATCGAGAAGAAGGTGTCGATGTCGATTTCCGGCAGCTCGACCGAGGAGGCGTCGACGCCTTCCAGGTGGACGCGCGAACCGGTAGGCGCGTCTCCAGCGTCCAGAACGTCCACGACTTCCTTGCCTTCAGATCCCTTCACGGATGCGGCAAGCAGCATGCCCTTGCTCTCTACGCCGCGCAGCTTGGCCGCCTTCAGATTGTACGCGACGATGATGCGCTTGCCGAGGAGCTCCTCCTCCGAATAGTACGGAACCAAGCCCGAGACGATCACGCGTTCCTCGCCCGCGATATCCAGGGTTTCGATGTAGAGCTTATCGGCCTTAGGATGCCGTTCGATTTTCTTGATCTCGGCGACGCGCAGATCGATCATCCGGGAAAAGCGGATATCCGCGGCTTCGACGGGAACGGAGGGAACGGCGGAATCCGCCGAGGGGACGGAGGGAGCGGGCTGGGAAACGGCTTCCGCCTGGGCTTTTTCGGCGCGCTCTTTTTGACTGCCTGAATATTTGTCGCGCAAGGTATCCACGAGTTCGTCCTCCAATTTCGAGAAAAGCACTTCAGGCGTCTTGACCGATGAAAGCCCTTCGAGCTTTCCAAGATCGTTCCAATTCAAGCCGTCCTCTCCGATCTTCTTGCCGAAGAATCCGGCGATCCGATCCGCGGAATGCGGCATGTACGGATGGACGATCACGGCGAGATCCCTGAGCACATAGCAGAGATCCCGAATGAGACGCGCGGCCTCTTCGGGATTTTCCTTTCGCGACTTCCAAGGCTCTCCGTCCTGGAAAGCCTTGTTGGCCAGCGAAGACAGCTCGAATGCAAGGCGGAACGCATCGCGGAGCTCCGCCCGGTCGAGCTTCTCCGCGATATCCTTTTCGTAACCGCACACCGTTTTCCAAAATTCGGCCGACGCTTCAGCCCCGACGGATGAAGACGGAACCGTTCCTTCGTAGTACCGGGAAACGAATGCGAGAGTCCGGTTCACCAGATTCCCCAAATTGCCGATCAGCTCTCCGTTAACTTTTTCCTGAAAGTCCTTCCAGGTGAACAAGGCGTCCGATTTTTCGGGCCGATTGTAGAACACGTAGAAGCGCCAGACGTCGGCAGGAATCCCCGACTCCATGACGTCGGTGCCGAAGACGCCGACTCCCTTCGACTTCGAGAACTTTCCGCTCTCGTAGTTGAGGTATTCCGTGCTCGACATATGGTGCAGCAGCGTCCACCGTTCGCCCGAACCGAGCAGGCTCGAGGGGAAGATGACCGTATGGAAAGGTATATTGTCTTTGCCGATGAACTGGAAAAGCTCCACGTTCTCGGGATTCTTCCACCACGAATCGTTGAAAGCCTTCCAGTCCATTCCCTGGTCAGCGGCGAGGTTCGCCGCGATGGAGATGTAGCCGATCGGCGCGTCGAACCATACGTAGAAGACCTTGTCTTCGTACCCCTTCTTCGGAACGGGGATGCCCCACTTCAAATCCCGCGTGATGGCGCGTTCCCGCAGGCCGTCCCTGATCCACGCCTGCGTCATTTGAACGGCGTTGTTCGCCCAGAAGCCCTTGACCGAGGCCTCCTTTATCCAGGCTTCGAGCAGCGGCTTGATTTTGGGCAGATCGATGTACAAGTGGTTGGTCGTCCGCGGCCGCGGAGCGCTGCCGCAGGAGGAGCAGCGAGGCTCCTTCAGTTCGGTAGGATCGAGGAGTTTCCCGCAGGCTTCGCACTGGTCGCCGCGCGCATCGGCGTAGCCGCAATGGGGACAGACCCCGCGGACGTAGCGGTCGGCGAGAAAGCGGGAACAGGAATCGCAGTACAGCTGCTCGATGCTGCGTTCGATGATGTATCCGGCCGCATCGAGCTTCTTGAAGATATCCTGCACGATTTCCGTTTGGAGCGGCGTAGAGGTCCGTCCGAATTTATCGAAAGCGATCCCGAACCAGCGGTATATTTCGGCGTGAAGAGCATGGTAGCGGTCGCAGAGCGCGCGGGGGCTTACGCCCTCCTCCGCCGCCTTCGTCTCCGTCGCGGTGCCGTACTCGTCGGTGCCGCAGACGTAGAGCGTTTCGTAGCCCATCAGACGGCAGGACCGGGCGAAAACGTCCGCGGATAGAACTTGGATGAGATTCCCGAGGTGGGGAACATTATTTACGTACGGCAAGGCCGAGGTGACGAGTCTACGTTTCATAGCCCGTTACTATAGGAACGGCACCGGCGAGTGTCAAGAAGAAAAGCCCGACGTTCGTACGCAACGCCGACTGTGCGGATCAGGCGTCGAATCCGAGCGAAAAACTCGTCTCCCAGCTCTCCCCGGGCGCGAGAATCACCGGCAAAACCGGAACGAAGCAGGAGGACTGGTAATATTCGCCGATCTTGCCGTCTATCCGGCAGACAGTTCTTACGGGGTAGGCCCAAACGGTGAACGGCCCCGAAGAAGCGAGTGAAATCGGGATGGAATTCTCGACATCCTCGATGCGAAGCGAATCGACGTTCCGGTATTCGACGCATCCGAGCGCAGAGGCCTCGCCCGCCCCGCTCGTAAACGCTTTGATGAGCTGGGAGCCGGCATCTTCGCCGGCGAATGAAAGATCGATCTCCGAAGCGAAATTGAAGCGCGCGGGCTTTTCCCCTCGATTGGCGAGAACGTACTGAACGGACAGGACGTTCTTTCTCAGAGAATAGTGCTTTTGTATTTCAATGCCGCCGTAATTCCCTTTAAAATCGGCGGCTTTGCGAAGGGTGAGTTCCTTATGGACACGGTCGGTCGCGATCTCCTCGTAGCGCTCTTCCGCGCAATTGCGCGAGAATGGATAATTGCCGGCAAGGGCATCTTTCAGCGTGACTTCTGGATGAAGCAGACGGTCCGAAAAAGCAGAGCGGGGAAGTTCGTCCAGGACCAGATCGCCCCTTGCGTATGGTTCCCGCCGGCGGCTCATCGTGTCGACGTAATTCCACGCCTTCGGCAAATAGTCGAGCTCGAACAAGGATCCGCCGCTCAATTTGACGTATCCGTTGAGCTCGGCGCCCTGCAGGAGGAACTCCTTCTCTCCGTCTAAATTGATGTCCACGGATATCACCGAAGGAATGAAAACGCCTTTCTCCCGAGTGATCTTTTCAGCTTCGATGAGAGCGCCGTACACGGCCTTGCGCAGGCGATTTCGGTAAAGGCCGCCGTTGCCCACATGCCAAAAACTGTCGCAGCCTTGCGCTTTCCAGAGTTCCTCGCGCGCCGCCCGCTTTCGGTATTTATCCCCGCGGAGCTGGTTTATCAGGATATGGGTGTAGAGCATCTTCGTGTAGATGCCGTTCGCTTCGGGGTAACGCACCAGAAACTGCCGCGGAAGCGACGCAGCCACTAAAGCGGATATATCCTCCGAAGCCCCCGGGGTTCCGTTCAATCCGTCAAAAAGACGCCGGCGCTCCTCGTCCATCGACCAATACATGACGGGCCGATCGGCCGAGCTCGGGAAATACGACTTCGAGAAAGCGGATGTCGTCTTGAGCACGCGGGAGGGGACGCTGAGGTCGAAAGGACAGTCCTGCGCCGACAAGTACTCGAGAAGGCCGCAGAATGCCGATTCCGTCCCGGCTCCATTGAACAAGCCTTCGATGAAAACGCTCAAGACCCTGTCGGCCCCGCTGTCCGGAACATCGGACGCGATGCGGGCGAAAGCTTGCATATCCCGAGAAAGGAGCGCATCGGTCAATTCGCTCGAAATGGGAAATACGGTCAGGATTCTTCCCTGGTCTTCGGTCAGGCACGGCCGTTCGATATCGGGCCCCGAAAGGCCCGCCTGCTTGAACTGGGTCGAAGACAGGAAGGTGTAATCCATTCCGCAGGTCTGCAGGGCGGAGGCGAGCGGCTGCTCCCAGATAAGCCCCGGCAGCCAGCAGCCCCGGGGACGCTTGCCGAAATGCTTTCGCAGATAGGTCGTCAGAAGTTCTATCTGGCCGAGCCGATCAGCCAGCGGCAAGAGGGGAAGCATCGGCTCGTAGAAGCCGCCGCCGAGGATCTCTACCTGCTTTCTGTTTATAAGTTCTTCTAAAATAAGAAAATACTCAGGGTGCTTCTGTTCGATCCAAGTGAGGAGAACACCGGAATAATGCAATACGACCGGCACGGCGGGAAAACGGTACAACGAGGCGATGAACGGCTTATAGTGGGTCTGGTATTCCCGCTCCAACTCCGCTTCCGATGAACCGAATGGGGAGTGGCCGTGAGCACCTATGATCAGTTTTGTTTTCTTCATTTATCCGCGTCCGCCGCTCCACTTTGTCGATCCTGCCATTCTAGTCCATTATCAGTGCCCTGAAAAGCGTTTTTATCCACCCCTTCCTTCGAAAGGGCGACGATGCACCCGGTCGGGCAAGACGATGCGGCGGCGGACCGATCGCCGGTTAAATGATAATCGACCGAAGCGAGACCGTCGGACACGGAGAAGCCCGCGTCGGCGGATGCGTGCACGCACTCGCCGCAAGCGGTGCAGGGAGAACGGCATATCTCGAGGCGGGATGGAGACGATTCGCGAGCAGAACAGCGCACGAAATAGTCGGCCTCCCGCGGCACCAGACGAATAGCGCCCGTCGGGCACTCGGCCGCGCATTTGCCGCAGCCGTCGCATAGGTCATCCACGCGGAGATTTCCGTCCGCCCCCTCGGATATCGCCTCGAGTGGACAAACGGCGCGGCAGGTACCGTAGCCGAGGCACGCGTTCTTGCATGCGCGATCCCCCGCGTACAGCTTGTGGACGAGACGGCAATCGGCTAGCCCTTCGTAGCGATGCGTCCTGAAGGAAGCGGAAGGCCCCGCGCACGCGATGACAGCCCTGAAGGCCCCGCGCACGCCTTTCCTCCCGGCAGAGTCGAGGGAAGGCGGGGGGACGTCGATTTCAGTGAACAAGCTTCGCGCCGATAGGAACGCGATGCCGAACAAGGCCGCGACCGAAACGGCTACGGCGATTTCGATCGGAGTCATAGCGGCCGCCCCCACACGGAAAAGCTCGCTGCCGCGAAAAAGGATGCGATGACCGCGAGCAGAGCCGAGGCGATGAGCATGAGCGGCGTTCCCCTAAGGCAGCGGGGAACCGGTTCGGTGTCGGAGCGCTCGCGAACCGCCCGGAGCACGAAGTCGCAGAAAAGATAGCCGGATGCGGCGCCCGCGGCGAAAAGAAGCGCTTCGGCGTACGAGGAAGCATACCGAAGCACGAAGTACGAAGCGCCGTACGCGAGTCCGTCGAAAGCTGATTGGGCGGATGTGTCCGGCTGTTTCCGCGCTTCAAGATCGCCGATCGGCATGCGGCGCGAAAAAGCGTCGGCGGCAATGCTCGCGAGAACTGCGACCGGAGCCAGCAGGAGCGGTTCCATGAAGCCCAAGGAGGACGGCGCGAGTGCGTACGAGAACAAGGGCCAAACCAGCGCGCACGAAAGCATGATCGCAAGAGCGGGTCCGAGAGCGCGGCGGGGACGACCGGGCTCGCTCGAAACGAGCCTGCTCAAGCCGAAGCCGAAAGAAAGGTACGAGTTCGCGGCTATAGCCCCGACGAAAGGCAGGAAAACAGGATTCACCGCTCATCCTCCCCGCAAACGAAGGTGCCGCGCAATCGGAATTTGAAGCGCCTATATACGGCCGCGACATACCCGAGAAGCAGAAAACCGCCGGAGGTGGCCGAAACAGATCGCAGCGCGTAGGACGCGGCGCCGCCGAGGCCGAAAAGTGGCACCGGGCCGGATTCGCCCGGCAGCGTCAGCGTACCGTAGCCGATCGGTTCGCGCACGAGCGCGAAGGCGCCGGCGAAAGCGACGAGAACGAGGGCTTCGGCGGCCGAAGCCCTCAGCGCGCCGAGCGCGCTTCCTTCGGCGGTCCGATCGAAAAGTCCCGAAGCGACGAGGCAGAGCGGAACCATGCCGATGAAGGGGGCCGATTCACGCACCAAAGACAGCCATGCGATCCCCGCCGTTCGGGCGTATGCTGAAGCGAGGAAAACGGCGACGATCAGCCGTATGCCCGAAGCGTAGGCCTTCGGAACGAAATCTTCGGCCAGCTTCAGCAGAAACGGCGCCAGCGAATATACGAACAGCACGCACCCGCCGACGACTATCGCATCTGAAAGACGGCCGGAGGCTCCCACGACGACCACAGCGCCGGCGAGCGACGACAGGGGGCCGGATCCGCTCCATAAAACGCTCGATTCGTTTTTATCGTTCATTTCGATTCAGCCTTCTTTCTCGCGCTGGACGCCTCGGAAACGGCTATCCTATGCACATACGTCTCGAACAGCCCCGCAGGAAGCCGTTCCGCGCCGAAGGGAGCCTTCCCGGGCAGCGGAAGCACCGATACGACTCCTTTTCCCGCAGAAAACACTGCTACGTAGGAAGCCGACGCGCCCGCGCCGTTGACGGAAAAGACGACCGCGGTCTCGTTCTTCTGCTTAAGGGCGAAACGGCGGCCAGCCAAAGCAGCTTCGCCGTCGGGCCCCCACGTCGGCAGCGGAGCGGCCACGCGCCGGGGATCGTGGGCCGCTTCGAAGGCGGCGTTGACCGACCGGGCGAGAGAGCGCCGCTCGATGCCGGCGGTCGCCCAGAAGAGCAGCCAGAAGAGCAGCGCCGCGGCTGCCCACCAGGAGAGCGCAATGAAGAAGGACGCGATTTCGTTCCGTTCGCCTTTGCTCATGAGCGACCTCTCGGCGGATAGCGCAGGCGGCGTTCCGCCATGCGAAGAAGGACGGCGAAAAGATTCACCGCCGGAACCGCCAGCAGGGGGCCGTACGGATCGCCGCCGACGTAGTAGAGGGCGAACGACAATAAACCGGCGGCGGCCGCCGCGAGCACGTTGCCGGGCATCGTCCTGCAGCCGGTGCCCGGATCGGCGATCAGCACGTAGGCCGAAAGCGCGAGACCGCCCGAAAAAAGCGCGAAAAGCATATCGCCCGAAAAGAGGGCTCCGCCGAACGGCGTGCCGCCCCATACGCGCGCCGCGGCGACATAGCAAAGCACGTACGCCAACGGCAGCTGCCAGCGCACCAGGCGGAAAGCCAGAAGCACGACCGTCGCGCAGAGGAGCATGAAATATCCTCGTTCCGCGATCAGGCCCGGACCGGGTGTGCCGAGCAGATCGAAATAGCCCGAGGGCAGCTGCGCGCCGAACGATGAAAGGATGGAATCGTTCAGCCAAGAACTGATGCCTTCATCCGCCGCGCTCGGCTTCCAGCCGGCGACCTTGAGCACCGCGAGCGGGGAACCGCTCGCGTCGATGACGCCCTTGGAAACGGCTGACGACAGCATCCCGGAGACGGACTGAGACAGGGAGGCATTGAAGATAGCAGGCCAGGTGTAGCGCAGGAACAGCCAGGCGCCCGCGGCGGGATTGAGCCAATTGGAGCCGAGCCCACCGAAACTTCGCTTGACGACGAGCACCGAGAACGCGGCGCCGGCCGCGGGAACGGCGGGGTTGATTTGGTTGGGCATCATAAGCGCCAGCACGAGGGCCGACACGACGACGCTTCCGTCGCTGCCCAGAATATTGCGCGGGTAAGCGTTCTTTCCGCCTACAAGCTCGACAACGAGCTCCGCGGCAAGCGCCGACGCTACCGAAACCATGGCTATCAGCATCGACGCGAAACCGTCGCTCAGCGACGATTGGACGATCGGAGCGCAGAGGCAGGCTGAAATCATCCACATCGAGCGGGAAGCCGTGCGGACTTCGAAAACGTGCGGCGCGGCGCCGACCGCCAATCCTTCGTTCGTCAATTCGTGCCTCCGCGCTCGGCTCCTATGCGGATCGTCGCCCTCAAGGGCAAGCGAGACGGGCATACGGCGGCGCAGCAGGCGCAGCCGTGGCAGTCCCCGGCGCCTTCTTCCAAGACTTCGGCGTAGCGGGCGAGTATCGAGAGCTTGTAGAGGCGCTCCGGGTCCAGGCCGACCGGACAGACCTCCCGGCAGTTGCCGCAGCCTATGCATGAACGCACCGCGGTGCCGCCCACTCGCAGCTTTCCTACGGCGACGACGGCGCCGGTCGTTTTGGTGATGGGCGTATCGAGATCGGAAACGGCGTAGCCGGTCAACGGCGATCCTAGAATGACGCGTTCGGGGTCTTCGATGAAGCCGCCGCATTCGGCGATCGCGTCGCCGATTCTCGTACCGATCCGAACGCGGAGCACCGCGGGATTCTTCACCGCATCTCCGCCTACGGCGACGTAGCGCTCCACGAGCGGCTGGTTGCGCCTCACCGCATCGTAGACTGCCGCCAGGGTGGACATTCCCATAGGAACGATCTTATCGTAATCGAGGTCGGCGGATTTGCCGAAAGAACGCATGGCGCAATCGAGTTCGCGCAGGTTGCGCTGAGGATACTTTGATCCGAGGACCGCCATGCGGACATCAAGACCCTTCGCTGCGAGTCGCTCGACCACCTGAGCGGCGCTGCCGCGGCTCTCCGCAGTCGCGGCAAGGGCGACCGAAGCGGCTTCCGATGCTTTCATGACTATTTCGATGCCTTCCGCCACCGCTTCGGCGCGTTCCGACAGAACAGCGCGTTCGGCGGCGAGCCAGGGATCGTCGAAAACGGCGTTCGCGACCAAAAGGGTCCGTTCTTCGGATTGCCGCATCTTGGCCAAGAGATCGAACAGCGACCGTCCCGAGCCGTCCATTTCGACGACTCCTCGCTCTGCGATCAGGCGCTGCAATTCCGGCGCGGACATGCCGTTCCAGGAGAAAAGCTCTTGCCGTTTGCCGAGCTTGTCGAAGGACCCTTCGAGCTTGACGACAAGAGCTTCGGTATTCCTGCCGTCTGGCATCCTCCAGACGACCGATTTCACTATAGTGCCCGGGATGGGGGCATGGATTACGGAATCGGTCCGGGAAGCGGAACGGCCGACTACCATGCCTTCCCGGATAGATTCTCCGATCGAAACGAGGGGAATCGCGGGGACGCCCTCGTGCTGCAGCATCGGCACCACGGCGATCGTCGGAAGGTACGCTATTCTACCGGCGCTGTCGAACGGGGCCCTATCATCGCGATAGACGATGCCACCCCGCGCGAACGAATATGTTTTCATGCGGCAATCCGTTTTTCGGCGGCCATGGAGGCCGCTTTGATTCGTTTGCGATTCAGGCCCGCGGCCATCAGCGACGGAACCGAAAGCGCGATCGCCAGCAGCGTGACGGCGATCGAACCGATCGTCCCGAACGGAGAATCCGCCGCGGCGAAACTCCGCCCTGATCCAGAGGCCGGCGAAGCTCCGTCGAAAGCGAAGCGCTCCGCTGGAGGAAGCTCCAACTTCGGAAGCGGCGAAACCGATCCTTCCGCGCCGGACACGACGGGGAAACCGCCGCCGTCGGACGCGAATAAGGTATATACCTTTTGAGACTGCGCGTCCACGAGCGGACGGGTCATGAAGGACCGCTGGAATTCCAGATGGGCCTCGTAGTCCGCACGGACAAAGGCTTCGGCGAAGGAACGGCCCGGGCGCGGCGCGAAGAAAGGCGCTGCGATCGCCGTCAGCGCGGCCGCCGCCGCGAAAGGCACAAGAACGAAAGACATGCGGAGAAGAGCGGTCCGCTTGGCGGAGCGGAGCCCGAGAGGGCGGAACCGAAGATGTCCCCGCCTCAGGGAAAGCAGGTGAGCGGACTGCGCCGCCGCAAAGACGCCCGCTCCGGTCGCGCCGAAAGCGGTGACGGCGACCACAGCGGGCACACCCGCGACCAACGACGCCGCGGCGTAAGCGAACGAGCACCAGATCGAGGGCGCGGCGAACTCGGCGGCGGGCCTTCGCCGCTCGAAAGATCCGGAACGGAAGGATTCCTCGAAAGCGCGCGAGGCGAAGAGAGAGGCGGCGCACAGGAAGCCGAGGGAAGCGATCGCCCCCGAACCATAAGCCGCGAAAGTGAAACAGGATGCGAGCAGCGCAGCGGGGACGACGGTCTTAAGCCTCATCGAAATGAACGCGATGCCCCCGGCCAGAAGCAGAAAGGAAACCAAGGGCAGCGGCGAAAAGCCTCCCGCGAAATCCAGATCGAATCGAAGCCCCCCAAGCGCGTCGGAGACCTTCCTTTCGAAAGAAACCGCGCGTCCGGTCCGCTTCAGGAAAATGCGGCGCGCGTCCGAGCCGACGAAC
>QKCO01000087.1 GCA_003245635.1 Treponema sp.
GTTCCGCGCTCGGCTTCCTCCACGGTGGACAGCACGACGGCGGCCGCGCCGTCGGTGACCAGCGAGCAGTCGTGGAGCCGAAGCGGCGGCGCGATCATCGGATTCTTCTCGTCGGGCAGCGCCAGCACCGCTTCCGGATCCTTGAGTCCGAGCTTGTCGGACGGTCCGCCGACGCCGAAATGCGCGAGCGGGTTCTGCAGGCCGTTCCGGTACATGAGTGCGCTCACGTGGGCGAGCATCGAGCGCAAGCGGTCTTCGGTGAATCGGTAATGGGCCGCATAGCCTTTCGCGTATTCGGCGA
Source organism: Treponema sp. (assembly GCA_003245635.1). Classification (GTDB taxonomy): domain Bacteria; phylum Spirochaetota; class Spirochaetia; order Treponematales; family Breznakiellaceae; genus SZUA-426. The sequence goes on from QKCO01000087.1 coordinate 302, forward strand.
AGAGCCCGGGAAAGGTCATCCCCTGCGCACCTTCGGTCGGCCAGTACGACGCCCCCGCGAGCGCGTGGGTCACCTGGGCCGTCTTAAGCAGATTCATCTTCTCGACTCCGAGCACGAGGACGTTCTTGAACCTGCCGCTCTCGATCGCGTACAGGGCGTTGAAGAGCGCCATCGAAGAACTCGCGCAGGCGCCTTCCACCCGCTGGGAAGGCTTGAACCGCAGCGCTTCGGGAAACGCTTCCATGACCAGCGGACCCAGGTGGTCCTGGGCCGTGAACAGTCCGGGCGCGAACGAGCCGACCCAGATGCCGTCGATCCGCTTCGGATCGATGCCCGAGTCCTCGATCGCCCCCCGCGCGGCTTCGCCGATCAGTTCGTAAAGCGAGCGCGTATCCGTGATCTCGCCCGTTTCTTTGTTCTTATTGACGAAGGCGCCGAATTTCGTATTGTAAGCCCCGACTATAGCAACTTTGCTCATAGCGCTACTCCTTGAGGGAAGCATCGACTTTGGAAATAAAGTGACTGTGGTCAGTGACTGCGTTCAGCTAATGTTTGAACGCTATCGGGGATTTGTCAAGAAAAATCAAAACGACGTTGGGACCACGACCGTTGGGCGGCCGCTTCGGGGGGATGCTGCCGGCGAACGGGGGTCAGGCGCGAAGGGCTTGCTTCTTCTTCGCCGGAGCGGCGGAGGAGGCGGCGAGGGCGGGACAGAGCACGAGCGTGCACATCTCCACGCCGCTCTTCACCAGATCGAAAGAGTCGTTGGAGATGGCCCAATCGAGAAAGACTGAGCGATTTGCGCGGTTGAAGAGTACGGCGAGGCTTTCCGCGGGGAGGTCCGTCCGGAATAGTCCCTCGGACTGACCTTCCGCGATGATCACGGCGATCAGGTCGTGGAGGTACCGGGACGTATCGATCAGTATCTTGTCGGTCGTCGGCTCGATCAGATTGCTGGAGTACAGGATCTTCAGCATTTCGAGGCCGACCTGGTCGCGGACGTAGCGCATCTGCGCTTTAACGAAGGCGCGTAGCTTTTCTTCGGCGTTTTCATATTTTGAAAGGTTCTTCGCGAAACGGCGGTAGTAGTCGTCGATGGTTCTGAACTCTTCGATGATGATGTCGCTCTTCGTGCGGAAGTATGTGTAGAAGCTGCCTTTCGCGGTGCCGGCTTTCTGGGTGATTTCCTCGATGGTGACGGACTTGAACCCCTTCGCCTTGAAGAGCGTGATGGCGCTTTCGAAAAGCGCGGCTTTCGTCGATGCCGCCTGCTGCTGCCGCTTGCCCGGGTGAATCGCCATGCTGCCTCCGCATGAACACGGTACCATAGGCGGGGATGCTTATTCAATAAAGGCTCGCCGCCTTCTGCCGGAGCAGGGGCGGCGAGCTTCATTTCTGCCGCTCTCCTATTCGCCGGAAAGGCCCATCGGTTCGCCGCTGAAGATCCGCGGGTCCATGAGCTTCGGCTGTCCGCGCAGGATCGGTTTGAACTCGAGCTGATCGAGGATATCCTTCTGCACGTCGATGCCCGGAGCGACTTCCGTCAACACCAGTCCTTCCGCGCTCAGGGTGAATACTGCGCGTTCGGTTATGTACATGACCTGCTGGGAGACGCTCGTCGCGTATTCGCCGCTGAAGGTCCGGTGCTCCACTTCATTGACGAATTTCTTCACCGCGCCTTCCTTGACGATGCGGAGCTTCCCGCCGTCGACCGCGACTTCCAGCCCTCCGGCGGTCAGCGTGCCTAGGAAGAATACCTTCTTCGCGTTTTGCGTGATGTTGATGAAGCCGCCCGCACCGGCGAATTTCGGGCCGAATTTGGAGACGTTGAGGTTTCCCTTCGCATCCACCTGCGCCAATCCGAGGAAGGCGAGATCGAGTCCGCCTCCATCGTAGAAGTCGAACTGGGCCGGCTGGTCCACTAGGCATTCGGCGTTGGTCGCTGCGCCGAAATCGAGCCCGCCGGCGGGAATGCCGCCGATCGGCCCCGGCTCCACGGTGAGGGAGAAATCGTCGAGGATTCCTTCCTCGGCGGCGACCATCGCGACGCCTTCCGGCATCCCTATGCCGAGATTCACGATGCTTCCCGCCTGCAGCTCCATCGCCGCCCGCCGGCTGATGATCTTCCGCTCCGACATCTCCATCGGCTTCAGCGTAGCGACCGGAACCCGCGTTTCGGATGCGTACGCGGGGTTGTACTGCGAGGCGAAGGTCTGCCAATGGTTTTCAGGCTTCGCGACGACGATGCAGTCGACCAGTATTCCCGGCACGACGACGTCCTTCGGATTGAGGCTGCCGTCCTCGACGATACGCTCGACCTGGACGATGACCGTGCCGCCGCTGTTGTGCACCGCCTGCGCGATGGCCAGGTTCTCCAGGAATAGCGTCTCCTTCTCCATCGATATGTTGCCGCGCGAATCCGCAGAAGTGCCCCTGATGAGCGCGGCGTCGATGCGCATCGGCCGATACCGCAGATATTCCGCCCCATCGAATGAAACCAGTTCGACGATATCCTCAACGGTGTGCTCGTTCATCTTGCCGCCGCCGAAACGCGGATCGACGAAGGTCCTCAGTCCGACATGGGTGAAGTGCCCGGGCCGTTTGCCGGCGATAGCACGGAAGAGGTGCGATATGCAGCCCTGGGGAAGGTTGTACGCCTCAATCTTGTTTTCCATCGCCATGCGTCCGAGCGCCGGGGCCAAGCCCCAATGGCCACCGACCACGCGCTTCACCAGCCCTTCATGCGCCAGATGGTTGAGCCCCTTGGTCTTGCCGTCGCCCTGTCCGGCGGCGTAGATGAGCGAAAGATCCTTGGGCTCCGCGGTGTCCAGAAAGCGCCGCTCGAGCGCGACCGCCAATTCCTCGGGAAAGCCGTTGCCGACGAATCCTTCGGTGGCAACAGTGTCTCCGCTCTTTATGAGCGCGACGGCTTCCGCCGCGCTCATTATTTTCTCGCGACTCATAGTTTCTCCATAGGTTCGATTTCGGATAGCGGATGCTCGGACT
>QKCO01000013.1 GCA_003245635.1 Treponema sp.
AATATCCGCTACATGCTCGCCGATCATTTCGGTGCCGCCTTCGGAGTGCTGTTCGGATTTTCAGATGACATCACGATAGGAGCGAGCGGCTATTTGATGTTCTATCTCGACGATTACATAGGCCTAGGTATGGGTTTTCAAGGCAGCCCGAACTATTTGAACTATTTCGGCGGTCCTTCCGCTTATGTCGCGCTAGGCAATCTTTCTTTCCGGATGGCCACCAACATACTCGGTTCCGTACCCTCGACCAGCTTCGGCGTACTGTATCTCATCAAGATTTAGCTGAAAATTCTCTTCGGTCTTCTTTCCGTGCTTGCCGGGGACGTACCTGCGTAAGTCCCCGGCGTCCCGTCACCTCACGAAGTTCATCCTGACTTTCTTCTCTGCCTCCGGCGCGGGGAGGGCGGCTTTCCCGGTCTCGACGGCCTTGAGGAGCCACGCCATGTTCCTGCCGAGCAGGCGCATGATCTGCGTCCCCTCCGCGTCCTGCGCCGATTCTCCGGGAACGGCTCCGTGGATGACGTTCCAGTAGTTGGCGGTCGGAAGGAACATCTCCGAGTAGAGCAGGTAGTTGTTGAGCTGCTGGAAGGCCGGCATGCCGCCCGAGCGCCTGACCGCGGCCAGCGCCGCTCCCACCTTGTGGCGGAAGAGGTTCCCGTTGGCGCCGGAGACGTAGAACGCGCGGTCGAGGAAGGCCTTCATCACCGCGGACACATTCGAGTAGTGCACCGGCGAGCCGAGCAGGAGGCCGTCGGCCTTCTTCATGAGCTGCAGCCACTCGTTGAGCGAATCGCCGGCGAGCGCGCATTTTTCGTCCTTGTTGCGCTGGCAGGCGCCGCAGGCGATGCAGGACTTCACCTGCTCCCCGCCGACGTGCAGCACCTCGACCTCGATTCCCTGCGCCTCGAGCTCCGCCGCGACCATCCTGATGGCTTGGTACGTGTTTCCTTCTTTGCGGGGGCTTCCGTTGATCGCGATAACCTTCATTGCTTTGCTCCTATAGTCTGCGGTAGCAGTCGTCGATGACCGGATCGAGCGAGGGCAGCTCGTAGCCGAGTTCGGCCAATTCCCGCATTTCTGCGCTCGAGGCCCAGTCCATGTACGGATCGGCGTAATGCGCTTTGAGGAAGTTGAACACGAGGTTCTCCGCTGCCTGCGGCACCGACGCGAAGAGCGATTTCCTAGCCTGCTTAGCTTCGGCGAGCACCGCGCGTATCGCTTGCCGCGCCTTGGTGAAGAACCGGTCGCGGAACACGTCGTACGATTTGCCGGAGAGCTTGCGCAGCCGGTCGGATACCGAGCCTTTGGGAATTCGGTTTTCTTTCGGGGGTTCGGGCGTTTCCTCCGACGCCGCGGCGTCGGAAACGGCTGTTCGTTCTGCCTCGTTTTTTCTCGGACGTCCGCGGCGACGCTCGGCGCGCTCGACGGACGGTTCCGTTTCCTGCCGGGACATCGGAGGGAGCGCCTCAGGGGGCGCCGCCGGTTCGGGGAGCGGCTCGGCTGCGGGCGCGACGATCGGCGCCGGACGCGCTTCGGGCCTTCTTTGACGTTTGAGTCGCTTCGCTTTGGGCGTCTTCGCGGCCGGCGCGGACGGTTCCAGCTTCGCCTTGAGCCGCTTCCAGGCCCGCTGCAGATACACGTCTCCGCGCACCGAATAGTAGTAGCCGGTCGTCAGGATTCCCAGGACGGTTGCGAGTATCTCGTCGTCCTTCCTGCCCCGCCGCCGCCCGTCGCGTATCGCCGAATAGGCTTCGTAGTTCTTGACGCCGTACTTGCGCGAGAACAGGAAGAGCACCCGTTCGAATGCGCGGTCCTCGACCAGGTTCCAGTACTTGAAGCAGAAGGCGAGCGTGCGGTCTTCGATCTTGACGACGGTCGGCGGAATCTGCATGCGCGCGATGTCCGCGGCGGAAAACCGGATGCGCGACAGGTCGAGGACGGGGACCGCCTTCGGCGCCGAGCGGCTCGGCCGCCGCTGGGTCGGCTTCGCCGTTTCCCGGGCGCGGCGCGTTTCGAGCGCTTTGCGGGTCTCCTCTCGGTCCCGCTCGACCAGAAGGCTGCGCTGCTCGCTCTCGGCCCGTTCCCGGTCCCGTTTCCTGCGTTCGCGCACGGTCTGCACCACGTCGAGCCGCTCGTTCAGGTACGCGCGTACCAGCTCCTCGGCGGCGGCCAGGTGAGCCGCCTGGTAGTCCAGGAGCTCCGCGTGCCGCCTGAGGCGCTCCACCGCCGCGACGGCCGCGAATTTTTCGCGGGGCAGCATCGACAGGATGGATTCGGCGGCTTTTATCGTCGCGTACGCGTCGCTCCGGTCGTAGGCGGCGGCGTACATGGCGACGTACTTGATCATGCGCTTGGTCCGCTCGAGCAGCTGGTCTCCGAGCGTTGCGTAGGCGCGGGCGACGAAGCCGGCGAAGGACGGATGCTTGAGCCGGTACGCGCGGAGCGCGAGGGTGCGGACCTCGTCGTCGGGATAGCGCGGCTTGATGCGCGAATGATAGAATGAAAGCGCGTCCGACGATCTTCCCGTCGCGCGTAGATCGAAATAGCGCTCGATATCGGGATCGTGGTCGGGTCGAAGTGCGGGAAACTCGGCTTTCAGCAGCTCGGCCTTCACATCCTCGAGGCTCATTGGCCGGATTATACGACTTCCCCGTCTACTTCGGCAATCTGAATCGGCGCAAACGGTGATATTAGAGTTATTTGATGTTATAATGGACAAGGGGGGCTACAAAATGTCTCGTGCCGAACGGTATGTCCTCGCGTTCGATCAGGGAACGACGACTTCCCGGGCCATCGTCTTCAATTCGGCGGGCGTGCCGATAGGAAGCTCCCAGTTGCCCTTCAAGCAGCGGTATCCCCGTCCCGGCTGGGTCGAGCACGACCCCGAGGAAATCTGGGATACGCAGCTTCGCGCGGCGCGCGGCGCCGTGGCCGCCGCCCAGATCTCCGGCGACCAGATAGCCGCGGTCGGCATCACCAACCAGCGCGAGACGGTGGTCCTGTGGGACGCGGAGACCGGCAAGCCGATCCGCAACGCCATCGTCTGGCAGTGCCGCCGCTCGGCGCCCATCTGCCGCGAGCTCGAGGATCGCGGACTCGCGCGGGCGGTGAAAGAGAAGACCGGCCTCGTGCTCGACCCGTATTTCTCCGCCACGAAGCTCATGTGGCTCTTCCGCGAAATTCCCGGCCTGCGCGAGAAGGCCGAAAAGGGCTCCGTCAAATTCGGCACGGTCGACTCCTGGCTCCTGTACAAGCTGACCGGCGAACACCGGACCGACGCCACGAACGCTTCCCGGACCATGCTCTTCAACATCAAGACCGGCGCTTGGGACGAGGATCTCCTGCGCGAATTCGACATCCCCGCCGCGATCCTCCCCGAGGTTTTCCCCTCGTCGGGCGTCATCGGGCATGCGAAGGCCGAGTTCTTCGGGCGGAGCATCCCCGTCTCCGGCTGCGCCGGCGACCAGCAGGCGGCGCTGTTCGGCCACGCCTGCTTCGCGCCGGGCGACATCAAGAACACCTACGGCACCGGCTGCTTTACCCTGCTCAACACCGGCGACGCGCCCATCGATTCGAAGAACGGCCTCCTGACGACGGTTGCCTGGCGCCTCGGCGACCGCCTCACCTACGCGCTGGAAGGGTCCGTCTTCATAGGCGGCGCAGTCGTGCAGTGGCTGCGGGACGAGCTCGGCCTCATCAAGGACGCCGCCGAAACCGAGGAGCTCGCGCTTTCGGTGCCCGACTCCGGCGGCGCCATGATCGTGCCGGCCTTCGTGGGCCTCGGCGCGCCCTATTGGGACCCCGAGGTCCGGGGAACGATGGTCGGCCTTACGCGCGGCACCTCGCGCGCCCACCTAGCGCGGGCCGCGCTCGAAAGCATCGCCTACCAGTCGGCGGACCTCATCGAGGCGATGGAGGCCGATTTCGGCAAGGGCATCGGAGAGCTCAAGGCCGACGGCGGCGCCGCGGCGAACAGCTTCCTCATGCAGTTCCAGGCCGACGCGCTCGGCAAGGCGGTCGTGCTCCCCGAGGTCAACGAGATCACCGCGCTCGGCGCCGCGTACCTGGCGGGGCTGGCCGTCGGTTATTGGAAGGACGAGCGAGACATCGCGCTCAACTGGCGGGCCCGGCGCCGTTTCGAGCCCCGGATCATCGAATCGGAGCGGAAACAGCGTATCGAGCGATGGCATCGCGCCGTCGCCGCCGCTCGCGGGTTTTGCGGGTAATATCTTGGCAGCAAGGGACCGATAAATACGTATGACTGGAGCTCCCCTTATCCGCGTCCTGCTTGCTTTTTCCGACCAGCGGGATGCGCAATCAATAAAAGACGCTCTTGCTTCCTCTTCGGAACCTGTCGACGCGGGGATGGCATCGAGCGTCGCCGATGCGCTCTCGGCCCTCGTCGCCGCGCCCTTCGACCTCGTCCTTTCCGACGTGAAGCTTCCCGACGGCGGGGCGGCCGATATCGCCATCCGCTACCCGATCGTCTCCTGCGTCGCCGTGGGAACCGGCGACGACGCGGACGCCCTCAACGACGCGATGAGCAACGGCGTGATCGACTACCTGCTCCGCGAAGCCGACTGGACGCGCGACCTCGGCGCCTACATCCACCGCATCTGGCGCATCAGGCGGCGTCTGGCGACCGAGCTCGGCCACGTGGCCAAGCGCTACGAAGACCTGGTGGACGCCATTCCCGACATCGTCTACGAGCTCAACCCCGACGGACACTTCACGTTCGTGAACCAGTCGGTCAAATCCCTCGGCTACAACCCCGCGGATCTGGTCGGCAAGCATTTCAGTACTCTCCTGTTCGAGGAGGACGTGCCGCACGTCAGCCGCGACCATCTGCTCCCGTTCTACTTGAAGAACAAGACGGGCGCGCGGAACGCCCCGAAGCTCTTCGACGAGCGGCGCGGCGTCGACCGCAAGACGGAAAACCTCGAGATACGGCTGAAGCGGAAGCAGGGCAGCGGCGCCGCCCGTTCGGGCGATATGATCGCGACGGTCATCTCCTACGGCGAGATCGCGTCCGCGGGAGCGTACCGGTCCCTGGGAAACCTGAAGGAGAAGGTGTTCGTCGGCACCGTCGGCATCATCAGGGACATCACGCTCAGGCGAAAATCCGAGGACATGCTCCGCAAGATGTACCAGGCGGTCGACCAGAGTCCGACCGCCGTCGTCATCCTCAACCGGGACCTGCTCATCGAATACGTCAATCCGGCCTTCTTCGCCGTCACGGGCAGCGGTCCCGACCAGGCGATCGGCCGCAAGATCGGCGACTTCCTCGGCGAAGCGTCCGACCGCGCCGCATACGAGGACCTGGTTGCGTCGGTCCGCGCCGGCATCGACTGGCGCGGCGAGCTGCGCTGTCCGCGCGCGAACGCCGACCCGTTCTGGAGCTCGACGCTCGTTTCCGCCATCCGTTCCCCGTCGGGCCTCATCACCCATTACCTCTGCCTCATCGAGGACGTGACGCGCAAGCGTTCGCTCGACGATCTGCTCAAGCAGGCGAAGACCGAGGCCGAGGAAGCCAGCAAGACCAAGAGCGAGTTCCTGGCGAACATGAGCCACGAGCTGCGCACGCCGCTCGCGGGCGTCATCTCCATCGTAGACGTGCTGCTCTCGGACGAGCCCGCTCCGCGCCAGGTGGATCGCCTGCAGACGGTGCGTTCCTCCGCGAAGACGCTGCTAACCCTGCTCAACGACCTCCTCGATCTTTCCAAGATCGAGGCGCGCGCGATGGAGCTGTCGCCGGTGGATCTAGAGCTCGAGGAGTTCGCTTCCTCGGTCCTTTCTCCCTACCGGATCCTCGCCGAGGAGAAAGGAATTGCCTTCCGCCACTTCGTCGAGGACGGCGGATATCCGACCATCCGCGCCGATCGGGTCCGCCTCGGGCAGATCGTCTCAAACCTCGTCTCGAACGCGGTCAAGTTCACCGAGCGCGGCTCGGTTGACGTCCGCTTCTCTGTCCGCGCCAAGGACGGGATTCCCGCGCTCTTCGTGGCGGTCCGCGACACCGGCGTCGGCATCTCCGCGGTCGATCAGCAGAAGCTCTTCAAGCATTTCAGCCAGGTCGATTCTTCCCGGTCGAAGAAATACGGCGGCACGGGACTCGGCCTGGCGATCTCGAAGGAGCTCGCATTCCGGCTCGGCGGCGATATTTGGGTGGAAAGCTCTCCCGGGCTCGGCAGCACCTTCTCGTTCTTCGTCCCGGTGGAAGCCGCTTCGACCGCCTCCGTCGTGGTCGAAGAGACCGCGCCGATGCAGGCGGCCCGCCCTTTCACCATCCTGGTCGCGGAGGACAATCCGGTCAATCAGGATTATCTGCGCTTCTTCCTGGAGAAGGCCGGGCATCGGGTGGTGATGGTCGGGGACGGCTACGAGGCCGTGTCGGCGCTCGGCGGCGGCGATTTCGACGTCGTCCTCATGGACGTCCAGATGCCGGGCATGGACGGCATCGCGACGGCCACTTCGATCCGGTCGTATTCCGGGGTCGACTACGACCCGAACATTCCGATCATCGCGCTCACCGCCTTCGGCGCCGACGAGATTGGGGACGATATGGATAAAGCGGGCTTCGACGCCTACGCGTCCAAACCGATCAACCCGCGCAGCCTGGTCGCGCTGATCGACGAGACGGTCCGGAACAAGGTGCACTTCGATCTGACGCGGCTCAAGCGGCAATACGCCGCTTCCGTCGACGAATTTCGCCGGCTCCTGATGATCGCCGTGCAGGACCTGCCCAAACGCGTCAAGAAGTTCGTGGAGCACGACGCGGTGGGAGATCATGAAAACGCGAAGATTTCGCTGCACGGCGTGGTGAACGTGCTTTCGGCCCTCGGCGCCCTGCGCGCGCTGCAGCTGGTCAAGCGCTACCGGCGCGCGGTCCGCGACGGAGATGCCGAATTGGCGTCGATCGTCGCGCAGGACATCGAACGCGAGTGCGCCGGCATCCGCTCTCTGGTGAAGAAGACCCTCGAAAACGCCAAGGGATAGCCGGGCGGGCGCGCCTGCCTCGGCGGCGCGCCCTGCGCTCACCTCTATACGGCGGCGTTCCGCTTAATCTTCTTGGTGGTGGTCATTTCGAGCGCTTCGTCCAGAATCACGGTCCGCTCGATGCGCTGATAGGGCAGCATCCGCTGGTTGACCTCAGCCACGACCGCCTCGACGCGCGCGGCGATTTCCGCCTTCGTCTTCACCGTTCCGTCGGCGGCCTTGAACGCCTCCGCGTTCGGGAACACGAGCGCTTCGATCCCCTCGACCTGCATCTTCTTGTCGACCACGAAACCCCTGACCAATATCTGCTCGATCTCGTCGTACAGCTGGAATTCGTTCTCGATCTCTTCGGGGTAGACGTTCTTGCCGCCCTCGGTGACGATCATGTTCTTCGCGCGTCCCGTGAGATAGAGATAGTTTTCGTCGTCCAGGTAGCCGAGATCGCCCGTCTTGAACCAGCCGTCCTCGGTGAACACCGCCTTGGTCTCTTCGGGCATCTTGTAGTAGCCCTGCATCACCATCGGTCCCTTGACCGCGATTTCCCCGACTCCGCGCTCGTCCGGATCGAGGATGCGCATCTGGACCTGGGGAATGATCTTTCCGACGCTCGTTTCTTTGTAATGCTCGACGGGGTTGAGCGTCAGGATCGGAGAGGTTTCGGTCAGGCCGTAGCCCTGGATGAAGTCGATGCCGAGCTGGTTGTACTGCTTGAACACGCTCGGCGCCAGCGGACCGCCGCCGGAAATGCAGATGCGGTTGGTTGCCAGGGATGCCTTGTCCAGGACCGAATGGAACATCCGCTTTCCGGGGTTGTAGCCGAAGGTCTTCTTGATGAAGCCCGAGAGCGCCATCATCGCGCGGATCAGGCCGTAGACGAGGGGGCCCTTCGCCCTGACTCCGTTCATAATGCCGACGATCACCTTGTTGAAGAGCATCGGCACGCCGAGGAACATGGTGATCTTCGCTTCCTTGAGGTCGCGGAAGATTGCCTTGACGACCATCTTCTTGCCGAATACGAGCTCCGCGCCGACCGAAAGCGCTTCGATGAAGACGGCGAGCATGGTGTACGAATGGTGGATCGGCAGCAGGGCGTAGAAGACGTCGGTCGGCAGGATCGTCAGGTTCGCCTGGGCGAGGTAGCAGTCGGCGATGAAATTCCGGTGGGTGAGCATGACGCCCTTGGGGACGCCGGTGGTGCCCGAGGTGAACAGGATGGCTGCCAGGTCGCTCTCTTCCGCTTGGGGGATATCGGCCGCGGGGCCGTCGAGATCGTAGACGTACGCGCCCGTGCCTTTCCGCAAGGAGAACACCGCCTCGAGCTTGCCCGGCGAAGACGCGTAGCGCTCGTGCTTTTCCTCGTCGACGAACAGCATCCTCGCGTCGGAAGCCGCCAGCAGGTTGTCGATTTCTTCCATCTTCAGCTGGTAGTCGATCGGAACCACCGTTGCGCCCGCGAAAAGGATGCCCAGGTACGCGATCGCCCACTCGGGGGAATTCTTGCCGGTGACCGCGACCTTGTCGCCCTTTCCGATGCCCGCCGCCGCGAGCTTGCGGGCGACCGCTTCCACTTTGACGAGCGTCTCGGCGTAGTTGAGCGATATCCGCTCCGGATCGTAGATCGTCATGCACGGGCGTTCGGGGAAGCGGGATGCGCTTATCTTGAACATTTCGGGGAAGGTCGGCCATTCGCCCGAAAATCGAGTGCCGCGATACTGGTCTAGGAAGGCCCACGGAGTCTGCGCTGGCTGCATTTGGTTATCCTTGCGAATAGGATGTGCGCGGAATTGAAAACGCGCCCACACATTGTACACCGTCCGACGGCGAACGGTCTCGGGGAACCCGATTTCTGCTCGATTTTCTTCCTTGACGCCCGTTCGGCGCGGACGTAGACTGATCGGGTTCAGCGCGACCGGGAGCGAACTGGATACGGCCGCCCGACCACGATAGACTCGTACAGCCATGAAACACAGCGTCGTTCTATTGGTCTTATTTCCGCTCCTCTCCTTCGTGTCCTGCGCGGCGCGCTACGATGTCGCTCTGACCGCCGAAGGCGCCGCTTCTATTGAGCTATCCGCGTCCGTCGGACCCCGCACCGCAAACCTGATAGCCAATTTGGCCGGAACGCCCGCCGGGGACGCGGTTCCCTTGCTGGACGCGTCGGAAATCGGCCGCGCCCTGCGCTCTTCCGCCGGCGTGCGCGCTGTCGATCTGCGCAACCGCGATCCGCGCTCGCTCGCGGGCCGCGTATCCGTCGACGACTTCAGCCGTTTCCTTTCCCCCCGATTCATCCGCGTCGAGCGGACCGGCTCGGGCGGGCGCGCCTCCATCGATCTCGACCGTTCCTCGGCCGCCGAGCTGCTTGCCTCCCTCTCGCCCGATATCGGCGACTATCTTTCGGCCCTGATGGCGCCCGTCTCCACGGGCGATTCGATGACGGCCGAGGAGTACGTCGGACTGGTTTCTTCCGTGTACGGAGAAGGCGTCGCGCGGGAAATCCGCGAGGCGCGCGTATTGGTCTCCCTGGATCTGCCCGGGGAAGCCTTCGACGTGAAGGGCGGAACGGCGGCGGGGCGGGCGGCGGAATTCACGCTTCCCCTGCTCGACTTCCTTACCCTCGAAAAGCCGATTTCGCTCGGCGCGAGCTGGCGCCGGACGGGATGAAGGAGGTAGCCATGAGGCGGCTTAAAAGAATAAAAAAATATAGATATGAAAATAGTTGAAAATATTATTGCGTAAATCGTTCTTTAGTTATAGAATACGCGCAGTCTTTATACGATAGTTTTTTATCTATAAGAAACGGGGGTATAATCCATGGCAACGGCGAGCGCAACGCTCAAGCGCGACATCGAGTTCCCGAAGGAGCTCACCGCGTTCATCGAGGAATGGAAGGCGAAGCCCGGGAGCCTGATCATGATCCTGCACAAGATACAGGAGACGTTCGGCTACATCCCGCGCGAGGCCGCCGAGAAGCTGTCCCGCATGTCGGACATCCCGCTGGCGCGGATCTACGGCGTGGTTACCTTCTACCACTTCTTCAAGACGACCAAGCCCGGCAAGCACAAGATATCGGTCTGTCTCGGCACCGCCTGCTATCTGAAGGGCGGCCAGGACCTAATCGAAGAAGCCAGGTCGATCCTGAGCCTCGAAGAGGGAGAGGTGACCGAGGACGGTCTGTTCTCCATCGACCCGGTGCGCTGCGTCGGCTGCTGCGGCCTGGCTCCCGTCATCACGATCGGCAACGACGTGTACGGCAAGGTGACCGCCGACCAGCTTCCCGACATCATCGCGAAGTACCGCCAGGCCTAGGTCCGGCCGGCGGTGCATTTCACCCTCTGCGACCTGGCGGCCGACATCGCCCAGAACGCCGCCGAGTCCGGAGCGTCCGTCGTCGAGGCGGACTTCATCGAGACCGATGAGGAGTTCCGGTTCCGCCTCTCCGACGATGGGAAGGGGATGACGGAAGCGGAGCTCGAGCGGGCGAAGGACCCCTTCCATACGGACGGGAAAAAGCATCCGGGGCGCCGAGTCGGACTCGGCATCCCGTTCCTGATCCAGACCGCTTCCCAGACGGGCGGCGGCTGGGACATCCGGTCCCGGAAGGGTTCCGGCACGACGGTCGAGGCGCGCTTCGACCTGACCAACCTGGACGCGCCCCCGGTCGGGGATGTTCCGGGCCTGGTGAGGACGGTGCTGCTGTTCGACGGTCCGGGCGAGGTGATCGTGCGCCGCTCGTACGCGGGGCGGCGGGGGGCGACTTCCTACGAGGTCCGCAAGACGGAGCTCGCGGAAGCCCTGGGAGGCCTCGAGGACGCGGGAGCCCTGGTGCTCCTGGGCAAGTACCTCGGGTCGCTGGAAGAAGCCGAAGAAGAGAACGAAAGGTAAGGAGAACGAATATGGCGAAGATGACCTTGGAGGAGCTGCGCAAGCTCCGGGATTCCAAGAAGACCGAACTGAGGAAACGCGACGCCGAAGGAAAGAATATACAGGTGATCGTCGGCATGGGAACCTGCGGCCTCGCCGCCGGAGCGAAGTCGACGCTCGACGCGTTCCTTTCCGCGCTCGACGAGAAGAAGCTGGTCGACGACGTGCTCGTCCGCCAGACCGGCTGCATGGGCCTCTGCCATTCCGAGCCCACCGTCGAGGTGGCCGTTCCCGGCATGCCGACGGTGATCTACGGAAAGGTCGACGCCGCGACCGCGAAGCAGATCGTTGAAAAGCACCTGATCGGCCGCACGCTCCTGGATAATCTCATCCTCGACCGGCCCGCGGTCGACATCGTAGGCACGAAATAAGGGGGCCCCTCATGGCGTACAACCACTACATACTCGTCTGCGGCGGCACCGGCTGCGAATCGAACAAGGGCGACGAAATCTACCGCAACCTCATCGACGAAGCCGAGAAGCAGGGCTGCAAGGACCAGGTCCAGATCGTCAAGACCGGCTGCTTCGGCTTCTGCGAGAAGGGCCCGATCGTCAAGGTCCTCCCCGAGGATTCCTTCTACGTCGAAGTGCGTCCCGAGGACGCCAAGGACATCATCGCCGAGCAGATCGTCAAGGGCCGCGAGGTCAAGCGCCTGCTGTACAACCAGGGCGAGTCCAAGAAAGGCAAGCTCGCGGTCGAGGACATCGAGTTCTACCAGAAGCAGCTGCGCATCGTCCTGCGCAACTGCGGCGTGATCAATCCCGAGAACATCGACGAATACATCGCCCGCTCCGGCTACGAGGCTCTGGAGAAGGTCCTCTTCGAGATGAAGAGCGAAGACGTGGTCAACGAGCTCAAGATCTCCGGGCTGCGCGGACGCGGCGGCGCCGGTTTCCCCACCTGGATGAAGTGGGACCTGACCCGCAAGGTCGAGGACGACCGCAAGTTCGTCGTCTGCAACGCCGACGAGGGCGATCCGGGCGCGTACATGGACCGGTCCACGATCGAGGGCGATCCCCATTCGATCGTCGAGGCCATGACGATCTGCGGCAAGACCATCGGAGCGAACACCGGCTACGTCTACATCCGCGCCGAGTATCCTCTGGCCATCGACCGCCTCAAGGTCGCCCTCGAGCAGGCCCGCGAATACGGGCTCCTGGGCAAGAACATCCTCGGCTCCGGCTTCGACTTCGACATCGAGATCCGCCTCGGCGCCGGCGCCTTCGTGTGCGGCGAGGAGACGGCGCTCCTGCAGTCCCTGGAAGGCAAGCGCGGCATGCCCGTGCCCAAGCCGCCGTTCCCGGCGGTCAAGGGCCTGTGGCAGAAGCCGACGGTCATCAACAACGTCGAAACCCTTGCGAACATCCCGGTGATCCTCACCAAGGGCGGCGCCTGGTTCGCCTCCATCGGCACCGAGAAGTCCAAGGGCACCAAGGTCT
>QKCO01000035.1 GCA_003245635.1 Treponema sp.
GGAAACGGCCAACGAAGGATCGGCGTCGAGTAGATACGGCAGACGGCGTATAGCGGTGTCGACCAGCCGGTGCTGCTCGTCGGTTCGGATCCGCGTTCCGAGCGATTCGAACAGCAGTCCGACGAAACGCGGATCCCGGGGGAAGCCGGCGAAAGCGGCTTTTATTCCGGAGTCGAAACGCACGGCATCCCCAAGACCGCGCAAAGCGCGCAGGCGCAGCGCGGCGACGTCCGCGGCATCCGCGCAGGAAGAAAGGGCCGAAAGCGCTTCCGAATACGACCGCAGCCTTATTAGGCACTCGGCCTGGAGAATGCGCGCGTCGTCAGCGCGCCGGACGCGCCAGCGTCCCGCTTCGAGTGCGCGATTGAGGCACTCGAGCACGGCGCCGACGGGCCGATTCCGCCGGCTGCGGGCGAGCCCGAGGTAATAGGAAAGGTCCGATGAAATCGAAGCGAAATCCGCAGCGCGCTCGAGGACGGTCTCGGCGTCTTCCCACCGCCCTTCTTCCGCGGCGTCCAAGGCATACGCCAGATAGCGGCCGGCGATCGCCTCGTCACCCGAAATCGGCCCTACCTGAGCAAAAGCGAGAGCAGAAGACGCGATGAAGGCAAGCAAGCCGATCGCACGGCCCATCGCTACGCCCCCGAGGGCTCCTGCCCTGACGAAGGTGCGCGGGAAGGGAATCCGAGAAGAATGCGGATCTCCTCGTCGACGAGCGTCTCCTTCAGAATCAGCTGTTCGGCGAGCTTCTCGAGCTGTTCCTTATGCTCGGCGAGGAGCGATTCGGCTTCGGCTATGCTCTTCGACAAGATCTTCTTGACCGATGAGTCGATGCGCTCGGCGGTTTCCTCCGAATAGTCCTTCCGGCGGGCGATCTCCTTCCCGAGGAATATAGGCTCGTCTTCCTGGCCGTACGCGATCGGACCGAGCTCTTCGGCCATGCCCCATTCGCATACCATTTTCCGCGCGAGATCCGAAGCCTGCTGGATATCCTGTTTGGTGCCGGTAGTGGTCTCGGCGTAGAACAGTTTCTCCGCGGCCCAGCCGCCGTACATGATGGTGATCCGATCGGCGATCCAGCCCTTCGTACGGCTGTAGCTGTCCTCGTCGGGCAGGGACAGAGCCAGACCGAGCGCCCTGCCCCGCGGGATGATCGTGACCTTATGCAACGGGTCGGCGTTCTTAAGGTAATAGTGGAGAAGCGCGTGGCCGGCCTCATGGAAGGCAGTCATGCGGCGCTCCTTTTCCGATATGACCATGGACTTTCGGGCGACTCCCATAAGGATCTTATCGCGCGCTTCCTCGAAATCGGCCGTATCGACCGCGGGTTTATCGTTCCGGGCGGCGAATAGCGCGGCCTCGTTCACGAGATTCGCGATATCCGCGCCGCTCGTACCCGGCGTTCCGCGCGCGATGCGCTGGAAGTCGACATCCTGAGCCAGCGGAACCTTCTCCGCGTGGATGCGGAGGATGGCCTCTCGCTCCTTGATGTCGGGCATGGCGACGACAACCTGCCGGTCGAAACGGCCGGGGCGTAGGAGCGCCGGATCGAGGACGTCGGGGCGGTTTGTGGCGGCCAGCAGGATGACGCCGTCCTTGGAATCGAAACCGTCCATTTCCACGAGCATCTGGTTCAGCGTCTGTTCGCGCTCGTCGTGTCCGCCGCCGTACCCGGCTCCGCGGGTGCGGCCGACGGCATCCAGCTCATCGATGAAGATGATGCACGGAGCGCTCTTCCGGCCCTGCTCGAACAGATCGCGCACGCGGCTCGCTCCGACGCCGACGAACATCTCGACGAAATCGGACCCCGACATATGGAAATAGGCGACGCCGGCCTCGCCGGCTACGGCTTTCGCGAGCAGCGTCTTGCCCGTGCCGGGCATGCCGACCAGAAGAACGCCCTTGGGTATCTTCGCGCCCATCTTGGTGAATTTCTGGGGATTCTTAAGAAAGGCGACGACTTCCTGCAGCTCGTATTTAGCCTCTTCCTGTCCGGCGACATCTGCGAAGGTGATCTTTCTGCCGGAATCCAAATAGCGCTTGGCCCTGCTTTTCCCGAACTGGAAGGCCTTGTTGCCGCCGCCCTGCGCCTGGCGGAACATGAACCAGATGAATCCGAAGCCGATGAACCACGGCAGCAGCTCCAGAATCATCCGCATGGGCGAAAGGCTTTCGTCCGCCCCCGAGACCTTGACGCCTTTCCGGCGAAGATCGTTCATGAGGGCCGGATCATCGTAAGGGATGACCGTCGAGAATACGCCGGTGTCGCCTTGGGAGCCTTTCAGCGTCCCTTCGATAGAGCGCGCGTTGACGATCTTCACGGCATCGACCTCGCCCCGATCGAGATACTCGACGAAGGAAGAATACGGGATCTCCGTTTTCGATTTGGATTCTCCGCCGAAGAAGAAAAAACCGAACAAAGCGACCGATATCAACAGAAAAACGAGAGCGAAACGATTCGCGTTTCCGCCCGGAACAGACGGACGCTGCGGCTTGTCGTTTTGGTCGTTGAGCATACTACCCCCGGATGATCTACTGGAATCTATAATATAGAAAAGAAGTCGAACTCCGTATAGTCCGAAAAGCACTCTTTCCGCTTAGCCGAGACCAACGACGGCTTTTCTCCCTGGCCTCCGAAGATCGCGCCGGCGAACCCCGCACGATCTTCTATGACCGACACGAGACCGCTCGTTGCCGCGCGGGCAGGCAAGACCTCTCTTATCGCCGTCTTCTCGAAAGACAGCGGCGTCCGCAGGACGAAAGGCCGCAGGACGGCAATCGCGCCTACCCTCTCTGTTTCCGAGACTGAAAAACGAAGTCCTCGGAAGAAGAATCGGCCGAGGGACGCGACGCAGAGACAGCAACGCGGCTCCCCGCTCGAGGCGCGAGCGGGTTCAACGCGAACTTCACCGGCATCGACGCTGACGCGCACCGGCCCCAGATCCTGGGCGCGTCCGGGGCCGGAAACGAAGGAATCGAGCACCGCGCGCGAAGGGACGCGATCCTTCCTCGGCATCGCGTCGGGGGAGGCAGGAACGGGTTCGGCTCCGGAAACGATACGGTCCATCGCGTGGAACAACGATTCGGTCCGCAAGACGGGAGAGGCTGTCCAGAACGGCTCCGCATCGGTAGCCAAAGCGGCCGGATCGTCCGCCGGCTTCGACCATCGTATACGTTCGTCGGCCTCTTCGGAAATGAACGAAGCGACGGCCGCCTGCGTTCGGGCGCTCGCAAGAACCGCGGAACGCCAACCGGAAAAGCACTCGTCGAGCAAGGGAATAAGCCGCCTGCGCACCCGATTGCGCAGGAAGCGGAGATCGGAATTGGAAGGGTCGTCCTTATACGGGATATCCAGCGCATCCAAGTAGCGAAGGACCTCTGCTCGGGAAAGCTCGATCAAAGGGCGGGCGATAGTGCCGTTGTCCCGAGGGATCGCCGCGAGGCCTGCGGGCCCCGCGCCTTTGAGAAACCGCATCAGCGCGGTTTCCAGCCGATCGTCAGAAGTATGGGCGATCATTATCCGGGACGCGCCCAGCCGCCGCGCTTCGGCCCGAAGCGCCCGATGGCGAAAGTACCGGGCCGCATCCTCGATCCCCTTGCCCGTTCGCGCCGCCCGTTCGACCACTTCGCCCCGCGGGATTTCAACGACAGAACACGGTACCGAAACACGCTCGCAAAGAGCTCTCACATGGAGAGCCTCCGCTGCTCCTTCCGCGGCCGGCCGTATGCCGTGCACGATATGCACGCAATGGGGAACCATGCCCGAGAATCGGCAGACGCGCGAAAGAGAAACGAGCATGGCGCACGAATCGGCTCCCCCTGAGACGGCTGCGACGACAGGGCCTCCGGTCGGCAGATCAGAGAGAGCCTTCCGTACCGCGGAATCGAACGATTCGATGATAGCTTTATGCGGTTCCAAGACGGCCATAAATCAAAAAGCCGCCGATCCGATCAGGAAAGGCGGCTTCAAGCGAAAAATAGGTGTCTTAGGCTTTCGCCGCGGGTGCGGCGGGCGCGGCCGCGGCGGCTTCGGCCGCGGGAGCCTCAGCCTCGGACTTGCTGTACTTAACAAGCGCGATGACCTGATCGGCGGAACTGAGCACCTTGACGTCGGAACCGAGCTTCAGATCCCTGACATGGATCGACTGATTGGCCTTGAGGTCGGAAACGTCGATGTCGATCTTCTCGGGAAGATTCCGGGGAAGACATTCGACTTCGATTTCGTGCATGGGGTTTTCCAGAATGCCGCCCTCGCGGACGCCCGCGGCGGTCCCGACGATGTGCAGGGGAACATGGGCGCGGAGCAGCTGGCCCTTCTCGACTTCGTAGAAATCGACGTGGACCACCTTGCCGGTGACCATGTCGTAATCGGCTTTCTTCACGAAAGCTTCGTGGGCCGCTCCGCCGACATCCAGCTTCACGATGGTGCTTTCGGAAATGCCCTTGACGGCTTTCGCGAACTCGAGCGCATCGAGATCGATGGAGCTCGCCGTGCCGGCGCGGCCGTACACGACCGCGGGAATACGACCTTCCTTGCGCAGCTTCGCCGCCGCGCGGGAACCTGTATTAGCCCGATTGCGGGCGGAAATGACTACCTGATCCATAAAGTTCTCCTTCACTAACGCGGGTTAGGCGTAATTCACTGGGACGGTAGGATTCGAACCTACGAATGCCGGGATCAAAACCCGGTGGCTTACCGCTTGCCGACGTCCCAAAAACGTGCGTATTTCGCGGCCCGCTGGTCTCGAGCCTATATCTCAATTCCCGGGTCGTCTTCGACGTTTCCGGAATCGTACACATCTAGAATCTTTTTCTGCAGAGACGCCCTAAAATCAGGGTGTATCGGATGGGCGACATCCTTATAATCGCCAGCCCTCGTCTTCCGGCTCGGCATTGCGATGAAAACCCCGCTCTTCCCTTCGATGATCTTCACGTTGTGCACCACGAAGCAATCGTCGAAAGTGACCGTAACGTACGCTTTAAGCTTGCCTTCGCTCGTCACTTTTCGAATCCTGATGTCGGTGATCTCCATGCGGGTCTCCTCTTTTTTTTCGGCCCAGAATGAGTTGCTGAACTATTCTAATACCGCCTTGCCGGTGCGCGCAAGGGGAACCGCAGAAGCGACGAATGGCCAGAGGGCTTTCAGGGAAACCTCGGCGGCAGAAGCCTGTTCCGGATCGGAAAAAACACCGAAACAAACCGACCCGGACCCAGAAAGCCCCACGAAACAGGCCCCCGAATCCTGGAGATCCTTGATAAGGGTATCGTACGAGGGCTCCTCGAGCCTGAGGACCGAAAGGAAATCGTTATAGAACGGCCAACCGGAGGGATCGCCGCAAGCCGCTTCTTCCAGAGCAGCCGGACCGATCTGCCGGCCGGAACCGAGAGTGCCGTTTTCGCGGGCCTCGTCGAGCAGACGGTACGCTTTCGCGGTATCGCTGGAGAACCCCGGCGCGGCCAGCACTACGGAATAGCCGCCTATCCCATTGATCGGTCTGACGACCTCTCCGCGGCCATAAACCAGCGCGGTTCCTCCGTAGAGGAAAAATGGGACATCGCTTCCGAGCTCCGCGGCGAGAACTTCGAGCCGATCGAAGGGAACCTTCATTCCGCTCAGCTCGTCCATACCGAGAAGCGCTGCCGCCGCATCGGAAGAGCCGCCGCCCAAACCGGCGCCGAACGGTATCCGTTTTTCGACCGCAACCCGAACGCCCCCGTCGAAGCCGGTTTCACGCCGGAACAGGGCGACCGCCTTATTGACTATGTTTCGTTCCGGCGGCACCGGGCCGTCCATACGGACGTCGCAGACGGAACGTTCTTTCAAAGAATCGAATCTGAGGGAATCTCCGAACGACAGCGCCTGGAAAACGCTTTCGATATCGTGAAAACCGTCGGACCGACGATCCAGGACGCGTAGATGGGTATTGATCTTACACGGCGCCGCAACGACGATACCATCTCGCATGATCGAGGGGAAATTATACCGATAATTCTATTTTTGTCAAAGGGTACCGTCCATCTCGCCGGACGCCGCCGACTCGGCGAGAATACGATTGACGGCAAAAATCCGCTCGCCTATACTGAAAAAATGGAAGCAGACATCAAAGCCTCGTTCACCGAGGCGGCCTCGATGGTATTGTCGGAAATGGGATTTTCCGGGTTTTCGATCGCGGGCGAAGACGAACGACCTGCGGAAGGGACTGCCGTCGTCGCGGCGGTCGGTCTTGTCGGAGACCTTAAAGGCCATTTCGTCCTAAGGCTCGGACAGGCTTCCGCAGCTTCTTTCGTAGCCTCGGTTTCCGGCCACCTGGGCATGAAGGAAGAGGATCCGACCGACCACCAATACCGAAAAGCGGTGATCGGAGAGATCGCCAACCAGATCAGCGGGCGCGCGGCGGCGATCTTATCCGGGGAAGGGGTTGAATTCATGATTACCCCGCCGACAGTGATCGCCGGAGAAGGCGTTGAAACAGCCCTGCCCGAGTCGAACGACCGCATCGCTTTCGCCGTCATCGGCGGCTTCGGCGGTTTCGACTGCGCCGTCGCGATCAAACGGAGCAAAACGATCTAGGCGTAATTTTTTACGAACGACAGGCGAGGAACCTGTTGACAGATGCCGAAGCTCTCCCTTATGTTTCAAGGGAAATACCTGCGGAGATTATGGAGTTTACCATGGTTCCTTACGAGACCATACATACCGACATGATGCTCGACACGATCACGGAGATGAGCGGTATGGCCGATTCATCCACGCTTCCATTCCCTTATGTCGCTTTCGATGATGACTATGAAGACGACGATTATGACGACGATATGGAAGACGAGGACGATTTCGACGATATGGAAGAAGAAGACGATTTCGACGATGATTTCGATTCCGACTTCGATGACGATGAAGACGATTTCGAAGACGACGATGAAGATGACGACTTCGAAGACGAAGACGACGAAGACGATTTCGACTACGAAGAGGATATCGACTACGACGATTTCGACGAGTAAGACCTGAAAACTGGTCAAAAAAAACCATCCGGTCACGCCGGATGGTTTTTTTTACGGATATCGCCGAGTCGGCTCCTATGCTCCGTCCCTCCAAACGACATCCGCGTCGCCCCATAGGCGCTCCAGCTCGTAGAAGGCGCGGGACTTCGCGGTCATCAGATGCACGACTATGGAACCGAGATCGATCAGACTCCATTCGTCGTCGGAAGGGCTTTTGCGCTGTCTGCGCAGGATTTCGACGCCGCGTTCTTGGGCGAATTCTTTGAGGTGCTTCTGCAGACCCGCCTGATGCGTCGAACTGGTTACCGTGGCTATGACGAAAAAGTCCGTCCAGGCGTTGAGCTTCGACAGATCCAGGACCGTTACGGCGCCACCCTTGTGGTCCCGCAGCATTTTCCCGAGTTCGAGAGCCGTATCGCGGTCGTTAGCGAATGACGAATCTTCCATTAAAATCCTTTCCGATTATCAGAGTAAAATCGACACCATCGTCGAAACCGCCATCCCCGCCGTCGGCATTCGCCTCCACGCTGATCGATTCGCAGCGAATCGTTTCCGCCAACAGGCGAGCCGCCTTGCCGTCGCCCGTTCGGTCTATAATGCTGGTCTCAGTGTAATCCGACCGATCGGCGTTGCCTATCTTGACCGCATCGTAACCGAAACCCTGCAGCAGCTCCGCGGTTTTTCGGGCCATACCCTGCATGGGAGTCCCATTCAGCACTTCAACCGTGTACACCCGATCCGCGGACCAGCCGTCGGAATCCCTAACCAGCGAGGCCAAAGCCTGTTTTACTATATCCTTGATCAAAGAGCCGTCGTAATATGGGAACAGCAGCTGAACGCCCGATACATCCCGCAAGTTTCCCTGCACACGCTGGACGTTTATCCTATCCACATCCACCTGGGCGATTTCCTCAAAGAGGCGGGCGAAAGATCGGGCATCTACGTTGGACCGCAGCAACGACAAAAAGAACGGCTGAACCGGCTTCGACATGAGGAATCGATACGATTCGCCGAAGCGCTTGAGCAAAGAAAGCGTAAAGCGCTGCTTCCGGATGATTGGAAGCGACTCATCCTCATCCGGCAATTGATAATTGAGATATGTCAGCGCCTTGCGGCCGTCCAAGCGTACAGAGCCGGCCGGCAAAAGCACCCGATCCTTCTGGTCGTACGCGACGACGGCATCGGGAATGAATACGTCGACGCCGGACATCAAATCCACCAGCTCCTCAAGATCCGACTCGTCGAGAGAGAGGCAGAACTGTATGTCGGCGCCGAGCACGCCCGAAAGCTCGCGCATGTACGACTGCGGATGCCGCCCGTCGTACAGCACGTCGATGCGGTCTACCCGCCCCAAAGATCTAATGATCTGTCCCAATTCGCCGGGAATATCGAACAGGGCAGCCCGTTGGGTCTCCGGATAATACATGAGCACGTGCGAGGCGATCGGCTTTCCGTCCTTCTCGATCACCAGCAGCGTATTGACGATTCGGTCTCCTGAAAGAACCGCGTCCATCGGATCCACGCGGATCGCGAAGTATACAGCAGCAGCCCCGCCGACAAGGAGAACCAGCATGAGAAGAAGGACAAACAGGCTCGCGTCAACGCGCGATGCGCCGGCTCTCATTTCCCGTCTCCCTGCATTCCGCCATAAGCAGCTCTGTCCGTTCAGAAACGAGCTTCCCGCGCTCCCTCAGATAGCGTATCGTATCCTCGAGCGTCGCCGCGAACAGCTCGCCGAGCGGAGCGCGCCGGATTTTGTCCCGCAGATTCGAAGAAACGCTCTTGCGCGACGGCTCTATCTTGTCGGCGATGTATACGGCTTTCGAGAGATCATCCATTCCGCATTCGCCGAACGTGTGGTGCCTGATGGCGTTCAGAACCGACTCGTCGCGGCACCCGAAACGCGATTCGAGGAAGTTCGCCGCCGCGCGCGCATGCAGAAGGGCGGGCTTATCCCGCTCGACGGATGACAGCGGCGCCCCATCCAGGACGGCCAATGCGATTATCCGATCGGAACTCATTTCCTTGCACACGTCATGGGCGATACCGGCCAGATAGCCCTTGCGGGCATCCATTCCGAAGCGAGCGCAAAGCTCCCCTGCGAGCTGCGCTACGCCGCGGGAATGCAGGTATCGGGAAGGGCTCAGCGACTCGAAGGCGAAGCGCTCCACCGCATCGGAGAGACTCTCCAGCGCATCGTCCTTCCGCGAAAGACAGCCGTAAAGCCCCCGTTCTTCGATTATGCGCCTCGAAGAGGCGGGCACGAGGTAGCGCCAGGACGAACCTTCCGCGATAAGAGCGCGGGCGGAGGTCGACGAGATATCCATGGGGGCGTTCTCTAGTTTCGTATGGGGATACGCGAAATCCGGCACCTGTCCGCCGGGGCGGGTCGCGAGCACGATATCGACGCGGGCGACGAGCTCGTCCACCCTCCGCCAGGTAGAAAAGCCGGCCACCAAATCCTCGCCGATGATAAGACCTATGCGCCCTTCCGGCCTATACCGCTCTTCTAGATCCTCGATCGTATCGATAGTAAAGGAAACGCCCTTGCGGCGCAGTTCGCAATCGTCGACAAGAAACCGGCGATCGCCGAGAACCGCCGCGTTCAGCATCGCAAGGCGATCGTCGGGAGAAGCGGGCCGGGCATCCTTTTTGTGGGGCGATACGGCCGCCGGCACGAAAACGACCGCGTCGTAGCCCAAACGGGTCACGGCCGCATCCGCGATCATCAGGTGGCCGAAGTGGACGGGGTCGAAGCTGCCGCCCAAGAGCGCGATCCTCACTCGTCCTCCGCTTCTTCGGCTTCCATCCTCATCACGAGCGCGGAGAACTCGCGCGAAAGCTCCGAAAGCCCCGTCCCGTTGAACACCGATATGGCGACCACCCGCTCTTCGGGACAACGGCCCCGTAGCTCGGCGAGGCGTTCTTCGGTCCCTTCGAGATCAAGCTTGGTGGCGACGATCAGACGCGGCTTCTCCGTCAGCTCGACCGAGAAAGCCGCAAGCTCCTTCCGCAGCGTATCGAACGCCGTAAGATAAGCGTCGTCTGAAAGGTCGATCAGGAAAGCCAAGCCGGCGGCGCGGGAAACGTGCTTCAAGAACCGGATGCCCAACCCGTGACCTTCCGAGGCCCCCTCGATGAGTCCGGGAATATCGGCAAGGACGATATCGCGGTCGCCGACGGTCAGCACGCCCAGGTTGGGAATTTTCGTGGTGAACGGGTACGGAGCGATCTTCGGCCGGGCATTGGTGAAACGATCCAAGAGCGACGACTTTCCGGCGTTGGGGAAACCGACGAAACCGATATCGGCCATCACCTGAAGCTCCACCCGCAAGCGCCTCGTCTCTCCGGGCTTGCCCGGCATGGCCGCGCGCGGAGCCTGGTTGGTCGAGGACTTGAAGTGAACGTTTCCCCAGCCCCCGTTGCCGCCGGTCAGAAACAGGAAACGTCCCTCATCGCCGAAATCGCGGATGACTTCGCCCGTCTCGGCGTCCTTGAGTATCGTACCGGGGGGAATCGTGACCACCACGTCCTGTCCGTTGCGGCCGTAGCGGTTGCGGCCCTCCCCGTCCCGCCCGTTCTCCGCGCGAAAGGTCTGCTTGTAGCGCAGATGGGCGAGCGTCCTCAGATTCCGGCGAACCTCGAAAACGACGTCGCCGCCGCGGCCGCCGTCGCCCCCGGAAGGCCCTCCTAGAGGGACGTATTTCTCCCGGCGGAACGCGACGCATCCGTTTCCGCCGTTTCCGGACGAGACTTCGATTAAGGCTTCGTCGGCAAATTTTACCATACCAAACGCTTCATAAAAAAAGAGCGCGCCCGGAGGCGCGCCGTAGACGAAACCGAGCGGGCATCAGCGTGGAGCCCCATCTTCGGCAACGCTTAGTTGGAGTTTTCCGCGGGAGTCACCACCGCCAGTTTGCGGCCGCGGCGCTCGGTGAAGGACACCGTTCCGTCCACGAGTGCGAACAGGGTGTAG
Organism: Treponema sp.; assembly: GCA_003245635.1. Lineage (GTDB taxonomy): Bacteria > Spirochaetota > Spirochaetia > Treponematales > Breznakiellaceae > SZUA-426. The sequence continues at coordinate 10,979 of QKCO01000035.1, forward strand.
TCGGTGCCGCATCCGACGTTGACGCCGGGATGGATCTTGGTTCCGCGCTGACGGGCGATGATGGAACCGGCGCTCACGATCGATCCACCGGAAGCTTTGATGCCGAGGTACTTCGGATTCGAATCGCGGCCGTTTACCGACTTGCCGCCGCCTTTCTTAGTAGCCATTGCCTTTCCTCCGTTCCGTACGCACGCGTACGCTGCAAAAATCCGGATAATCCCGGGCGATGGAACTCAAGCCTTCTACGAGGAAAGCCGACGCTCCCGCGGGATAGGCCCCCTCACGCGGGACCTCAAGAACGACGAACCCCAAGGACCCGCGCTCCGGCGGCTCGACGACCACTGCAATGCCGTCGATAGCCGAAAGCGTACTCAGGGCCGTCCGCGCAAGAACCGAGACGGCGGCGCACACGATGTCGCCTCCGTAGGGTCCAGAACCGGCATGGCCTTCGATCGAACAGGAACGTACAATCCCAGATTCGTCGAGCGCCACATCGGCGATAATCATCAGGCTTACTTGCCGAGGATGTCCTGAACGCGGATCAGCGAGTACATCTGGCGATGTCCGCGCTTGCGGCGATAGTCTTTCTTCGACTTGTACTTGAAGACGATGATCTTGTCGTCTTTTCCGTGCTCTTCCACGACGGCCGTGACTTTGGCGCCGGCGATGTAGGGAGCGCCCACGGAAACGGAATCCCCGGAAACAAGGAGAACCTTATCAAGGTCGAGCGCGGCGCCCTTCTCGGCGGAGATCCTATCTACCTTAAGCAAAGCGCCCTTCTCGGCTTTGTACTGCTTTCCCTTGAATTCAATCAATGCGTACATGAACAAACGTCCTCTATATAAGCGAATAATAGTCTCCGGGCTTTATACACCGCGGAGCGTCAGGGGGTCAAGTCCCCCTTTTACATGGTCTCCAGGAAGGGGATGCACGCCAGGGAAAGAGCATCCTTGAGCGCGCGGAGCGTCGCGGTGGAAAGGGCCAGCCGCGTCGCGGCGAGATCGGCATCCGGAGCGTTGAGGATCGGGCAATCATGGTAGAACCGGCTGAACGCCTTCGAGAGCTCGTACAGATACGCGGTAAGCGCCGACGGATCCATCCGGGAAGCGGCCTCTGCGACCGCAGCCGAATAGGCTGAAATCGTCTTCACCAGTTCCCACTCCGCTTCCGAAACGAGAAGCTCGGGGCGGACGACGCCGGAAGCAGCCGCGCTGCCGGCAGCCTTCGCCAGCATCGACGAGATCCGGGCTCCCATGTACTGAAGATAGGGCCCCGTATTGCCGTTGAACGAAAGGGACTCCTTCGGATCGAACAGCATATCCTTGGCGGACGACACCTGCAGCAGATAGTAATGAAGGGCCCCGAGGGCTACCCGTTCGGCGATGGCCTGCGGATCGCCGACTGCTTCCTCCCTGCCCTTCTCCCTGATCTCCTCGAGCGCGAGATCGCGCAGCTTATCGATCAGGTCGTCGGCGTCGACGACCGTCCCCTCGCGGCTCTTCATCTTGCCCTCCGGCAGATTGACCATACCGTAGGAAAGGTGGTACAGCGCGGGGGCCCACTCGAAACCGAGCTTCTCCAAAACGCGGAAGAGCACTTTGAAATGGTACTGCTGTTCGGACCCCACGACGTACACGAGCCGGTCGAACGGCCAATCCCGATGCCGGTAGATGGCGGTGCCGATATCCTGGGTCATATAGAGAGCTGTTCCGTCCTTGCGGAGCAGCACTTTCTTATCGAGGCCTTCGTCGGTCAGATCGATCCAGACCGATCCATCTTCTTCCTTGTAGAAGACTCCCTTCTCGAGCCCCTTGTAGACCTCGTCTTTGCCTTTGAGATAAGTCTGGCTCTCAAAATAATAGGTATCGAAGGAAACGCCGGTCCGCTCGTAGGTTTTCTTCATGCCGGAAACAGCCCAACCATTCATGCGCTTCCAGAGATCGGTCGTCTCGGCGTCGCCGGCCTCCCACTTCCTCAGCAGCTCCTGGGCCTGCGCCTCGGCGGTCGGATCTTCCTTGGACCACTGATGGAAGCGCACGTACCAGTCGCCGACGAAGCGATCGCTTTTCACGCCCTCGGACTCGGGCGTCTTGCCCTCGCCGAATTTGGCGTAGGCGAGCATCGACTTGCAGATGTGAACGCCGCGGTCGTTGATGATGCAGACCTTCTGCACCTCGGCGCCGCAAGCCGCGAGTATCCGGGAAATGCTTTCCCCGAGGACGTCGTTGCGCAGATGACCGAGATGCAGCGGCTTGTTCGTATTCGGACTCGAGAATTCGACCATGATCCGCTTGCCTGACAAACTTCCCGGACGACCGAAGGTCGAGTCCGGATCGGCGGCGGCGGCGAGCACGTCGGAAGCGAACGCGCCTTTCGCGATGCGCACGTTCACGTACGGCCCCTCGGCGGCGGCGGAGCCGAGGCGGGCCGTTTCGGGATCGGAGGCCAAGCGCGCGGCGACCGCCTGGGCGATGAGCGGCGGCCCCTTGCGGAGCAGTTTCGCGAACGGGAACATCGGGAAACCGAGATCGCCCAGCTCGGGCTTCGGGGGCGTCTCGGCGACGATAGATTCGAGCGGCACGGCGGCGAGGCCGGATTCGGCGGCTACCGAGCTCAACGCTTCGGCGATTTTCGCTCGCCAGGCGTCTTTGAAAGCGTTCATGGAACTGGCTCCTCGGGCAGCCGTCCGAAGAGGGCCGCCATCCGGGTAAAACGATCGCTTCCTTCGCGACGGAAAGAACCGAGGCGATCGTCGGTGAAAGTACAATCCTGGCACACGGCAAGATCCGCGATGCCGGCGTTCTCGAGCAGGGAGGCGTTGGCGGCCTGCAGATCGATGAAGCAGCGGCCTTCTTCCCGACGAACCAGCGGTCCCAACGGAAAGTCCCTGCAGCGCGGAGCGAATTCAGCCTCGAAGGACCGAGCTCGATCGGGATCGACTTCGTAGCAGCAGCCACGGATGCACGGCCCCAGAATCGCGGCGACGTCCGCGGGGCGCGTCCCCCACTTCCCGCGCATGAGCTCCAGCGCCTCGATCGCGATTCCGGTCCCCTTCCACCCTGAATGGAGGAGCGCGAAGGCACCGGTGCGCCGATCGGCCAGAAACACTGGAAGGCAATCGGCGACCGTCACCGACAGGATCGCCGCAGGGTCAGCGGAAGCGAGACCGTCGCCGCAGTCGAAGCTCGCTGGACTAAAAGACTCCACGACAGCGACGTCCCTGGAATGTGTTTGCCTGAGCGCGACGACGCGATCGACTTCCAAGCCGAGACCGGAAAAAAAGCGTTCACGGTTCGGGTTCGGATGCTCCGGATTCCAACCCATATCGCCTGCGCTCCTCAGGGAAAGAGCGCAGGAGACGCCGATATCGGCTGCCTGAAAGGCGAACCGCACGACGGAACTGTCATGCCTGAAACGGAGAGAAAAAGGATGAACCCGCATTGCTAGCGACCGGACTCCACTGAATCGATTTCGCCCAGCATTTGTATCGTTTTCTCTATCTTTTGTAAAGCATTCCTTAGCGAGGAGATGAAAGTGCTGCCGCCCCGGCCCGAAAGCGTACCCATATTCGACAAGGTATCGTAGCGGCCGCCGACCTCGCCGTGGAGCACGCCGCCGAGCACGCTCGAAAGCGAACGCAGCGCGCGGACGGCTCGCTCGATGATGGCCAAGGCTTCCGAGTCGAGCTCCTGCTGAAGCGACGACAGCTTCCGCCGTTTCAGGGGGAGGGCTATCATCTCTTTTTTCGCCAGTTCCAGACGTTTGCCGAAATCGCCGTCGGGAGCCGCCTTCGCGTCCAAGGCTTGGATATTGTCGCCGAGCTTGAGCAGTTCGTTGTACGCGTCCGTATATTCTATCCGGTTGTCCTTCTTATAGAATTCGCCCTCGAGCAGCAGCAGCTTCAAAGGCCGATTTACGTCCGTCAGGAATACGTGACGGTAGAAGCCGAATAGATAGGAAAGCGTGAACATGCCGCGCGCGTTCAACCCTTCCGCGGAGACCGACGCATAGGAGTCGAGGCGCGGCAGCTGCCGGCCGCCGAAAAAGCTGCCCAACGACTGCTCGAGCTGTTCGCGTCGACGATCCTTCACGAAAGCCGTGAAACGATCCTCGATCCGCTTCTTCCAAAATTCGCGATAGGTCGCGAACCAGTCCTCGCCGCCGGTGACCGCGGAGGGCAGATAGCTCAGGTTTCGGGCGCCGCAGCGCAGAATCGACGTCAGCGGAACATTGCGGTTGAAATCGCGGATTTTCGATAAGGCGCCCTCTGCGCGGGAAACGAGCTTGCGCAGCTCGTCGTCCAGATCGAAGCGCTCGCCGCCGAGCTGGTCGTGCAGATCGAACACGAACAGCGATTCGAGCAGGGATAGGGATGGAGGCGAATCGAGCGAAAACAAAATATCGCTCAAGACCATCAGCTGGTCGAGCAGCAGGTAGGCGGGGCAGCTTTTTTCATCGTCCGGCCCCGAGAAGGCGGACAGCATCCTATCGAACAGGAACGCGGCGAGCTCCTTGAGGCAGAGCAGGGAGCGCACGTTTCGGTACATGACCGCGCGCTGTTCCTCATCGATCGACTCCAGGATGGATTCGAGCGACTTATGTATCGCCTGGCGGATATCGGCTTCCGCGGCCTGGGAATTGGTGGATGCGTAGACATAGGGATCGGTTTCGGTCAGGAGGCGCCGGTGAAGCGTGTCCATTTCGAGCGACGCGAGAAAAGCGAAGAACGCCCCCTTGTCCCGTACTACGCTGCCGTCCAAAGCCTCGTAGAAGAAACGAGCGCTTTCCTTGAGAGAAAGCAGCTCCCGGTACATCTTATGGCTGAGCAGATTTTGACGATGCGAGAAAATGCCGGGAGCCCGCGCTTCGACCGCAGCGCCAAGGCGGGAGATCAAGCGATCCTCGAAAAGCCTCAGCGGCGATTTTTGCTTGAACACCGAGAGGATCCGCAGATACAGACGCAAAAGGAAGGACGATTCCCGGAAGCGGTGCTCCAGGATCACGCTCTCGGGCAATTCTTCGAGCCGGAAGAGGGGCGCGGCGGATACGATCGCCTGAGATTCCAGTTTCTTGAACAATTCGCGCCGCTCTCCGAGCGACAGTTCGGACACGAGGCGATCGAAGGTTCCAGCGGCTTCCATTGATTCAACTATAAGGCGTGCCCACCGATGCGGTCAACGCGGAAAAACCCGAGGCGGCGGCCAGCCCGCTCGAACTTGTGCTTGCGGACCTCCGCCGTCCGTCCCATGGGCAGAAACAACGAACAAAAGCGGTTTCGAGAAGTATTTCGGGAAGTCGAATTTGCTTGATAAAATAAAAAAAGGCGCTATAACGAATTATTATTCGTCAAACGCCTCTTTTATAGCCCCTAGGGGAATCGAACCCCTCTTTTAAGATTGAGAATCTCATGTCCTAACCGATAGACGAAGGGGCCGATTGGTTATTCCCCAGGGAGGATTCGAACCCCCACAAGCAGATCCAGAGTCTGCCGTGCTACCATTACACAACCGGGGAGCGATCGTGTCGCAACGAACGGCAATTTACGCTCAAACCGAAAAAATGTCAATACGCGCAGGCTGAAATCTCTTTCACTCTCCGTGGTACTCGATCAGCGTCTTGATCGGGACGCCGCCGAGCATCGACCGGTAATTGAGGAACGGCAGCCCGACGACGCCGAAAATTCCCGCCACCTGGGCGCCCGCGGCGACCACCAGCTCTGTAGCTGCCTTGAGCGTTCCCCCGGTGGCGATCAGATCGTCGACGACGAGCACCCGCTTGCCTTTCGGAACGTCCATCTCGTGGACTTCGATCTCGGCCTCGCCGTATTCGAGCTGATACTTTCGAGAAATAGTCTCCCCGGGCAGCTTCCCTTTCTTACGTATAAGGATAAGAGGGATTCCCATCCGGTCGGCGAAAGGCGCCGCGAAGACGAAGCCCCTCGATTCGATCGCGGCGACCGCGTCGATGCGCTCGCCACGGTACGCATCGATCATGCTGTCGATGCAATGCTTGAACGCGACCGGATCGGCCAGGATGCTCGTGATATCGTAAAACAGAATGCCCTTTTTGGGAAAATCCGGCACTTTGCGGATTGCGGAATCGAGATCGAATACATTGTCCATCGAAAAGTCACCTCTGCCGCAGGGTTTCCGCCGCCCACGGACCGATATCCGAGGCTCCTTCCAGCAGGAAACCTTTCGGATGCAAGCGCAGATCGGCGTCGCGGACGACGGCACGAAGATACTCGATCGCGGCCATCGAGGCAAGCGAGAAAAGGCCGCACGGCCGGCCGGCGAGGTTGATACCTTTCAGCACGCGCTCTACTTCGCTGAACGAAGCGGGGCTCGGCGACTCGCAGCCGATGAAATACGCATCGGCCGGCAGGACATCCACCGGAGCGAAATCGGCGGCTTTGCGAATCACGAAACGCGCATCGCCGATGCTTTTCCGCATCGCCTCGACCGCCTTTTCCATAGCGGAGCCGCCGTCGATGATAACCAGAACCTGTTTTATCGAGTTCACGGTCCAATAGTAGTGCCGAGGCTCGGCCTTGTCAACTTTGGCCGCTTTTTTTGCAGCGGCCGCATCAATCGTAGCAGAAGGCGATCGCGAATACGTACGAACACCCGCCGCTCTTGAGCGCCGCGGCGCAGGCGTTGAGCGTCGCTCCGGTCGTGCACACATCGTCGACCAACACGGCGCGGACCGGCGGCGCGGAGACGCAGCGGAACGCCGCTTTCATATTGTCCGCGCGTTCTGCGCGGTTGAGCTTTTTCTGCGTCCTGCCGGGAAGCCGAACAAGGCAGCGGCTGACAGGCAGCCCCTCAGCACGCTCAAGACGGGAAACGATCGCATCGACCTGATCCCATCCGTTGCGTTTGAGCTTCCCCGGACGCGGCGGAACAGGCACGATCCGGAATTCCGCTCCGATTTCAGGGCGCCGCGCGATGGCTTCCGCGAACGCTTCGGCGGCGAAGCCCACCGCGGACCTCCCCTGACCGAACTTGAACGCCGTCAGAAGCCGCCGCGGCGTTCCAGCGTAGGCAAACAAGAGATGGGCTCCGTCGAACGAAGGAGGCGGCAGCTCCCGGCATTCGAGGCAGCGAGCCCGCTCCGATACGAGCGGACGCCCGCAGGAAGCGCAGCGCCTCCGGAGATCCGCCCGGAGCAGGCTTCCGCATTCGGAGCAGACGCCGCGCGCCGATTCTCCTCCATCGAGCAGGCGGATGCCGCATACCGCGCAGCCGGCAGGAAAAACGAACTCGCGGATCAACGACAGGGCGCCGATGGGATTCATGGCCGTGGTAGCGGAGGATTCGGCTTCCTGCTTTAAGCGGATCGAAGCCGGCGTCCGGAATTCGTTTTTGAGCGGGAAAGTCCGCTAAAACAATTCCGGAACATCCGGGCGCTTTGCGGCCCGGCTGCTCCGCGCCGAGGAAGCCCCTCTTTTCCATTTATAGAGCAGATGGAGCGCATCCAAGGGAGAAAGGCGATCCGGCTGAATCGCATCCAGTTCGGCTTCAAGGAAAGAAGGAACGCCGTTCTGCGGATCAGGCTTCGGCGCGGCCGCGTCCGACGAGAGCGAAAAAGGCAGCGCCGACTCGCTGCGTCGAAGCGTATCGAGAATCGCGCGAGCGCGATCCAGCACGGAAGAAGGCACGCCGGCGAGATGCGCTACGTGCAGTCCGTAGGATTCCTCGGTCGCGCCTTCCTTAAGACGGCGAAGGAACACGACCTCGCCGTCGCGCTCGGCTACTTCCATCGACCTGTTCGCGAGCCGCGGATGCTGGATGCGGGAAAGTTCGTGGTAGTGCGTGGCGAACAGCGTCCGGCACCGGATCTCGGAAAGGAGATGCTCGCAGACGGCCCAGGCGATAGACAGGCCGTCGTTCGTCCCGGTCCCCCGCCCCACTTCGTCCATTACGACCAGGCTCCGATCTCCGGCGGTCCTGAGGATGTTCGCCGTTTCGTTCATTTCGACCAGGAACGTCGATTCGCCGCGCGCGAGATTGTCTGAAGCGCCGACCCGGCAGAAAACCTTGTCGACGATCCCGATGTCCGCCTCCCGAGCGGGAACGAAGCTGCCGATCTGGGCCATGAGCACGATGAGGGCGGCTTGGCGCAGGTAGGTCGACTTACCCGCCATATTCGGGCCGGTGATGAGCGCGAAGGAAATCCCGGACTCGGAACCGCCTTCCGCATCGAGGACTAGGTCATTGGGAACGAAATCGCCGCGAGGCAGGTGAGCCTCAACGACCGGGTGCCGGCCTTCGACGATGCGCAGGCGAACACCTGAGTCCACCGACGGACGGGTCCAGGCGCGGACGGTCGCGGCGCGCGCGAGGGATTGGGCTACGTCGATCGACGCGATCCGGCGCGCGGCGGCCAGAAGAGCGGGAACAAGGGATTTCGCCTGTTCCCTGACCGCGAGAAATAAACGCTTCTCGAGTTCGACGACCCGATCGGCCGCGCCGTTCAGTTCCGTCTCGAGCGCGATGAGCCGGTCCGTCGTGAAGCGCTCAGCTCCCGCCATCGACTGGCGCCTGATGAAGTGGCCGGGCACGGTCTGGATGTTGGCCCGGCTGATTTCGAAGAAATAGCCGATCAGGCGGTTGTAGCGGATTTTGAGGCCCTGGAGGCCGGTCGCCTCGCGCTCTTCCTGGAGATAGGCCTCGAGCGCGCCGTGGCCGTCGTCCTTGAGCCGCTTGAGGGAATCCAGCTCCGCGTCGTAGCCGGCTTTGATCAGATTGCCTTCGGTCAGGAGGATGGACGGCTCATCGGCTATGGCCCGCTCGAGAAGCGCGCGCAGTCCGGACAGTTCGGACAGTTCGGCGGGCGCGAGGGCGCGCGCATCCGCATCGTCGAGCGAGGTAGACCGTTCAAGCGATAAGGCGATCGATTCGACCTGCTCGCAGACGGCGAGGCTGTCCCGCACCGCAACGAGGTCCTTGGCGTGGGCCCGGTCCATCGCCACGCGGGCGCACAGGCGCTCGAGATCGAAGGACCGGAACAGCGCATCGCGCAGGCTCGAAAGCTTGCCTTGGGCGCGGTAGAGCGCTTCCACGGCATCCAGCCGTTGAGCGATGACCGCCGGATCGACCAGCGGATGAAGGATGCGGCGCTTCAGCAGCCGGGCGCCCATGGCGGTCCTGGTTTCGTCCAGCGTCTCGAGGAGCGTGAAGCGCGCATCGCCCTCCCGCATATTGCGCACGAGCTCGAGGTTGCGCTGGGTCGAATCGTCCAAGCCGACGTACTCCGTCTCGGCGTAGCGGCGGATTTCGCGGACGTGCGGAAGCATGCTTTTCGAAGTTTCGTCCAGATAGGAGAGGATCGCTCCCGCCGCGACGATTTCGGGAGCTTCGTCCGACAGCCCGAAGCCTTTCAGGTTGGCGGTTTCGAATTGCGAACGGAGCCTGGCCGCCGCGCGGGCGGAATCGAAAAGCCAATCCGGCCAGCGGTTGACCACCAGGCCCGAGCGCTCCGCGACCGATTCGGCCACATCGGAACGCTCCTCGATCAGGGATTCCTGAACGATGATTTCCTTCGGCTGGATGCGCTCGAGTTCCCGCCGGAGGCGATCCCGCCCGGTGTCGGCCGGAAACGAGCAGACGCGGAAATCGCCGGTGGAAGCCTCCACGTACGCGAAGGAAAGATCGTCCTTCACTCGCGCGAGGGCGGCCAGATAATTCGAGCTGCCTTTCTCGAGATAATCCTCGTCGACGGTGGTACCCGGGGTGATCACTTCCACGACGCGGCGGTCGGCGATCCCTTTGCCGGGAACGGGGATCGACAGCTGTTCGCAGACGGCGATCTTCTTGCCGATCTTGAGCAGCCGGGCTATGTAGGACCGGGCGGCATGATAGGGTATTCCGCACATGGGCTGCCCGTTTCTGCTGGTCAAGGTCAGGTTGAGCAGGGACGAAACTTCGACCGCGTCTTCCGAGAACATCTCGTAGAAATCGCCGAGACGAAAAAAAAGGATGTCGTCCCGGTGGTCGTTCTTGATCCGGCGGTACTGCTCCATCATCGGGCTCAAGGCAGACATAAGAGTTGCATTATAGAGGACTATGTTCTAAAGTATCAACCGTAGTGCTTTATTCTGGAGGTTCTGTCCGTGCCTGAAGCCTTGCAGTACAAGGAAAAAGACGATGTTCTCTACGTGCGCGCGGAAGGGCACGTCACCGCCGCGCTGTGCGCGGATCTTCGGTTCCTGATATTCGCCCGCTTCGACGCGGCGCCGCCGGTGAAGACGATGTACGTCGATCTTTCCGCCTGCACGTACATGGATTCGACCTTCATGGGGCTGCTGGTCGGCTTCAATAAGCGGCTTCTGAAGCTGGGAAGCGGCAAGCTCAATGTAGTCAGGCCGACGAGCCCGGCGAAGGAGCTCCTATCCGGATTGGGTCTCCTGCCGCTGATTGAAATCCTCGAAGAGAAGGTCGCCTTTCCCGAAGACATGGAAGACGTCCTGAAGACGAGGTCCACCGGCGTCGACCTGCTCCTGAAGGCGCACGAAAACCTGATGGAGCTCTCCGACGACAACGTGAAGCGGTTTTCGACGCTCCACTCCGTGCTCAAGAGCCAGACCCGAAACGGTTCCGAAGGCGACGAATAACGGGCGCCGGATCCGAGCGCCATATACGGAAAGGGCCTGCATGAATGCGTTCATGCAGGCCCTTTCCTTTATCGGCCGGCCTTGGTAAGCAGGCTCTGGATGACCGTATCGGTTATGTCGACCGTCGGACTGTACCAAAGGATGCCGGCGCTTTCCTTCAGATTGAGGACGACGCTGTAGCCCTCGCTTTCGGCGACCGACTTTATCTCGTCGTGCACCTGCTGCAGAAACGCGGTCGACTGGGAGAGCTTCTTCTTCTGGTCCTCCAGCTCGGCCGTCTTCACGCGATAGTACTCGCGGAGGAAATCGGTTTTCTTGGAAATGTCCGCATCCAGGCGCAGGGCCTTCTCGCTGTCGCCCGAACTTTCGGCCTCCAGCTTCGAGCGCTGCAGGTTCTGCAGCTCGGCGGTCATGCGGTCGACGTCGGCCTGGACGCGCGCGCTGCGCTCCTCCCAGTCCCGGACCGCTTTCGAATCGCGGTAGAACGTGGTGAAGACGCGGGGAAGGTCGATGACCGCGAAACGGGTCAGCTGCTGGGAAAAAGACGGCACCGCGCTCAAAAGGGCTACGGCCGCCGCTATCGCGAAACGTTTCATGCGCGAAGCTCCTTGGCTAGTTCGTCGAAATGACGAAGGATAGGACGAAATCGAGACCCGAGCCGTCTTCGCCGGTGTTCCAGAGGCTTCCGGTCATCCATTGGATCTTGTCGTCGACGACCTTGAAGCGTTTGGCCAGGCTGAAGCGGAACGGAAACTGCGGAATGGCGAAGCGGAGTCCCGCTCCGAGCGAGAACCGGAAGTCCTCGAGGGTGAGGTTCGAGAAAAGCTCCTGCGGCGTGTCCTTGACGGCGACCGCGTCGCAGAACCAGTCCAGGGAGAGGACGCCGGGCGCGAGCGGAGAGCGGATCTCGAGCCAGTTGTTCCACATCGCCAGACCGTAGTTGGTGCTTTCGCTGTACCAGCCCCGTCCGACGAACATGCCGTCGATGGACAGCTTGTTGGAATAGAGAATTTCCGGTTCGTTGCCGTAGAACTGGGGCAGGATAGCGGAGATTCCCGAATACCCGGCGAGCACCGCCTTTACGCGGAACGCCTTGAGCATGAAGTCCCAGAGCGTAAGATAGGCCTCGCCCTTGGTGTCCGAGCGCAGATAGTGTTCCCGCTCGAAGGGGAAGAGGCCGACCAGCGAAGCGCGCTGGCTGAAATAGGTGCCCTTCGACGCGTCGTAGGAAAGGTCGCGGTTATCCAGGGAGACCGAGCCGGTTATCGACTGCGTGGAAAGCCACTGGTTGTTGCCGCTGCGCAGCGTGGGATCGAAGGGGCGGTAGAGGGTATCGTCGTACTCGTTCCGGAAGAGCCCCGCCCGCAGCGCGCCTCCGAGGGAAAGAAGGCCGACGGGCGTCCGGAAACGGTAGCCCGACGAGAAGCCGACCGAATAGCTCCACTTGTCGTAGGTCATCAGGTACGCGGACGGCACCGATTTGTCGTTGTCGTAGTACTCCTGGTAGGAGGTGTACGGATCGGGATAGGCGTAGTCCTCGTCGCCGACGAAGATCGCGTTGTTGTCGGTTGCGGCGTTCTTCTGGTAGTGCCCGATGGTGAAGTCGAAGGTGCCCGAGAGCGGCGAGCCGAAAAGCCAGCGCTCGGTGAACTGGAAGGACAATTCCTGGGTTTCAGGCGACGCGGTGAGCGAGATGCTGAAGGTTTGGCCGTTGCCCAGGAAGTTGCGGTCGCTCCATTTGATCAGCGCGGACATCGGGAAAGCTTCCGGGTCGGTGGAGCCAGAGAAGGTCACGCCGAACTGGATGTCGGCCGTCGGCTGCTCTTCAACGTTGAATATGAGATCCATGAGGTTCTCGGCGCTCCCCTGCGGCGTCTCCGGGGTGATGGCGGAGAAATACTGCAGGTTGTAGAGGCTGCGCAGCCCATCCATGACCTTGGCCTTGGAGAAGATTTCGCCGGGCTCGAGCGGAATTTCGCGCAGGATGACCGAATCCTTGGTCTTCTTGTTGCCGCGCACGATGATGTTCTCGACGTACGCGCGGCTGCGCTCGACGATCGAGACGGTGTACGAAACGACGGCAGCGTTCTCGTCCCGCTTTTCGCGCCGGTTGATCGTATTGAATATGTAGCCGTTCTCGTAGTACAGGTCGGCGATGCGCTGGAAGTCGGCCTCGAGCCGCTTGAAGTTGAGCGTCTGGTCCTTTTTCTGCGAAACGAGGGCGCCGAGCCGTTCGCTCGAGAATATCTTGTTCCCCTCGAAGGTGATGCCTCCGAAGGTGTATTGCCGCCCTTCCTTGATGCGGAACGTGATCGACAGCATATTGCGGCCGTCCGCGTCTTTCCGGGATTCCTTGGCTACGTCGAAGACGGCCGCGTCGATATAGCCCCGCTCCTTGTAGTAGCCGACTATCGCGTCCTTGTCCGCCTGCAGCTTGGATTCCTGGTAGGCGCCCGCGTTGAGCAGCGATTTGGGTTTGAGGGAAAGCAGGCCGCGCAGGGTGCGCTCCGAAACCGTCTCGTTGCCCTCGAAGCCCAAGGATTCGATGGCGGTCTGCTCGCCTTCGTCGATCACGAACACGACGCTCTGCGACGAGTCGTCCTGCGCGCGCGTCTCCGCCTTGACGACCGCGTTGGGGTACCCCTTCTCGAGGTACTTGTCGCGGACCGCCTGCTCGTCGAGCTTGAGCTTCATGCTGTTGACGACGTCGCCGGATTTGATCGTCACGACATCGAGCAGCTCGTTCTGGCGCAGTCCCTTGTTGCCTTCGAAGCGTATGCGCGCGACGACGGGCTTCTCGGTCACGGAGAATTTCAGGATGACCGCGGAACGCGCCGGATCGGCGGGAACGGCGCTCGGCGCGATCGCGTCGAAATATTCGAGCGCGTAGAGGCGGCCCTGGAGATCCATGAACAGGCTGTCGTCGAAAAGCCTGCCGAGAAAAGGCTGAACGATGCCGTCGAGCTCATCGCTCTTCACGTTGCGCAATCCTTCGAACCGGATATCCTTTATGGGCTTTCCGACGTACCATTCGTCGGGAGACTGCGAAAATGCCGCTATCGCAGCGAAGAGAAACAGAAAAGCGGTCAGTCGTAAGCGCATCGGTGCTCCTTGCATCGTCGTATATCAGAAAGCTTTTCGCCACGTGATCGTAAACGAATGGTCGTTGATGAACAGCTTGTCCAGGTCGTCCCCGTTCGGCGTAAAATTCCAGCGCAGCATGAAGAGCGGGGTCTTCCACTCCACGCCGAACTCCGGCTCCAGGGTCAAGCCGCCCAAGAGGTTCGCGGATTTTGCCTCGTCGACCCGCACGGAAATCAATCCCTGCAGAAAGACGTCCGATCCGAGAAACTTCCCCATATAAACAGTCGTGTTGTCGAAATAGTTACCGAGCCCGACGTTCCTGTCAACCGGGGTTTCGAACAGTCCGGTCGCGTTGAAGAACGCGTTCTGGATGAGCTGGGTGCGTACGGAAAACATGTCCAGGCCGGTGAAATCGCGCACGTTCCGCTCGAATACGCGGACCACGTTGAACTGGGCCAGGGCGTCCGACGTGGCGGTGATGAACGATTCGGTCATCTGAGCGGTGCCGCCCGCAGAATCCTGGCTGAGCAGGTTCTGGCCGAGCAGACCGAAGATCTCCGCCTGCGAGAGGGGCGGCGACGATTCGAAACGGGGCCGGAACGAGCTCAGGGGAGCTTCGTCGACGACGAGGGACACCGTGACCGGCCCCTCGTCGTTCCGGTCGCGGATTTCGGCCAGAAGGGCCAGCCGGGGATCCATCCGCAGCTGATTCTCGTTGAACTTTATCGATCCGCTGCGCAGGTAGAAGCTGCGCATGAAATAGAACACTTCGCCGCCCCGGAGGTCTATATCGCCCTGCAGGGTGTATCGCCCCGTCGAGCCGTCGAAGACGATGCCCAGGGAATCGCCCGAATCGGCATAGCCGCGCAGAACCGGCAGATCGGACGACGGCCAGACGAATTCCACTTTCTTGCCGGTGACGAGCGTGAGATCGACGGACACGTCGATCGGCGTGAATTGCTGCCCGGCCGAAGCGGCGGCGGCGAGCGCGTCGGCATCGATCGTCATCGTCGTGTTCTGCACGCCCAGCCGGCCCGAGACCCGTAGCCCATCGGCGGAATTGGCGATCTCCAGAGAACCCGACGAAAAGCCGCGGGCGACGATGCCTGAAACATCCGCCTTGACCGGGATCGGCGATTCCTTCGGGATATCTATAAGGAGCGAAAAGATGATCGGCACCCAGCGGTCGAAATGAAAACGGCCGGACAGGGTGCCGCTCCCCTTCTTGACGGAAACCGGCGCGGGGCCGAAGGTGAACTCCTTCCCGTCGAAGGCGACGTCAGCCGATACCGGCCCGATCTCGCCGTCAACCCACGCGGGAACCAGGGCGCGGAAGCCGCTCGCCGTCGCGGAGCCGAAGAAGTCGGGATCGGAAAGCGGACCGGAAACGGCCAAGGCCCCCGTCGCGATGCCGCCGGTGAAGCGGACGTCGGGGATGTCGAGAAGGGACCAGAGAGCCGGAAAATCGATATAGACGCCGCTCGCGCGCGCGTCGATCATGCCGGAAGCGAGCGTTCCGACGATGTTTAGCCGGATCGGAGAAGGCGCCGACAAGGCGGCGAAGAAGGCTCCTCCCTGATCGAAGCGCAGACGGACGGCGTTCTGAGGCCCGCCGGAAAGCGAAAAGGAGGTCCCTTCTTTCGAGAATGCGAGATCGAACGGATCCATCGAAATGGTCCCGTAGCGCATCCTCTCCACGGAGAACCGGGCGGAGACGGAGGACAGCGCGGCTGCAGCCTTCGTCCAGTCGGCGAACGCTCCGAATGACGCGGTCGCGCCGAAGGAGGTTTCCGTCTCGTGTCCGGCGAAGAAACCCTTGAAGGAAAAATCCATCCGCGCCGTCGCCGAGGGCCGCTCCACCGATAGGCGGCTTACGGTCACGATGCCTTCCCGCATGGCGAGCGCCACATTCTCGAAATCCACGAGATCGGGAGTGAAGCGGCAGCTGCCGCTCGCCTTGTATTCCTTCCCTTCGACCTCCGTCTTCAGCTCCGCGATCTTGAAGTCGGCTTCGTAGTCGGTCAGGCTTCTCCAGCGGCCCCGAACCTCGCCGGTCGCACGCGTTTTCTTCAGCTTGTCGGAAATGCGTTCGGATCTGAGGCCGGCCGCGTAGGCCCGCACGGCGACGTCTTCGCCCTCGAGCCGCAGCTCCGCCTCGTAGCGCTCGTCGCCCAGGGAGTCGGCCAGCCGAGCCGACGCCGACAGATTGCGGAAACCGCCGCGCCAATCCAGCTTCGCGTCGCCGGAGAGCGGACCGACCGCGTCTTCGACAGCGATGGCCCCGATCGCGGCGCCGTTTTGGTCCGCCGTCGCCTCGAGCGATACGCGCACCGGGCGCCGCTGGGCGTCGCCGGGTTCCTCCACCGCCAAACGGCGCACTTCGGCGGACCACGCGTCGCTGGCGGCGTAGCGGAAGGAGAGGCCTACGCTCGCGAGGAAACGGTAGTCGAGCACGGGAACCGGCAGGGATTCGACCGAAAACGCGCCGGATATGCCCAAGGAATCGGAGATCGCCACATTGCCCGCCAGGCCGTGCTCGCCGCGGAAGCTCAGGTTTCGGCCGTCGAGCAGCGCCCCGTCGAGCGAATAGTTCGTATCCCGATACAGAGCCTGGAGCTTGAAAGCGATATCGGCGGCATCGGCAAAATCGACGGACAGGGCCCCCGAGGCGGAACCGCCCTTCCAGAAGACGCGCGCGTCCCGCACGGCGACGCTTCCTTTGGTTCCCGATACGGACATCACCGCGAACGCGTCGGCGTCGCCGCGGAAGGCGACGACGAGCCGGGGAATATTGAATGAGACATCCGCGAAATTGGTGGTGACGAACACTTCGGTGGTCAAGGCGATGCGCTCGGCGATCGAGCGCACGGCGGGGGGCGGCGGAGACCGCGCCAGCACGGACTGCAGCGAGGTCAGAATATCCGAACCGGAAAAAGAATCGAGGGTCGCGCTTGCCTGAAGAAAGGTTTCCTCGAACGAATAGGAGCCCTCGATCGCAATCTTTCCGAGCCGCACGTCCCCGAAGTCTTCGGTGCCGGTCGGATCCTCGAAACGCAGCGCCGAAGCGGAAAATGCGATGTTCTGAGCTTCCGGCCGCAGCTGCACGTCTAGGGCGTCGAGGCGGAGAGCCCCGACGTAGAAACTGTCCGAGAAGAGAGCGATCGATCGGCCTTCGGTCGAGACCCTGAAATCCCCGTTCAGGGCTGCGTTCTCCGCGATGCGGAACCCTTCGACGCTCAGCATCCCCTCCGGCTTCAACGGATCGAAGCCGATGGAGCCCTCGAAGGAAAAACTTCCCGCCGCGATGGACAGCGAGGCCTTCTTCACGGCGATGCCCCGCAGGTCGCCTTCGGCGGCAAGATCCAGGGATGCCGACGGCAGCGGCGCCGCGGCGCTCGAAACGCAGCGCAGATCGACGCGGTAAGCCGCGCCGCGCGCGGAGAAATCGATTTCGGCGCGGCCGGAGAGGCTGGTGTCCAACCACGGCGAATAGGAGGCCCACGGGCCCAGCGCCGCGACGGCGCGGCCGGGAGCGAACGCTTCGAGGGCGATCAGAAGGCTCCCCGCCCGTTCGGCGTTCTTCCAGCGGAGCCGCAGGTCGAACGGCTGCCGGTCGCGGGTCTTCCGAACGTCCACCGTTTCCCCATCGTAGGAAACGGCGAGCGCTTGATTCGAGACGGCCAGCGCATTCGTCTCCAGGCGCGGAAACGAGACGGTGCACGAAAGGCGGCTCAAATCGGGGGAGGCATCGCCCTCGACGCGGAAACTCGTGCGGACGAACGAGAAGGGCTCGGGAAGAAGCGAGCCTCGGTACTCGACGGAAGACCTGACCTCGTAATAGAGGCGGCCGTCGCGCGAATTGAGATCGACCGAAACGTTCTCCGCCGACAAGAAATCGGCACCGTTTTCGGTACGGAAGGAACCGCCCCGCACGCGGACGCGCGCCGAAGGAGCCAAGACGGAAGCCGCCGAACCGCCGGAAGCGGGAGACGAGGAAAGCCGGCCGAGAAGGTCGGCGAGGTCGGCGTCGCGGACCGCGTCGAAACGGATCGAAGGCCGGTCCACCACCAGGCCGCGGACGGCGAGCGCCCCCTTGCCCGACAGGAGATCCCGCAGCGAATACTCGAAACGCAGGCGCTCGACCGACAGGAGGAGGGAGCCGTCCGATTCGACCAGGCGCACGCGGCGCAGATCGATCGCCTTGAAGAAGGAGGGGCCCATCGACTCGTATTCGATCTTGCGGCCGAGCGAGCTTTCCGCCCGCGCGATGAAGCCGTCGCGCAGAGAGGCCATCTTCTTCAGAAAATCCCGCTGCAGAGGACGAAGCATGAATGCCGTCGCCGCCACGAGCGCGAGGAAAACGAGGAGCTCGATAAGTATGCGTAAGGTCCCGCGCAGTTTCGGAACGGGAGGGGCAGATGGATGCAACGTCAAGCCTCGCCTAAAAGTAGCACGTTAGCGCACGAATTGCCATGAGAGAAGCGCGCGTGCTATACCTCCTTTGCCATGGTCATACGCAATTTCATCGTATTCGAAGGCGGGGACGGCAGCGGCACTTCCACGCAGCTCAAGCTGCTCGAACGCAAGCTCGCCGAAACGCCGCACGCCCCTCCTTACAGTATCGGTTTCGAACCGACCGATGGTCCAATAGGACTTTTAATAAGAAGCGCCCTTTGCGGAAAAACGAAGCTCCGCCCCGAAACCGTCGCCCGGCTGTTCGCCGCCGACCGAGGCGAGCACCTCTACGCCGCGGACGGCGTCGTCGAGCGCGCGGGACGGGGAGAGCTGGTCGTCTCCGACCGCTACGTCCCCTCCTCGCTCGTGTACCAGGGGCTTTCCTGCGGGAGCGATCTTCCGGGAAAGCTCAACGAAGACTACCCGAGGCCGGAGCTGATCCTCTACTTCGACGTGGACCCCCGCGAGGCCATCCGCCGGATCGGCGGCCGGGAGACCAAGGACGAGTTCGAGACCCTCGACTTCCAGCTGCGGGTGCGCGAATGCTACGCTCAAGTGCTCGCGGACTACGCCGCAAGCGGCACGCGGATCGCGAAAATCGACGCGTCGCGTTCGGTCGAGGAGGTTTCGCGAGATATCTGGAGGGAAGTGAGCGAACTGCCGATATTCGGAGGGTGAGCACCGATACCATCAAGAAAAGAATCACCCGCGCCGCAGCGGTCGTCATTCTCGTCCTCTTCGCGACCGCGCAGGCTGCGGCGTACTACGCGCAGTACAAGGAGCAGTACTACCGGCTCTACCACCTGCACTACATCCAGTACCCCGACGATACGATGGAGAATATCTATTGGCTCGAAAAGGCCCTCAAGGCCGATTTCGCCAATCCGCTGTACGCGCTCGCGCTCATCGAGAACGAGACGCAGTGGGAGAAGTACCGCGACCTGTTCATGATGCACATGAACCTGAAGATGATCGAACAGTACCTGCTGCTCGGCAGCAAGTGGGACAAGCGCGAGGCGTACTTCTACAACGCGCCCTGGAAGGAGCAGAACCTCGAAAGCCTCAAGACCGCCGAAAGCTGCTACGAGGCGGCGCTGACCTATTGGCGGAGCGCGAAGGACTGGGCCGACAAGGCGGGCGAAAAGCGTTTCCGCTTCATCTTCCTCGAGCGGGTGCAGTACTGGGAGGACGAAGCGTTCCGCATCTCCGAAGGCTCGCTCGACTACGAACGCATCGTCAACCGAGAGCTCGACCGGCTGAGGAAAATCCGCGCGAAATTCGAGGCGATGGACGACAAAACGTATTAGCGGATATACATGGCATCGCCGTAGCTGAAGAAGCGGTAGCGCTCCTTCACGGCTTCAGCGTAGCTTTGCATGATGAGGTCCTTGCCCGCGAAGGCGCTCACCAGCATGAGCAGCGTCGATTCGGGCGTGTGGAAATTGGTGAACAGCCGGTCCACTACCTTGAAGCGGTACCCCGGATAGATGAAGATCGAAGTCCTTCCCGCTCCCCGGCGGAGCCCTTCCCCGGTCCAGGCCGACTCGAGCGTGCGGACGCTGGTCGTGCCTACCGCGAGCACCGGCCGCCCCTCCCGCTTGGCGCCCTCCACCGCCGCAGCGGCTTCCTCGCCGATCGAATAGCTTTCCTCGTGCATGCGGTGCTCCTCGATCAGCTCGGCGCGCACCGGGAGGAAGGTGCCGAGGCCGACGTGCAGCGTCACGAAGGCCGTGCGCACGTCCTTGGCGCGCAGCGAATCGAGCAGGGCGGGCGTGAAATGGAGCCCCGCGGTCGGGGCCGCAGACGAGCCGACGACGCGCGAATAGATCGTCTGGTAGCGGTCCGAATCCTCGAGCTCGTCGGATCGCTTGATGTAGGGAGGCAGGGGGATATGCCCGTTCCGATCGAGCCAATCGTCGCCGATGTCGACATTGAAGCGCAGAATACGGAACTCGCCCTCCTCCGCATCGACGACCGCTTCCACTCCCTCAGCGAAAGCATAGCGCCTTCCGGGACGCTGACGCTTGGCCTTCTTCGCCATAGTGCGCCAGCGGCCTTCCGAGAGCCGGTCGAGCAGGAGGAATTCGACCTCTCCGTCGGAATCGGCCGGCTTCCCGTAGAGCCGCGCCTTGCGGACGCGCGAATCGTTGAACACCATGAGCGTTCCCGGCTCGATGAGGTCCGCGAGCTCGGCGACCCTGCGGTGCTCGCGCAGCCCCGTCTCCCGGTCGAGCACGAGGAGCCGGGACTCGCCGCGCGAGCCGGAAGGGAATTGGGCTATCAGTTCTTCGGGCAGGTCAAAAGAGAAGTCGGTCGTTCGCATCGGGGTTCCGCTTGAGTCCGAGGTGGTCGTACGCCGCGGGCGTCAGCATGCGGCCGCGCGGCGTGCGCTGGATGAAGCCCGTCTGGATGAGGAAGGGCTCGTAGTAGTCTTCGAGGGTATCGACGGATTCGCCGACGGAGATCGCCAGGGTCTCCGCTCCGACCGGCCCGCCGCCGTACTTTTCCGCTATCGTCTTCAGGATTTCCCGGTCGTAGCGCTCGAGCCCGAGCTCGTCGATCTCGAGCTTCCGGAAGCCGTCCTTCACGACGGCGCGGGAGATGCGGCCGGCGCCGAGCACCTGGGCGAAATCGCGCATGCGCCTGACCAGCCGGTTCACCACGCGCGGCGTGCCGCGGGCGCCGGAGGCCAGGAGCGCGGCGGCGTCCTCGTCGACGGGAACGCCCAGGATGCCCGCCGAACGCCTCACGATCGCCTGCATGTCGCGCGGCTCGTAGAAAGAGAAGCGGCAGGTGATGCCGAAGCGGCTGATGAGCGGGCTCGACACCATGCCGGCCTTCGTCGTCGCGCCGACCAGCGTGAACGGCGGGATCGGGATGCGCAGCGTGCGCGCGCTCGGCCCCTGGCCGATGATCCAGTCGAGCTCGTAGTCCTCCATCGCGATGTAGAGCATCTCCTCGATGGCCGGCTTGAGCCGGTGGATCTCGTCGATGAAGAAGACCGTCCGTTCGGTGACCGTCGTCAGGATGCCGGCCAGGTCTTTCGGCTTCTCCAGCGCGGGGGCGGAGGTCACCTTGAACTCGACGCCGAGCTCGTTAGCGACGACCTGGGCGAGCGTTGTCTTGCCCAGGCCCGGAGGACCGATGAGGAATAGGTGGTCGAGACTCTCGTTGCGGGCCTTGGCCGCCTCGATGAAGACCGAGAGGTTTTCCTTGAGGGCCGCCTGGCCGAGGAACTCGTCGAGGCGGCGAGGTCTCAAGGATACGTCCTTGCCGTCCTCCTCGAATGTCTCTTCGGCGTGAAGCACCGCCATCGCTTACGCGCTCGTCGAAAGGAGCATGATCGCCCGCTTGAAAAACAGCTTTTCCCGCTCCGCCGCGTCGGCGTCGCCCGAATATTCCTTTTCCGCGCGGGCGACCGCGTCCGCGGCGGCCTTCCGGTCGAAGCCCATGCCGACCAGCGCCTCCACCAGCTCCGCATGCGCGGCCGGCACGCCCGAAGAACCTTCGCTCTGGGTGACGATGCGCCCTTTGAGCGCGAGCACCATCTTCTGCGCGGTCTTCTTTCCGAGCCCGGGTACCGCCTCGAGGCGTCCGATGTCGCCGGCCTCCAAGGCTTTCTCGAGATCGGCCTGGGAAATGCCGGACATGATCTTGATCGCGGCCTTCGGGCCGATGCCTTCGACCTTCTGAAGCTCCACGAAGGTCTCGCGCCGCTGTTCGTCGACGAAACCGTAGAGGCGCATCTGGTCCTCGCGGTGGTAGAGCCAAGCGAAGACGCGCGCCTGGCCGCCGGGCGCCGGGAACCGGTCGGCGTCGATGGCGGGCACAGAGAATTCCCACTCCACCCCGCCGGTTTCCACGCGGAGGATATCCATGCGCCGTTCGGTGACGGTGCCGCGGATGCTGTTGAACATGGCCCGATACTAGCCCGAGGGGACCTCGGAACGCAAGGAGGCCCCGAAGAGCGCGGGACTGCCGCTTCATTTCGCATTTCGCGCATTTTTGCTTGTATTCGATTCAGTTCCGCCGCTATAGTTGACGCATGAAAAGGGGTACCTCATGAACGATGAAATGAAGGAAATATATGAAACCTTCGCGGCCGAGTGCGCCGACCATGTGCGGAAGGCGACCGACTACATCCTTCAGATCGAAGAGAGCAAGGACGAAGAAGCGCTGAACGGTCTGTTCAGGACGTTCCATACGATAAAAGGCAATGCGCGAATGCTCGAATTCAACCATATCGGCGAGCTCGCGCACTCGGCGGAAAACGTGATGGCCCGGCTGCGGAACGGGACCCTCGCGCCCAGCAAGCAGGTCGTGGATCTGCTGCTAGCCGCGCTCGATTCGATAAGCATACTCGTTTCCGAAGGGGTCGCGGGCGAAGAGGACTCGATCGCCACCGAGGCGCTCATGGCATCGCTCGATGCGGTAGCCGCTGGCACCGAATCCCCCCAGAACGCCAGGATAAAGGCGAAAGCGGAAACGGCGCCGCCGGTTTCCCCCAAAAGGGATCGAGAGCAGGCGCCGAGCGCTCCGACGGTGCGGCGGGACGAACGAGGTCCGCTGAACATCCTCGTCGTGGAGGACGATTTCCTCTCGCGCAAAACCCTGGTCGCCATGCTGAAGCCGTACGGAACCTGCGACGTCGCCGTCGACGGCAACGAAGCGATCGAAGCCTTCGCGCGCGCGCTCGAGGACCATCCCTACGATCTGGTGTGCATGGACATCATGATGCCGCGCACCGACGGCTTCGAAGCGGCCAAGCAGATCCGCACCGCCGAGATGATCGCCGCCGTCCGAAAAATGAAGGAAGCGGGCATCAAGACCGACTACTACGAGCGGAAGGACGCGGTCGTCATCATGACCAGCTCGCTGGACGATCCTGAGAACTACGTCAACGCCTGCTACCGCTGCGGGGCGAACGCGTATCTGGTGAAGCCGATCCTGCCCGACACGCTGCGGGCGGCGCTGGAACGCTTCGCGCTCGCCTAGGAACCGGCAGACGCCCAGCAGCCGCTAAGCCGCCGGCCCCGAAAGCGCCTTGTACGTCAGGGCGTAGACGGACAGGAAACCTTCGAGCGCTGATGCCGCGGCGACGGAATCGGCCGCGCGCGCGGCTTTGTCCAAGACGGACGCGGCCGAGGCGAGGCGCTCGGCGCCGAGCGTAGCCGCCGCGCCTTTGACCTGGTGGGCCAAGTCCGCCAGCGAAGGATAATCGCCTATTTCGCTGTAGCCGAGAGCCCGGGAGGAACGATCCGCCGCTTCGGAACGCAGAATGCCGAACAGTTCGTCCAGCAGCTCTTCGTCTCCCCCCAGACGCACGAGGGCGTTCTTCTTGTCGATAAGCGGCAGCTCGACGGCAGGCTGCGCTTCGGCCTCGTTTCCGTATCCCCGTAGAGCCTCCGCGCGCGCGTACGGATGCTCGAAGCGGGAAACCACCGTCTCGAGCTCGGCGAAGTCGAGCGGCTTCGAAAGAAAATCGTCCATCCCCGCGCCAGCGCAGCGGGTGCGGAATTCGGAGCCCGAATGGGCAGTCATCGCGACGATCGGCACCCGAGCGGCATCGGGGCCCGCCTCGCCCGCCCTGATGCGCCGAGTCGTCTCGAGCCCGTCCATATCGGGCATTTCGACGTCCATGAGCACCAGATCGTAGCGGCGCTCGGACGCGAGGCGCAGAGCTTCGCGCCCTGAAACGGCGT
This sequence comes from Treponema sp., assembly GCA_003245635.1. GTDB lineage: Bacteria > Spirochaetota > Spirochaetia > Treponematales > Breznakiellaceae > SZUA-426. Next base: position 34,835 of record QKCO01000035.1, read on the forward strand.
GGTCGACCCGTTTCCCGACCGAACTCAGGAACCGCAGGGCGACGCGGGCATTGATCGGGTTGTCTTCGACCAGAAGCATATTCGCGCCGTAAGCGGTGCCTGAATCCATGGCCGTTCCTACTTCGGCCGGAACGGCATCCTGATTCGCGGTCTCAGCCTGGTGGTCGGCGGACCCGGCCGGAGCTTCGGCGAAATACGCGTCGAAGGAGAACGAGCTGCCGCTGCCGGCCACGGACTCCACGGCGATGTCGCCGCCGAACATCCGCGCGAGACGGCGCGAGATGGTGAGTCCGAGACCGGAGCCCCCGTATTTTCGGCTCGTGCCTTCCGAGGCTTGGGAAAAGCTTTCGAAAATGGAAACGAGCTTTTCTTCGGCGATGCCGATGCCCGTATCGCGCACTTCGACGCGAAGGCCGATCGCGCCGTCTTCCCGCTTTACCGGCAGCTTCAGCAGCGACACGAAAACGCCGCCCCGCTCGGTGAACTTCACCGCGTTGCCGATCAGGTTGAACAGGATTTGGCTGAAGCGCAGCGGATCGCCCATGATAAGCGGCGGCAGGCGATCGTCCGCGCTGAGTTCCAGCGAAATTCCTTTCCGGCTTATCGCCGGACGGAACGACTTCACCGTTCGTTCGAGGGACTCGCGCGGCGAGAAGGGGATATTCTCGAGCTTCATGCCGCCCGCTTCGATCTTCGACAAATCGAGGATGTCGTTGACGAGGGCGAGCAGGTTGACCGACGCGGCTTTCATCGTTTCCAGATCGTCGCGGAGCTCCGGCTCGAGCGGCTTTTTCAAAGACAATTCGGCGAGACCCATGACCGCGTTGATCGGCGTCCGTATCTCATGGCTCATCGACGCCAGGAAATCGCTTTTCGCCTTGTTCGCCTCGTCGGCCCGGTGGCGCGCCTCCTCGAGCTCCTCCTCTTTCCTGACGTAGGCGGAAATATCCTTGGTGACCACCACCGCGTGGGAGGGCGCCTCAGCGCCCGGAGGGACGAACGGGAAATAGGAGACTTCCATGTATCGCGGCGCTTCGTCGCCGAACTGGAAGCGGCTGCGGTACACCAGCGGCGATCCGGCGAGGCAGGAATCGATCGGCGGCTTGATCGTCTCGGCGAACCGAGAGCGGCCCCAGACCTCCTCCACGCTCCTGCCGATGATTTCCTCCCTGGAACGCTTCATGGAAGCGCAGAAGGCCGCGTTCACCGCCTCGTAGCGGTATTCCCGATTGATGATGCTCATGAATTCGTGGGACGCGTCGACCATGAACTCGAAGCGCCGGAGTCGATTCTCGTTCTCCGCGACGGCGGTGAAGGGATCGAGCCGATGGTAGCCCGCCGCGACGATGACGAGCGCGACCGTCACGGCGATCGGGGACGGATCGAGGCCGTGCCCGCGGAACGCGCCGGCCCGGTAGAGGGCGAATACCGCGGAAAAGACCGCCGCCGCGACCAGAACGCGCGCGACGGAAACGCGCTCGACATCCTTCGGATCCTTGGATCTCCGGTGCAGCGTTACGACGGCGAGAACGGCCATCAGGGCGCCGAAAACGATCTGCACCAAGAACACGACCAGCATTATCGGAGAAACGCCCCCGGACCGCGGCGGAAAAACCCACATGAGGATGTTGGCGGCGACGGGGATGCCGAACAGCCAGGGAAAGCGCGGCTTCCGCAGACTTGCGAACCCGTCGCCCCGAGCGAAGATGTACAGCAGGGGGAGGAACACCGAATACGCGATATGCGACGTATTGACGAACAGATGGACGAAGAAATCCGCCCGATCGAAGGGGAGGCGGGGGATGCTTTCGATCATCAGAGTGGACGCGTTCCACACGAACACCGATCCGCTCAAGGCAGCCAGGGGCAGGCCCCGAGTCCGCCGCAAGCCGAAATAGGCGAACGCGGCGACCCAGAGGGCCGTCGCGGAGGACGCGCCGAGCAGGACGGTCCGCAGGATGTACCAATTCAGCAGCGAATCGGGCACGCGCTATATCGCTCCTTCGTATACGAGCTTTTCCTTGCCGTCGAGTGTCACGGTCAGGTTGTCCTCGAAGCGTTCCATCGCGTTCTTGACCTGGGATACGTAGGCCAGAGCGGGATTCGTGGCCTTGACCATCTCCCAAGGCATCTCCGAAACGCCCTCGAGGATCACGCCGTCGACCACGCGGAGGACCGGAATGAAGCTCTCGTCGAGCGTGTGGGTGACCAGGATTTCGCCGCCGGTCTTCTTCAAGGTCTGGACGGCCTCGTCCAGGCCGCGGGCTTTAACGATGCGGCCCGTGCACCGGCCGCCGAAACCGCGGCCGCCGCGGCCGAGCACGTTGCCGATCACGTGAACGCGCACGCTGTTGGTCTGCAGCGGGGTCTCGAGCGGCAGCCCGGCGGCGACAACGACCTTGTCCAGTCTTTTCGCGTAGCCGGCCTTCAGAGTGGCGGCGATCGCCCCCTGTATCATCGCTTCCGAATCCTTTTCCCTGTCCACGAGAATGGGCACGACGCCCCAATGGAGCAGGAGCCTGCGGCGGACCGACTCGTCTGGCGTCGCGGCGACGATCCGGCGGTGCGGCCGGAAACGGCTCACCATGCGCGCCGTGTTTCCGCTCATCGTCGGCACGACGATCGCCGCGGCGCCGATGCGGTCTGCGGTCCAGGACGCCGCTTCGGCGATAGTGCGGGCGATGTCGGAATCTTCGGAAACGATCCGCCTGCGCTCGGAGCTCAACGCGTAGGCCTCGGAAGTCTCCACCTCCTGCGCGATGCGGTCCATCATAGCGACCGCCTCCTCGGGATACGAGCCGCTCGCGGTCTCCCCGGACAGCATGACGCAATCGGTGCCGTCGAGTATCGCGTTCGCGACATCCCCCGCCTCCGCGCGGGTCGGACGCGGATTCTTGATCATCGAATCGAGCATCTGAGTCGCCGTGATCACCGGCTTACCGGCGGCATTGCACAGGGCGATGATGCGCTTCTGCTCCATCGGAACGCGCTCGACGGGAATCTGCACGCCCAGATCGCCCCGCGCGACCATGATGCCCGCCGAGACGCGGATGATCTCCTCCACATTCTCGAGCCCTTCCTCGTCCTCTATTTTGGCGATGACCGGGATATCCGAGCCGACCTCCGCGAGAAAACGCTGGATCGTCGTCACGTCCGAAGCCTTCCGCACGAAGGAGGCGGCGATGAAATCCATGCCCATCTTCGCGCCGAAGGCGATATCGTTCCTATCCTGGTCGCTCAAGGCCGGCAGCCGGGTCCTGACGCCGATCACGTTCACGTTCTTGCGCCCACCGATCTCGCCGCCGTCGAGCACGACGCACTCGGCCGCCCGTCCGGAGATCTCCTTCACCTCGAGCGCGATCAATCCGTCTGCGATGAGGATGCGCGCGCCCGGCTTCAGATCGTCGATCAAGCCGCCGTAGGAGACGGTCACCAGGGCGGGCGTCGCGTAGGCGGCGTCGGCGCCCCGTTCCGCGACCGCGTCCTTGATCGCCATGACCCGTACGCCGCTGCCCTTGCCGAGCGCGATCTTGCCGTCTCCCTTCACCTCGCCGGTCCGTATCTCGGGCCCCTTGGTGTCGAGCAGCAGCGCCACGGGCAGGCCTTCCAGCCGCGACGCCTCGCGGACGCGCGCCATCCCGGCGCCGTGGTACTCGTGGTCGCCGTGGGAGAAATTGAAGCGGGCGATGTTCATGCCCTTTCGGATGAGAGCCCTCGCCGTCTCGAGATTCGCCACGGCGGGACCCATCGTGCAGATGATGCGGGTATTTCGGTCGAAAGGCATTGTCGTCTCCTTGCTTGCTCAAAACATAGGAGAGTCGGGCCCAAGAATCAAGTGGCGCCCCGCGGCCGGCGGCCTATCCCCGCCGGCCGCGGGGCCATAGACGAGAAAGGCCGCCGAGAATCGATATCCCCGGCGGCCCTGCGTTATCGGAAAGGAAACTTACTTGGCGGCGGCGGCGCTGGCGCCGGCGATGCGGCCGTTGACGACCGTGTCGGGAAGCGCGTTTCCGCCGAGGCGGTTGGAGCCGTGCAGACCGCCGGTCACTTCGCCGCCGGCATAGAGGCCGGGGATCACGACGTTCTTGGTGTCGATGACCTGGCAGTCGACGTTGACCTTGAGGCCGCCCATGGTGTGGTGGACGGTGGGAACGCGGGCTCCGGCGTAGAACGGCGGAGTGTCGATCCGGTGGGAGAAGAGCGTGCGGCCGAAGGGATCGCCGCCTTTGGCGTCGACGGCCTTGTTGAACTCGGCGACGGCCATCTCGAGGTTGGCGGGATCGACCTTGATCTTGGCGGCGAGCTCGGCCAGGGTATCGGCCTTGAAAGCGCGGCCGGCGGCCACGAGCTCGTCGATCGTCTCGTTGAAATTATTCTTCGTGGAGCCGGTCGGGTAGGAATGCTTGTCCAGAACGACCCACATGTAGGCGTCGGTCTGCTTGTACAGGCCCTGGGTCATGACGTCGCGGCGGGCGTCTTCGGCGATGAAGCGCTTGCCCTGCTTGTTGACGAAGATGCGGTCCTCGACGCCCTGTTCGATGTTTCCGGCGAGGCTGCCGGAGCCCGGCTCGCCCATGGGCAGGAGCTGGATGTAGTTCATGCCGACGAGGTCCGCGTTGACGGCCTGCCCCATGATGATGCCGTCGCCGGTGGCGCCGGGATGGTTGGTCGAAGGAATGGAAGCGTCCAGGGTCTTCCACTGATCGTTGTACTTCTGGCGCATCTCGACGTTCTTGCCGAAGCCGCCGGTGGCCATGACGACGCCTTTTTTGGCGTAGACGGTGACTTTGTTGCCGGTGGGGCCCTTGGCCTCGACGCCGACGACGCGTCCGTCCTTCATGATGAGCTTTTCGGCTTTCGTCTCGAGCATCACCGGAATCTTATGGCTGGTCACATAGCTCATGAGCGTCTCGATGTAGCCGGTGCCGAGCGGCTTGATCGGCTTGTGGGAGCGCTGCCACAGAGCGCCGAGGACGGTGAAGCAGTCGTCCTTGAATTTCATGTCCATGCTCTCGAGCCACTTGAGCCCGGCGAGCGTCTTGCTGGTGTAGTTCTTGATGAGGACCAGGTTGCCGACGCGGTCGCCGCCTTCGAAAGTCTGGAGCGCGTGGAGGGTGGGCGAATCGAAGAGGCTGGTCGAACCGGAAGCCTTGTAGGCGGCGTACTCGCTCTTGAGCTGCGCCTGCATCTCCTTATGGAGATCGCCGGCGGGAGCGGCGTCGATGAGCTTCATGACGGTCGATTCGGGACCGGCGGCGGCGGGGGTGTTCTTCTGCCGCTCGGGATCGCTGGTATTGTAGGCGGCGCCGGAGATGATCGTGTTTCCGCCGACCTTCGGCATCTTCTCGATGACGATGACGGAAGCGCCTCCCTGGCTGGCCGAAACGGCGGCGGAAAGACCGGCTCCGCCCGATCCGATGACGACGACATCCGCGGTCTCGGTCACGTCGGCGGCCTTCGCAGTCGCGGCGGCGGCTTTCTTCGCCTTGAGGGCAGCCACGTCGCCGCCGGCCTGCTTAACGCAGTCGGCGACGGCGGCCAGGATGGCGGCGCTGCTGATCGACGCGCCCGCGACGCCGTCGACGTTGAGGGTCTGTCCCTCGACGATCATCGGCGGCAGCTTCTCGACGGCGACATCTCCGACGCCGGGGGTTTCGTTTTGTTCGAGCACCTTGACTTCGGCGATTTCGTTGGCGGTGAACGTCACGGAGACCTTCACGTCTCCGCCCATGCCCTTGGCTGCGGACGTATAGGTGCCGGGCTTGAATTGGCCGCTCTTGGCGGCCGGGGTCTGGGCGCAGCCGACGACGAGCGCGGCAGCGGCGAAGAGCGCGATCGCTCCACGCAACAATTTCTTTGCTGACATATTCATACTCCTTATTAATCCCGCAGTGCCCACAGCGTACGCCGAAAGGTCGCCTGCCGAGAGAAATTGCATCATGATGTACTGACCAGCAACCGACCAAAAACAATCTATATTAAATTATTTAAAAATATATATTCACTGAATATATTCTGTCAAACGAGATAGTGAGATTTTTATTTGAGCGCACAGGTTCCTAAAGCTCGACGCTAGGTT